>NZ_OZ038525.1:4008455-4351273 GCF_964036645.1 Tenacibaculum sp. 190524A02b | reverse complement strand
TTTTGCGTTATTTTTTACATTAGGCGTTATTTTTCATATCATAAATAACAAAAAAGCTTTAACAAATTATATCTCCGGAAAAAGAGCTTCTTCTTTACAAAAACTACAAAGCCCTTTTATAATAATCTTATCATTTATTTTAGTGCTAAGCCTTTATTATCAACTTCCCCTAATAAGTGAGCTTTATAATTATGGTAATCGTATTAGAAACAAACAAATAGGTAAAAAAGAAAAAGATAACAACTATCAAATTATTGATTTACCAAATGCTATAGGTTCTAAAAATATACTTATTGAATTAAAAAAAGGCAACTCTTTTCAATATCCGCTCTTTGCAATATGGCTTGAAGACCTTAAAGGAAACTACATTAAAACATTATACGTTTCCAGAGTTATTGCTTCTAGTTCTTTTGATTATGGCATAAAGATAAAGAACAAATGGAAGCCGGCTATAGTTCGTCGTCCTGAATCATTACCTGTATGGTCTCATAAAAGAGGAATAATAGAGCAAGACAGTTTATATATTCCTTTGCACAACACTTCAGATTTAGACGCCTATTCTGGAGCAACACCTACAGGAAACTTTATTATAAACTCTAAAACTCATTTTAAAAAAAACACTGGTTATAAAGTATTCTTAGAATTAAATCAGTCCTATGACTGGAATGATTACTATACTAAAAATAAATTTCCTAATGATGCTATCTATACAGGTTCAGGAAAAGTAGGACAACCATCATTAGTCTATTCTTCAACTATAAATACAATAGATGATATTTCCAAAACTAACTATTTAATGGATTTAATTGGACACGGACATCATTCAGGAAATAACGGAAACCTTTATTCTGATTTATCAAATATAACTACTGCTAAAGATATAGCCTCTAGAATTATAATTACTATTCAATAACTTAAAACAGCAAACTCATCACTTTCAAACACTTAAACATTTTTAAATGATCATACAAATCAAAACTACTTTTTAACAAACAGTGTTTTTCCTTTGTATATATTTAGTTAATTTATTATCTTTATAAAGTATTTTAGCCACGCAAAACATTGCTTACTAACATATTAACCCACCCTTTTTAAATTATTTTCTATATAAAACTTAAGTAACCCCAACTTAAGCCATTCCCCAATGGTATTAGGTGATTTAATAACCTAAATATATACTCTATTATGAAACATTACCTTATAATTGTAGGGGTACTCTTATTGTCATTAAATCAAAGTATTGCGCAATGCTTTAGTGGTGGTGGAATTAACAACTACAACAACTTATCAAAAACAACTGGAAATACTACACTTGACGCACAGTTTAATCAAGAAAAAGGACTGATAGAAAATGTATTTAAAGTTTCTGTAGATTTATGGATAATGGATGATGGCAATAGTCCTAATGCTTTAGCTAATTGCCAATCAAGAAACCCAAGAGTTTACGATGGTACTGTACGGTTTGGAAAGAATTTAATGGTTAATGAGCTATACACCATGACAAAAGGTGGTTATGCTGTAGCAGGTATTTTAGCTCATGAGTTTGCACATATTTTGCAATGTAAAAAGAATAGTACATTCAGAGCTAGAGATCGTGAATTACAAGCTGATTTTTTAGCTGGTTTTTACATTGGTAGAAAAAGTTACTTGTACAACACCAATATTAAAAACTTTGCTAATAGTTTATTTGATGCTGGTGATTGGTATGACCCTTCACATCATGGTACTCCTGTGGAGCGTGTGAATAGCATGGTAGCTGGTTTTAAAAGTAGAAATGAATCTGTAGAAACTGCTTATTTAAATAGCATTACTTACATAAATAATGGTAAACGTACAATACTAACAGGTTTAGACAGAGCAAGAATAAAAAGAAAGGTAGCCTGTACACATAAAGTTACTTGCACACATAAAACTACCTGTAAGCACACCATGGCTTGCCAGCACAAAATTGCTTGCCAACATAAAAAAGCTTGTCAACACCGCATGGTTTGTCAACACATTGTACAAACCATTTACGGCCCTAGAAGATCGCATCAATATGATTTACAACATCCTTTTGACATTCAGCATCAATATGATTTACAACACGCTTTTGATTATAAACATCGTTTTGACTATCAACATACTTTTGATTTTAGACATCAGTATGACTATACTTATTAAATAGGTAAACAAAATTCTCTATATCCAGATGTACCCCCCAAGAGTCTCCCGAAAGTCCCCCAGACTTTAAACCTCGCTAATTTTCTGTTATCTTTTAGCGAGGTTTTTTATTGTATTAAATTTTACTATTTATATAAAACTAATTTAATTAAACATTCCAGACACCTTTACTTATTTCAACAACTTTTCCTCCTATTTGAATGCTGTATTTTTCATTTTCAAGTTTTCCTTTTAGCTTTACATAGGATTTTCTTCCCATTTGAAATCCTTGTTCAACTATTGCCGAAATTTCTGAAGACTCATTTTTTAATAAATACCCCAAAAAACAACCATTGGCACTTCCTGTAGCTGCATCTTCTATCAAACCTCCATTTTCTACGCAAAACATTCTAGCATTATAAGTGTGTTGTTTTTCAAATGTTTCTTTAGTGGTAAAAAACAACGATGTTGTTAACCCTGTTTCACTATTGGTTTTATACCTCTTTTTGTCAATTAAAAAATCTATTACCTTTTTAGAATCTAATTGTAGTTCACTTATCTCCTTTAAACCAACTAACGGAATAATAATATAAGGCAATCCTGTACTAATTTCTTCTATTGACTTTTCTTGATCTAACATTTCTAACTCTAATCCCAATCTATTAGCTATCTCTAAATGCTCATACGTAGTTGTAAATACTGGTTGTGCCTGCTCCATTGTAAAGTCGCTTTTTTCAAGATTGGTTAACGTAGCTATATCAATACCAATTTGAGCGTGTTTTAAGTTCAGTGTAATACTTTCTTTAGGATCTGACATTATATATTTTGAAATAATATAAGCTGTTCCTAATGATGGATGTCCTGCAAAAGGAACCTCATATTCAGGCGTAAAAATCCTAACATCAAATTCTTTATTCTGATGATTTCCTTTTATAAATGTGATTTCAGAAAAATTAAGCTCTCTTGCCATTTTAAGCATATTTTCTTCAGAAACCTTATTTTCAAAATCAATAAAAACAGCTAGTTGATTTCCACCATATTTTTGTGATGTAAACACATCTACTAAATAATATTCTATCGCAATCATTTTTTAAATTCAAAATTCGTTTATAAATGTAATTAACCTAAAGTTATAAACCTTCAAAAATAGCACCTATAAATTCTCCAATTCCTTCTAACATGCCCCCAAAAACGTCTCCAAAATCTAACCATGAAGTATCAAGATCTAAATCAGGAATGGCTACCCAACTCGCCGTAACATTATTTGCTAATCCTCCTAACATTTCTGTTTTCATTTTTATGTAATCACAGGTTTCACCTGTTAATAAGTGAAATGCCATAAAGTCTGGACCAGATGAAAATACACACATTGCCCAACAATGCCAATCTATACCTTCTCCTTTATGGTATTTTGATTTCTTAGATGCTTTTTTAACTTCTTCTGGTTTATAATACTTTTTTTTACCATATTCCTTAACCAGTATTTTTCCAATATCAGTTATATACTCTTTTTTATTAATTGGAGCAGATGGGCAATTCGATTCCATATTTATTTTGTTTATTTATTAAATTAAAATGCGCTGACTTAAAACTGTTTTATTATTTTTAAACTTACTCAAACCTTATTCATACCTGTCTCTAAAATCTTTACCGCTATCATATTCTACTGGATTAATGTAAGAAACTACACCTATTTCTGATTTTAAAAAACTTTTTAACTCCCTAAAATATTCAGTTTCTTTTTGCTCACAACCGTCAATAGTTAAACTAAACACAATTTGATTATCAGCCAAAATATTAACTCCAACCATTATTTTATCTGGGTTATTTTCGTATTTATTCCAATAAAACGTTTGATTTACTTTATCTTTCTCTACATAATAATTAATCATTTCTTCTTCTGATTTGAAGATATAATTTATATCGTCAATTTTTCCTGTATAATCTAAATTAAGCTTTTCATAGTCAGGAATAAACTTATTAAGTACCGAAAAGATTAAATCTTTGGATTTTTCTTCAACTAAAACTTGACAAATGACATCTCTCATTTTACTATTTTTCAAAATTAAGTTTAACTATGTATTAAATCTCATTTGAAATCATAACGAATGTAATTAATTTCAATAATTTATTGACTTCAAATAAAAAAAAGAATAACTTTATAAAGTGATTATTTAATCGCATCAAAATAACCTTGTTAGCTTTGTAAAATATTTTTTACTTGTTTTTAAAATAACAATAAATATTAATGCAGCTATAACTATGTATATTACTCATAAGCACCAAGCTTAACGGGTTGTAAATTTTAATTAATTTTTTATCTTTTTTATATGAAAACTGTTCTTTTAGCATTATTCTCAATTATCATGTTTACTACTTCTTATGGGCAAGAATCTAAAATATTAACAGCTACTTTTGATGGTCATGAAGATGGTGTTTATTATTTTTCAGATAATGATGATGATTACAGCTTTGAGAAAATTGAACCTGAAGCCGTAAAAGCTTTTGACTTAAAAAACAACTCTTTCCTTAATAAAACATTTAAAGTTGCATACAAAACTGAGGAAGAAGAAGATGAGTTTGGAAATAAGTATGACATTTTAATTATTATAAAACTAGACACAATAGATCAATAATAAATACGATAGTATACTTTTATAAGTATAGTATTCTAAAAACTAATAAGAACAAGTTAGAATCTTTTTATAGTTTCTAACTTGTTCTTATTTTATATTATTATGTAACTATGATCTTAAAGCAACTATGGCCGCTATTAAAGTTCCTTGTGTAAGAACAAAGATTAGGATAGAAAAAAATGACCTAAAAATTAAACTTCTTTTCTTGTAGCCATATGTTGAAAAAAATTGGTAGTAAAACCAAAAAGAATATCCAAAAGCTAACAAAGGACTCAATTGGTATGCTATTTTTAAAACAGAAAGATCCTTGTAAAAGATAGCTAACAATATTAACGGCATTGTTAAAAGAATTTCGGCAGATGATTTATAAGTACTTAATATGATATTTTCGGCTAAATTAAGTTTGCTTTTTCTAAAAATTAAAAAGCTTGAAATAGCCATTAATGGCACATTCATAATATAAATTAATCTAGGATATTCTTTCATAAACTTCTCAAAAGAAGTAGCAAATTCTTTACTGCTTTCATTCATAACATCGGCTAACTTTAAATTTGTATAAGTATCTAAAAAGTAAGCTACTGTTATTAGTAATAATAGCAAGTTAAATGCATTAAGGTGCTTTACTCTTTTGCCATTAATGTATTCTCTTATACTATGTCCTGGCCTTGTTAACAGTTCTTTCAAAGTATAAAAAAGGCCTTTATTAATCATAAAAACCCCATTTAAAATTCCTTTATCAAACAAATATTTTAAGGAAAACCTGTGTGTAGATACTTTTTGCCCGCAAATTTGACAAAAGTTTTCTTCTACATCATTATTACAATTTAAACACTTCATCTTTTATAGTTATACTTTTATAGCCGCTTATTCTATATGCAATGGTATTATACCCCCCATACTAAAAACATCTAATTTTTACTTTTAGCTATGCATAAGTGAGCAAAGTAAAGCTAAATTTTAAAACAATCTTTATAAAATTACTTTTTCTCTTTTACTAAGATGCTCCCACAAGGAACCTTATAGTTATTAAGGTTGTAAATTAAATTTTGTTCATGTAATTCAAATCCAGCACGTACAACTCCGTTAATTCCTTGAGTTGCTATTACAACTGAATAGAAAAGAAGTGATCCTTTTGCAGGAATATTTTCTATTAATTTAGAGGAAGTATTCAAATTATGATCTAAAAACAACGCTAAGTTCAATCCATAATCTTTTTGTTTTTCTTTTTCTAGCGTCATTTTTTCTGTTGGTATGTACACTTTAAATTCTGTATTTAGTGCACTAGGAATTACAAATGAATGGTTCAATGCTTCAATTTCTATTGTTATATCTGCTTCCATTTCATTAGATATACGTGTCCAAAACACCAAATAAACATATTCTCTTCCATTAGGTGCTTTGTATTTTTGCCCTCCTTTTGGATAACTATTTTGAATTCTAATGCCTTTATTAACAATATCAGCATACGTAACATCGGTATAAAACTCTTGTCCTACTACAAAACAACTCCATAGAAATAGCACACTATTAATTAGAAATTTCATTTAACTGTGTTTATAACTTACAAATATTCCAATATAAGTAATTTTATCATTTTTTAGATTTAACGTTTTTTAGGGTTTTTGGGTATTGTTTCTCCTTTATACTTCTAGTAATTTAGCCTTACTAATCCCATAGAACATGCGTACTGATTATTACAAAACAAAAGCTTCTGTTGCTGAATATATTGAATTGGCTAAATATGTTTCTGGAAAAGATTTGATTGAAAAATTAAAACCTTTTTTACCTGATACTGCTTCTTTACTTGAAATTGGTTCTGGTCCTGGTACAGATTGGAACTTATTAAATACAACTTACAATGTGGTAGGTTCTGATAATTCCGAAGTTTTTTTAAAGCACTTAACTACCCACAATCCAACAGGTGAGTTTTTATTGCTTGATGCCATTACTTTAGATACTGATAAAAAGTTTGATGGCTTATATGCTAACAAAGTACTTCACCATTTAACCAATGATGAATTACTTGCTTCTATCAAACAGCAAGTAGGGCTACTTAACACCAATGGTGTTATTTGTTTTTCTTTTTGGAAAGGTGAAGGTTCTGAAATGTTTAAAGGAATGTTTGTAAACTACCATACCAAAAATAGTTTATCATCTTTTTTTGAAGCGAATTTTGAAATCCTTTTATTAGAAAGCTATCAAGAATTTGAAGCGGACGATTCTCTTTTATTAATAGCTAAAAAGAAATAATATTACTACCCGTTTGAAAGATTTTAAAACAAAAACCACAACATTTTAAAACGTTGTGGTTTTCAATTATTTCACTTTCTCTTATTATCAAATAGTTAAAGTATACGTTTTATTTTTTTATTACTTTTTTACTCTCAACTTTATGATTTATAATAAACATAACATTATAGGCTCCAGATTTTAAATGAGATAAATTTAATTTTTCAATTCCTTTTAAATCATCTCCTTCATACACAACCTTTCCTTGCATATCTGTAACTCTAATTGAAAACGTATTTTTAGTAGGACTTTTAACAGCCAATGTATTGGTAAAAGGATTCGGATAAACACCTGTTGCTTTTATTTCTTCATCTACCTCTTCAATATCTACATTTGTTTCTATGGCTTCTATAGTATCAACCTCCTCTAAGCTCATTAGTTTTTTTGTTGAAACTATGGTATCTCCTTCAATTAAAACAGTACTTTCTTCTCTAGTTAACTTTTCAGGTTTTAAATAAGAACTACATTTTGGTGTTATAAATGCGGAAAAGTTAGCTCCTTGTTCAACTATAAAGTTTTTACTAAGTGTTATTGAATTGGATGCTGTGGTAACATTAGTATCTCCTGATGCTATTTTCTTATTTCTTAAATTCACATCCTCTAACAATACTTTAAAAACCATACTTACTTTATGTTCATCTGATACAATATCAGGAATACCGCATTCAAAATATTTAGATAACGAATTAGGTAATAATGAGTTTCCTAAATTTAGTTCTATTTTAGGTATGTATTGTTTTAAATCTCCAGCTAAAAGCTTGATTACTTTAACCACTTCTTGTAATGGTCCTGAGTATCCTAATTTTGTTACTGTTGGAATTACATGTAAAGAAAATCCATTTGCATTATCTCTTGACACTTTTATTTCACCTCCAATAGTACCCGTAATAACTCCTGTAGCTTTAAATGCAAATACCCATAAATTTAAATCAACACCACCAGTTAAGTTTAGGTTATTAATATTTATGGTATTGTTAGGTTTTATATCAAACCTCGCATTATTAAGACTTACAAACCATGCGTTTAAACCACGTTTATTGCGGTATTCTCCAAAGTTTATTCCTCTAGCATCATTTATAGCTTTCATTGCATTATTCAAATCAGCTTCTGAAAAAACTATTTTTATATCGTTTTGAGAAAACGTATTAAAAGACACTACCAATAGGACAGTAAAAGCAATTATTCTTAATTTCATACTATTTTTAATTTAATACATTTTTAGGCTGTGTATACCCGTTAAACACTGTTTTATACCCTCTTAAATAAAAAGTATTATTGGTGGTATAAAGAATTTTTAAAATATAGGTTGCATAGGCTATTCTACCACTTATAGGTATGGTTAATCCTCCTTTTTTAGGACAAGTTCCTAAATCTACCCCGTGTCTAATTCTTCTTCCATTTAAGTCATAAAGTCCTAATTCTTTAATATTAACTTGGCAACCCGCTCCTATTTTTACAGACAATCCATTTCTATCAGAAAACAAACCTGCTACTAAATATTCTCTACTTTCTAAATAAGTATTTAATCCTATTTTTAATTTTTGAGGATCAATATCAAAACTTACAGAAAAATAAGGCTCCACTATAGAGATGCTTCTTTCTACCAACCAAGGACTATTCTCTAGTTTTTTAGCTAATTCCATAGGGTATACTTCCAACTCTAAAGAATCCCAAGCATTAATTATCAAGGTTTTTAATACAGGATGGAGTCCTAATGCCTTTACCTTGTGTTTAAAAGCTACAGATACACCTTTTACAGTTAACTCATTTATGCTTGGCACGGAAAAACGTATATCATCTTTAAAACTAATTTCTCCATTAAAAACATTTGAGGCAATGTTAAATCCAAACTCTACTTTAGCTTGGTCATTTAATAAACGAATATTGGGTAAATAAAGATCAATATCATAGGTAACCCCACTTAAACTTCCGTTTATATTACTAGGGAAGCCTGCTCTATTATACTGTTCATTAATAAACATGTTTATAGCACCTTCTGAAACCTCAACGGTAGTACCCGTTCTATTAGATGCTTTTACCTTACTCATACTAATTTGTAGTATACATAAGAGTATCATTAAATAATTTACTTTTTTTATTTTCATATTCTATTTAGTTTTAAAACCTGACGGTTAGTTATTTTCTTTAGAGTTACTCGAATTTCATCATGTTAAAATCCGTGTAAGGTGCTATTATTTTGTGAAATAAATTCTAGAAAGTGATTGTACAAAAAGAAGTCTACTCTATTTTATACTAAAAAATATCTGTTAACTTATTTACACAACTATAAAAGGTGTAGTAACCCCTTATTCAATACCCAATTAAAGCTTTAGGTACTCTTTCTTATATAGCCTTAGGCAACACTAAGTAATACACTTTTAATACTTAGTAATACCTGCGTAAAAGTAGCTAAAATCTAAAAACTGTATGCTTCTTATTTTTATTTTTTACACCCTTTTTACAAGTACAAAATTGCAATTCAACTAGCTTACAATAAATACCATGTTTATGGTATATTTTGATAAATATAACGTTTGGTTTTACTTACCTATCATTACATGATAATCTTTCGGAATTTCAATTCCTTTAAACCCATTTGTTAATCCGTAAATCACTACTATTGAAACTACTATTCCTATAAACACTATAAAATAGGCTTGCTTATTTGGGGTAACCCCTAGTACCTTCTTTTTCATTTTTATACTATGAATTGCAGCAATATGTCCAAAAAACGAAATGATGGCCAATACATAATACGGAATAAAAAATAACAAGAAAGGAAATGTATTTAACCCCGCTACTCCAAAATAAATATTGGTATCTAAATTTAAAACTAATCTTCCTACAAATACAGCTGTAAGATGAAATACAAAGAAAATTGCAAGATATCCTCCACTCCATAGTTGTAACTTTTCTAAAAACGAATTTGCCACTTTTCTCTTTCTAAAAAACAACGTTATTCCTGAAACTATTTGTAGTAAAATAGCACAAACCAATACAAATTCTACTATTATATTTCTATAAAAAACACGTAGTATAGTCATTACTTCTAGATGTTTTTCAACCCCCAAAAGACTAAATAGATGGTTTGATAAATGAAGTAGAATAAAAAGGGTTATTGTTATACCAGATATATAGTGTAGTTGTTTCATCTTTTTAGCTACAAAGATAAAGGCTATAGTACTGGTTTCCCTTGACATAAATCAATTTCACACTTGTAATATCAACATTGTTTTAATGGAAACTGGGTTAGACTACTTCTCTGTATTATAATACCTACGCTGCGAAAAAACAAGGAGGTTTTGAAAACAAATGTACTACTGATTATAAGGAATAAAAAAAGGGGAATTTAAAAAACTCCCCCTTTGACATAACGTTTTAAACCCTTCTAAAAATTTAACAGTTATTGGTTTTGAATACTATCAAAAAACATACCAAAGTCTTAAATAAATTATTAAAAAGAAATAATAAAGAATAGACTATGCTAAATCAAAGTAAACGGGTTCATTATTGTTGCTACTTACTCTTATCCGAAGGGAGGACTATGTAGTTTTGTAGCACTATCGTTTTTTAATCAAAAATCAAATTATTAAAATTCGTTTTTTCTATAATTTCTCTAATGGTTACTACTTTTTTATAGTCAAAAGATTCATCTTGATCATTAAAACAAAAGTTATACTTTATTTCTGCTAGATTTAAACATATTTTTTTGTAGAGATAATCTGAATCTCTCGTAATCAATTTTTTAGACTTCTTCTCTATCATTGTTTTAATTTTCTCTTTTCCATGAATTTTTATAAGACTTAACACCTTTAAAGAATCTGATAATTTAGCCTTTATCCAAACTTCTTCAGAGTCTAAAATCTCAATACACCTTTTATAATCAGATTTTAAATACGCCATTTTACTTTCAAGGTATGCTATTTTACTGAATGCCGAAAGTTTAGCATTGCCACAAAACCCATAATCTTGTCTTTGAGCTCTTTTTAATAACTTTTGAACTTTTTTGAAATCAGGTTTCTCAGTATTTAAAATTGCGTTTGCTTTATTTATTAATCTATAATTTTGTGAAAAACAGTTAAAAAAACTAATCAAAAAAATAAATATTAGGTATCGTCTCATTTCATGTTTTTAATATTGTAAAACAACAATTTACACACAAATCTACTAGATTCCTCTTTAATTTAAAAACTATAAAATGTTTGAATATAAATAATAAATAAACTACTATTTTTAGACCACACTTTAACCTCACTAGTTTTTTAAGTAAGAGTTATTAGAATAAATAAGAGTGTTAATATTCCGATTACTGTTGTATATATTCCAACTTTTTTTGATTTAGTCCATCCAGATAAAGAAATCATAGTTGATAGGGAGAATAACCCAATAAAAAAGGCTATGACTCCAATTATTCGTGGAACTAAAAAGTCATTTTCGGTAACGTTTTTTAAATACCCACCAGGTGTTGTTATCATTGATATCTGCATCATTGCAAAAACTGTGATTAAGAAACATCCTGCAGACAATGTTGCTGATTTTAAAATTCGATTAAATAGCTTGTTGTTTTTATCAGATACTAATAAGTTTGCTACAACTGTAATTGAAAACCCACTTAGTAATGAACTTATCAAAATTGTTTGTTTGGCTAATTCATTCCAATATTCTAAAGTCATTTCCTTTTTTAATTTTTAAAATTTAGAGTTAAAACAGTTAAACTTGTGGCGCTGACTTGACAAATACACAACTAACTTCCAGCATAACACATAGGAATATTTCGTTTACATCTTGCTAGGCATTATTTTCTTCTTCTACTGGGTTTTCTGTTACCTCTTTAATAGAGTTTTCTTGATATTCAGTCATTCCAATATCTCCACCACCTGAGGTTATGAAAAATAAATCGATAAAAATCCCCCAGTATTTACCCCATAAAGTCATTGGTTTCCATTCAACTCTTACAACTTTTCTTTGTTCTAACTCTTTTTCAATGTCAAAAATATTATCCCAATTCTTAATGTGTAATCTTCCAAAAGTCTTGAATTTTAAGCTTCTTTTATTTTTTAGTTCAATTTCAATTTTATGTTTGTCAAATTTTCTTTTTCTTATTGAATACTTCAAATTTGAGTAAGTAATTCTTTTTTTATTTTTTTTAAGGTCAAATACTTCAACTTCAGAATCACCAAAATGTATTTCATTAATTATATATCCAACTTTTTTGAAGTAAAAAACATCAAATAATAAATTAATTATTAAGGGAATTGAAATCAATATTTTTGATATAATATGCCAATCCGAATATTTTATAATAAAAATTAATAATCCTAATCCAATTAGAATATAAATCAACCACTTTAATTTGTCCGATTTATTTTTAGTCGCTTTAAATTTTATCATTTATTCAATAATTCCTAATAACAACATAATAGCAATTACTATTATTTCCTTTGTACACTTACAAATCTACTAGATTTTTAACTAATCAAAAACTATAAAATGTTTGAATATCCATAATGAGTAAGCTACTATTTTTTACACCAAACTTAAACGTTACTGATTTTTAAAACTAGCGGTAGCTATACTAAGGAATAGCGGGGCTATGATTTTATATACAGTATTAGCAGTTTGTTATTTTTATTTTCCGAATATCCTCGATAAAAAACCTTTTTTCTTATTCTTTATAACCCAAACCAATTCGGTTGGATGTCTTTCCGTAAATTGATTCGCACCAAACTTTCCCCAAGCAAAACCATCTTTATTTCTTCCTGCTCGCAAATCAGCGACAGTCCATTCGTCTCCGTTAAATTTATTGAGGAAATCTTTGAATTCAGGATTTCGACTTTCAAATTCGCTTTTGGATGAGCATAGTCTGTTTTCATCCCAAATAGTCATCACTGTTTTATCGTGTATTTCATTCAAGTGACATTTGTCTGGACTTTCGTAAAATTCCAAAAGATGACTTAAATATTCATTTAGGTTTTGTGAATTAACTAAAAATACTGCTGGGTCATGACAAGCAAAAAACACTTTATTAGCTTTTCCGTCTTCGCTCAAATCTAGAATCCAGTGATTTCCAAATCCATCGTGGCCAAGAGTAAGAGAATTTGCAGATAATTCCCAAAATCCGAACTGACCAATGGAATCGAAATAAACCATTTCAGGGCCATAACCGTCCCAGCCTCTGGTTTCTTTTAGTATTTCAATTATTTCACCGTCAATATTTTTACTTGGGAATTGTCCTTTTAGTTGATCAATTTCTGAATCGGTCAATCCGTCTTGAAATTCAAGTTGATATTTTTCTCCATCTTCATCTGTGAAAGTGGATTCTTTGAGTTTCTTAATTATTTCAAGATTTGTCATATAGTTTTTCTCTAATAATCGCTAACGCTTGGGGTATGGTTTGTTTTGGTGTTTTGACTGTCATTTAGCTAATAAAACCAAACTTTAAGTTTAGTAACTACTTTTCTAAATAAACTTATTAGCAAAAATAAACTATACCCTCTTGTTGTGTACCGTTTTTTTCTAATGGCATTGTAAACTAAATTCGATTCTTTCCGATTTTTCATCATAAAAGACATAAATTAGTCCAACATCGCCCCACATTATTCCAGCATTATCTTCAGAATCAATTTGAAATAGAAGTTTCATTGGGTTTCCTTCGTTATTTCTTGGAGTTGATTCTCCTTGAACCCATTTTGGATAACCTCCAAGTTGACTTTGATAGTCTTGTTTTCCAATTAACCTTGTCACAATTTGGTCGTAACTATCCCAAGGTTCATTTTCATTTAATACACACGATAATTTCGATGCATTATTTCCAAACAAATCAATTCCTTCCCAATCAGGTAATGTTTGAGTTGGTTTAAATTCTATTTTGCAAAATTTTGACTTTTCTATTTCTACTGGTTTAACAATTAATTCAGCTTTTCCCTTCTCAACTTGTTTGTATGTTTTTACTAACCAGCCATTATCGTTAGTGTCCCATGGAAATTCCTCCCAATCATAAAAGAACTGTACTAATTCTATACCTTTTGGCAACTCCAATTCAGATGAGTTGAAAACTTGAAAAATGAAGTCCAAATATTTTCCGTTTTTACCTTTTGGCCATTCCTCACCTTTTTCAAAGTAAGGGTTTCCTCCGAAATGAGATTCTAATTGAGAATTTTCAGGAGGTCTTGAAGCTGGTTGAATTTCGAGTTTGGTTGTTTGTCTTATTAATGGTTTAACTAAATCTTCTAAATCAGAAATGGATTTTAAATTCAATTCATTTAGTTCTTTTCGATATTTGTCAAAATGTGATTCAGTTTTTGGTTTATTTTCTTTACCACTAAATAATTTTTTCCAAAAGTTCATTCTTTACGTTCGGTTTTTATATGGTACACAACGTAGGGATAAACACAGTGTGTTTATTCCCATTACACTTACAAAGCTACTAGATTTCCTATTAATTAAAAACTATAAAATGTTTGAATCCCCATAATGAGTAAGCTACTATTTTTTACACCAAACTTAAACGTTACTGATTTTTAAAAACTAGTGATAACAATATTATAGGAAAAAGACGAATTTAATCTAATTTATTACGAAATATAGTGTCATGTTCTAACCCTAAAGAATCTATTTTCTTAATAATTTCACACTTAATAGAATCAATAGGATTGATATTCTTTTTTTTCCACTCCTCATTTACTTTTATTATTGCTTTAGTCCCTTGAAGTAACGCTTCTCCAAACCCCACAGTAACCTTGTAAATAAGGATAGATACCCCTAAACACAATATAAAAAATAGCAATACAAATATTTTAATCCTTTTATTCTTCTGATTCATTCTAAACTTAAAAGTATAACAAAAACAATAATTGTTAAAACACAATTCCAAGGATCAGCAATATTCAACATTAAGTATTTTTTACTCCATAGCTTTTTTAATTTTATTAATTGATTGAGTGTTAATAATGAAATCAAGCTTAAAAAAAGCACCTTAATTAAAGTTCCTATTGAAGTCGTAATAAAATATGGTATACCAAACAGTAAGCCTTCAAAACTTTCTGATAATATATCTAAGCTATCAAATATGGAATCAGATTTTTTCTTAGTTTTCTTCATAACAACCCTCACTATTTAAATTAAATTTCAAAGTAAAACTTGATAACTTCTACTTGTAATTTTAGCTTATAAATATAACAATAATTACTGTTACAGCTTAATACTTACTGGTAGCGTAATACCTTAACTTATTTTTTTACAACAATTTTACGTCACTAGTTTTTAAAACTAGCGGTAATAATACTAGGAAATAATATAAGAGTGTTATATACTAACTTCTTTATTTTAAAACTTTTCTAAAAATTCAAGTTGTTCAATTTCATAGGAAAAGTCATCTTCATAACCCTTAATTTTATTCTTATTTATCTTAATCCTTCTTGTCTCATTTTCTTTTGTTGTAAATACAATGTAATAGTCGGGTATAAATTTCATTGGCCCAACAGGTTTTGCATTTTTTAACACCTCTAAAAGATCTTTAGTCTGTTCTCGGGTTAATACCTTTATATTAGCAAACTTACCTTCTGACTCTTTGTCTAGTCTAGTTAATGCTACTTCTCTAATATCTTCCATTTCGACAGGAAAATTCAATTTCTTGTTTGTACCAACACAAGAAGTTAAGATCAAAACTGTTATCAAAAGAAATATTCTCATTTTTAAGAATTAGTTTTTTTCTTATATACAACAAAAATATAATAGCAATTACTATTATTTCCTTTGTATACTTACAAAGCTACTAGATTTCCTATTAAATAAAAACTAATCACTAACAACTTAATACAGCTTACTTTTGGCTACATTCCTTTTTTAGTTCTTTTTTCTTGGTACACTTGTGCAATGGTTGGGTTTTCTGAACAGGATTTAATTTGCTCTAATACATCACCTGTTTGCACATACCCTGTTTGCAATACTTTAAAATACACACCAGGATAATCCTGTTGCCAAAATTGTTTAACAATTTTCATATCATTAAATCGTACTCCTAACTTCATACAAGGTTGTCTTGGTTTAGTTACCTCAATTACCACTTCTCCTATTTTAAACCTATCGCCCACATGGGTTTTGGATTCATCTAAATCATCCATGGTTAGGTTTTCTCCAAACATTCCGTATTGCCATTCTAAATCTGGATATAAAGCTTTCCAATACTTGTAATGTTTTTCTGAATAGGCATATACTGCTTGGTCTTCTCCTCCATGGTGTTCTCGGTTACAAATAGCATCTCCTTTTACCTCTTGTTCATCTAAAAATACAGGTTGATCTACTGGAAATTTATAGATCCCTGTGGTTACCATTTTTCCTTTCCAATTGATTTCTTTACGTTCTCCAAGGTTAGTGGCTATTATTTTCATGATAGAAGGTTTAAGGTTAATTTTAGTCTTTTAAAAAGTTAGTTAATACATCCGCTATTTTACGGTTATCAGATAATTGTGGGATTTTATTTTGTCCTCCAAACTTCCCAATAGATTTCATATACGCATGGAAACCGCCTTTGGCTACTTTACGTATAATTAATGTACGTAAGATGTTTCCATCAATTAAATCTTTATAATAAATGTTTTGAGCTTGCATAGAGGCATCTATCTTTAATGCCAATGCTTCCAAATCTTCTGGTTCATTTTCAAACTCTATAAACCATTCGTGATACGGCAACCCACTTTCTGGGGTAACTTGTGGTGCTACTGTAAACTCACTTACATTTACATTGGTACCTACAATAGCATCATTCAACGCTTTTTCTACTTCTTTTCCTATAACATGTTCTCCAAAAGCAGAAATAAAATGTTTAATACGTCCTGTTACTTTTATTCTATATGGTTTTAATGAAGTAAACTCTACCGTATCACCAATATTATAGCCCCATAAACCTGCAGTTGTATTTAAAATAATTACATAATTTACACCTAGTTGTACATCTTTTAACGAGATACGTGTAGGGTTTTCATTATAAAATTCATTTGCAGGAATAAACTCATAAAACATTCCTGAGTTTAACTGTAACAGCATTCCTTTTTCCGTTTGTGAATCTTGATAAGCTATAAAACCTTCTGAAGCTGGGTACAGCTCAACATAATCTATTTTTTTACCAATAAGACTTTCAAATTTGTTCTTATAAGGCTCAAAGTTTACGCCTCCATATACAAAGAAATTAAAGTTTGGAAATAGTTCAGAAATTGGTTTCCCTGTTTTTTCTATTAGTTTTTCAAAATACACTTGTACCCATGATGGTATACCACTAATTACCGTCATGTTTTCAGGTAACGTTTCTTCTACTATTTTATCAACCTTAGTATCCCAGTCTTCAATACAATTGGTTTCCCAACTTGGCAATCTATTTTTTAATAAATAGTTAGGTACATAATGCGCTGCTATACCACTTAACCTTCCTAATTTCACTCCATTTTTATCTTCTAATACAGGACTTCCCTGTAAAAAAATCATTTTTCCATCTACAAAGCTTGCATTGTTGGTTTCCGCTATGTAAAACAATAGTGCATTGCGCGCTGCCTTAATATGTGTAGGCATAGATTCCTTAGTTATAGGAATGTATTTTGCACCTGAAGTAGTTCCAGAAGTTTTTGCATAATACAATGGTCTACCTTTCCATAACACATTACTTTCACCTGCCACTACTCTATCTACATACGGACGTAAGCCTTCATAATCTTGTATTGGCACGCGTTTTTTAAAATCTTCGTAATTGTTTATTGAAATAAAATCATGATCCTTACCAAATGCCGTTTTGCATCCTTCCGTTACTAAGTACTGAAATACTTTTTCTTGTGTTTTATGTGGGTTATTTGCCCATTTATACACGCTTTTTTTAACTTGTTTGGCAAATGGTTTTGCTAGTTTTGATTTTATTGACATAGGTATTAAATGCTAGTATTAAGCTTGTGTGTTACTGAAAATCTATATAGTCTGTTGGATTTACAGGATATCCATTACTCCATAATTCAAAGTGTAAATGAGGACCTGTAGATAATTCTCCTGTAGAACCTACATTGGCAATTACTTCTCCAGACTTTACTAACTCTCCTTGTTCTTTTAAAAGTGTTCCGTTGTGTTTATAAACAGATATAAATTGATTGGTATGTTGTAACATAATTACATACCCTGTTTCTGCTGTCCATTCTGCTAAAATAACCGTACCATCTCCCGCTGCTTTAACTGGTGTTCCTGTTTGCGCAACTATATCAACTGCAAAGTGCTTGTTATTCATATCAAACTCTTGTGACATGTTTCCTGTTAACGGGGAAAAGAAAATATTTTTTGCTTTACTTAGCCCTCCTTCAGATAAAGCGTAGCGGTCTTTACTTTCAACTTTTTCTCTAAATAACGAATCTTGCTTGGTAGCTAGCAATGTATTTTCTTCCAAAACAAATCCTACGCCATCATTAATAATAGAATCTATTTTTTCTGGTTTAATTTCTCCTGTTAATACAGGTTTTAAAGCTTTGGTATAACGTTCTAATACCGCTAACTTATTAGTTAATGAATCTGCTTTATAGGTTAAACGTGTTGCTTTTCTTTTTAAGGCTGTTGATGAATACCCTGGTATGTATTCTCTTAATGAAGTAAACGCAATTAACAAGGTTGTTAACGCTATGAGTAAAATGGAAAACAAACCACCATAAACAAACACATTTAGCCTAGATAATTTTAAGGAAAAACGTTCTTGAAATGTATCTTCATTTAAAATTACCAGCCTATACTTGTCTGTTAGCTTTTGTTTTAATTTTTTCTTATTGGTTTTAGCCACAGTAGTAAATAAAATAAGTTTGAAATTCAAATATACAACGAAATTTTAGCAATTAATTTCCTGCCTTTATTTTAGCTTATTATTTCATTCTTTTTAAACTAAAAATTTGTTTTTACTGTTTTTACAACACTAAAAAACCACTTGTAAAGAATTGTTTTCCAAAAACACTTAAAAAACTACAAAACACACATTTAACTATAAAACCTTTATTTTTAAACTTATCTTAGCAATGGAAAACAACCTTATTGAAGGCTTTTTACTTCCTTTAATAGTTTAGTTTTCTCTACCAACTTAATTTTTTATAAAAACTACTTATGGCACCACATATGGTGCTGAACAATACATTAAGCCATTAGCTTTTCCTATTGTCACATATAGTCCCTCACTAAATATAAAAGAACAAAAGTTTTTACTTGATGTTTTATGCTTAATGCATACGAGATGTATAATTAATAAATGACTTGTTATTTTTTAATTTTATATATCAAAATAAGTTAACCAAACCGTTCATATAGGTCTTTGGGGGGAGATCAATATTTACTTTTCAAATCAAGTAAAGAGATAGTCCAGCTCATATTAAGAGCTGGATTATTTTTTATTAATACTAAATTACAGTCCTAATAAGTAGCCTACGGAAAACATAAATGTCCCTGTTGTATTTAAGTTAGATTCACCTTCTAATGGCGATGGAAAGTTTACAATATACCCCGCTTCAAAATCAAAATTATTAAACGAGTATTGTAATGGTAAGGTTACTTGTGTATTTAAGAGCCCAAAATCATCACTTTCAAAATACCTTGTAAATTGCCTTCCTCTAAATGTAAATGTTCTACTTAATTGTATGGTTTGCTGTGCTATAATTAAACGTAATTGTGGACGAAATTTTAAGTGGTGTTTTGAGTTTTTAAACAATGTTATTTGTCCGTAAGTAGAAGAGATTACTTGCCAAGAAGTATCTTCTCCAAATAAAATACTAGTGGTAACATCTGTTCCAAAGGTCTTTTTTTGATTTTCTGCTTCTAAACCGACATTAAATCCATTTTTAAAAGGATTGTTACCTGGATCTGAGAAAAAATAACGATCATACGATACTGACCATTGGTATATTTTTTTAGCATCAAAGTTACCGTTATACCCCACCGTTAGTGATCCGTAATCCCACTTAGGATCAAACTCACTAAAATACATCCCTGAAATACCTGCAAAAATACCATTGGAATGTAAATAGGTTATTTGCGGAGTTAGTGTAAATTGATTTATACCAATATCTCTCCCTGAAAAATATGTTTGATTATTATAATCTAAAGAGAAGTATAATACTTGAATTTTGGAATTGACATCTTGTAATACATCATCCATAATTCCTTCACTCAATAAATTATCTATGATTTCATCTTCTTCATTTAAAATATCAAGTTCATCAGTTTCTTGAGCGTATAAGGTTACACAACTAAACCAAAAAACCATTAATAAATACACGTTTCTCATACAGGTACTTAAAATACAAAAAGTGGTTGAATATTCAACCACTAGTATTTTCAAAATTTAAAATATTTTAATTACGTAATCTTTTTCTCCTATCTTTTACTACATTTTTTCTAATGTCTCTTCTTACATTCTTATTACGTATTCGTTTTTTTAATTGGAGTTTTTGCTTTGGTGTTAGTGTTGACCTAAAATTAGCTTTTGCAGTTTTAACGCTTATTTTATTTGATTTTATAATCTTCTTTTGTGAAAGCGTTAAGGTTTTTTTCAACGCTGATTGTCTTTCTACTTTTGTTAATGCTTTATTTTTTAATATCGCCAATTGATCTGGCGTAAGGCTAGCTTTAAACTCTTCTCTATTCTTTTTAATCAACTCCTTCTGTGCTTTTAAAAGCTCCTTTTGTTGTTGAGAAAGATTTAAAGCTTCTATAGATTCTTGTGCTACTATATGTTGCACTCCTAATAAGAATGTTAGTATAGCTAATATGTTTTTTAATGTTTTCATCTTTCTACTTTTAATACTTCCTTCTTCTTTTTAGACCTCATTTTCTTAAAAAAGTTTTATTGTTATTCTAAAAAAACTTCTTCTGTTAATAATTCATCATTTACATAAGCATCTAAAAGAGCATCTGCTTCCGAATCTTCTTCTATTAAAGAGGCTATTAAAATATCTCCTTCTACTATGGCATCACTTTTTTCAAACGGATTGAATACCGCTAAAGTGAATAGTAATGCTACTACAGCTACAGTAGACCATATATAAAATATTTTAGATAAATTAATTACTTTACCTTTCTTTTCTTCTGCTATGGTTTGCGCTAATATAGATTGTTTTGACTTTGCAAAATAATCTTCTGGCACCTTTAACCCTAAATCTGTTGTATGTTTTTTTTCTAAATTCACGTCTAGTGTTTTTCGATGGTTAAAGTTATCATTTTGTTTACTCATAACAAACTATGCTTTAATTTTTTCTATATAGGCTACGGTGGTTATGTTTTTTTCAATATGCCTTACAGCAGCATAGTAATGGGTCTTTATGGTATTTTCGCTTATTTCAAGCAATTCTGCTATTTCTCTAAACTTTAAATTATCATAGTACTTCATTTGAAATGTTCTTTTCTGATTTTCTGGCAACATATTTAAAACTTCTTGTAATTTTATTTGTGCTTCATCTCCATCAAAGTAAGTATCTCCTTTTAAATTCCCTAAAAACTGATCATTTACCTCTTGTAATGAAGAAAAACTTTTCTTTTTTTCTTTTTCTAGAAATCTAATTGATTCATTATATGCTATTTTATACATCCAAGTATGTAAAGAGCTGTCTTGCTTAAAATTTACTAAACTTTTATACACTCTAATAAACGTGTTCTGTAAAACATCATCTGCATTTTCATGCGTCCCAACTATTTTTCTAATATGCCAATACAAACGTTCTTGGTACAACTCTAACAATTTAGCAAAAGCTTTTTCCCTATATTTTTTACTTGTTAGTTCTTGTATAAAAATAGCTTCGTTCATAATAACTAATTGGGGATGTTTTATAGTTAGACCTTAATAGAGTAAAAAAGTTTTAAATATTTTTTTTACAGACATTTAATTTACAGTATAGAAACTAAAAAAACCAGTATTACACCGGTTTTTTTAGTTGCATATATGTCCCGTCCTAAAATAGCGTTACAACTAAAAGTTATTTTATGGATTCTAGGAAATCAGATTATGTAAAGCGAACCCAAAAGGATTATAGTTTGTCCTTTAAACTACAAGTTGTTCAAGAGATTGAGCAAGGATTATTAACCAGAACTCAAGCGATTGATAAATATGGTATTCAAGCAAGATCTACGATTCGTACTTGGTTAAAAAAATATGGTAAATTTGATTACGATTTTAGTATAAATCAAACCATGTCAAAAACACCTGAACAGCGTATTTTAGAATTAGAGCAACAAGTCAAGCTTTTAGAAAAGCAAAAAGCACGTGCTGAATATTTAGCAGAGCTTGCTGATAAAAAAGTCATCATTTTTGATATGATGATTGATATTGCTGAAGAAGAATTTAATATTCCAATCAGAAAAAGCACGTACCCGAGTTATCAAAAAATATAGTCAAGAAGCCAAAGAAAGCATAACAGCTACCTGTGATTTACTCGGGGTGAATAGGCAGGTATATTATAGAGCTATTCATTCATATAAAGAGAAACAAAAGCTTAGTAAAAAGGTTATTGATTTAGTAAATACTATCCGTATATCAATGCCGAGAATAGGTACAAGGAAATTATTTTATCTTTTAAAATCTGAATTAAAAGCAATTGGTGTTGGTCGTGATAAGTTGTTTAAAATATTAAAAGCTAATAATTTATTAATTCTACCAAGAAAAAAATATCATATAACTACAAATTCTCATCATAGATTTAGAAAACATGTAAATCAACTTAAAAATATAGAATTTGTAAGACCTGAACAAGTATGGGTGAGTGATATTACTTACATTGGAAAGAGAGAAAACCCATGTTATTTAGCGCTAATTACTGATGCTTACTCTAAAAAAATAATGGGGTATGATGTCTCTAATAGTTTAAATGTAGCAGGTTCTTTAAGAGCCCTAGATATGGCAATCTCTAATAGAAATTATAATAAAGAACCTATTATTCATCATTCAGATAGAGGGTTACAATATTGCTCTAATGAATATCAAAAAATGTTAAGTATCAATAATATCAAACCTAGCATGACTGAAAAATATGACCCTTATGAAAATGCTATAGCTGAAAGAATCAATGGGATTCTTAAACAAGAATTTGCAATTGATAAATACGACGTTTCTATACAAATTAAAAAGAAGTTAATTAAAAATGCAATCAATATTTACAATCAAATAAGACCTCATTTATCAAATTCAATGTTAACTCCTAATCAAATGCACCAACAAAAAAAAGTCAAAAGAAAAAGATACAAAAAACTAAAGGTAGCAATTTAAAAATTACTACCTTTAATATATTAATTATTGTAACGAGTATTCAGGACGTCACAATATTTATTTCTTACGCTTTCTGTCTCTTAAAGTAATTTCTTTTGAGTTACCACTTGCATCTGTTAAAGTTGCCAAATTATCACATGTCCCATCTCCAAAATCTAAGGTATACGTACTTGCATCTTTTGTTAATTCAATAACGCCACTAACAATATATTTACAAGCATACTCTCTACGTAAATTAGTAGTTATTACCGCTTTTTTAATTTTCCCTTCTTTATTTACAGATTCCCAGTTACCAGATATTGAATATACATCATCTCCTCTTGTATCTGTATCAGCCCCTTCTATCTTTTCTTTTACTTTCTGTCCTTTTTTAGTAATTACTTCTCCTGTTGTTAAAGTAATAGTAATATCTACCATGTGTGTTTTTTCAGGATTCCCACTAGCATTTTCTTTTACTTTTGAAATTGACTTAGTTCCTTCTACACTATTTCCTGCTGCTGTAAAATTCTCAAAAGTTACTGTTTTAGAAAATCCATCACCAGTTCTCACATATTCAATAATTATTTTTCCTGTTAACACTCTTCCTCTTTTTGATTCGCACCCATCTCCAAAATCTAAGGTTACAATCTTTCCCGTGGTAGTTTCTTCAATGGATCTTACCACACATCCTGGGTGGCTATTAGGTGGTGTAACTCCCTTTGCTGATGCTTTGCTAAAATCGGCATCATCATCATCTAAAATATTATCAATATCATCAGAAATATCATCTGCTAAAACTACATTTAATACTTCGTCTTCTGGGATTTCAGTAAGTGTTTCTGGTAACACATCTGCATCACTATTTTGACAAGATGCTGCTATTAATAATAATCCAAAAACAAATAGGTAACGTAAATTCTTTTGTACAATTCTTAAAGCCATAATACTAATTTTTAATGTTAATTAGTTCTTTGACCTTAAGAGTTCTAAAAAGTTTTAAAAAAAGTTTATTTTTTATAAAAATTCATATCGTCAATGTACTTCCAAACCTCATGAGATAATAGTGGACGTACTGATTTTCCTGACTTTATTGAATTTCGAACCATAGTTGAAGAAATTTGCACAATTGGAGCTTCTACTCTATGAATTTTTGCATGATCTGTAAATTGTGTCTCTATTTTTCCTTCAGAAATTCTTGGATATACATACACGTTATAGTCTTCCAAAATAGCCTCATAGTTTCTCCATTTATGAAATCCTTTTAAATTATCTTCTCCCATGATGATACTAAAGGAATAGTTAGGGTACTTTTCAGAAATATGTGCTAAAGTATTAATGGTATAATTAGGTTGGGGCAATTTAAATTCAATATCTGAAGGTTGTATTTTTTCATACTCCTTTGTTGCTAAGTACACCATTTCTAATCTATGATGATTATCTAACAACGTACTTTTCTTTTTAAAAGGATTATGCGGAGTAACAACCATCCATATTTCATCTAAGTCAGAATTTTCTACCATATGATTGGCTATAATTAAATGACCTATGTGAATTGGATTAAAGGTTCCAAAATACAATCCTATCTTTTTATTCATAACTTTTACTCCTCTTCTTTACTTTTTGTTAATCCTAAAAAGTTATCTACTAGTTCTTCTGCTTCTTTTAAAGCTACTTCTAAATCGTAATTTTTTATCGTAGTATCAAACATAGGTGCAGTTGCTAACTCAATAGGAGCTTTTGCTATTCTAGCGGCTATTTTCTCTTCACTTTCTTCACCTCTCTTCTTTAAACGCTTAAGCAATTCATTAATATCTGGTGGTTTTACAAATACCGCTAGAGTTTCTTCTGGGAATTTTTCTTTAATTCGTAAACCTCCACGTACATCAATATCAAAAATAACATGTTTTCCTTGTGCCCAAATACGTTCAACTTCTGTTTTTAAAGTTCCATAAAAGTTATTCATATATACTTCTTCCCACTCTAAAAACTCCTCATTTCTTATTTTTTCTTTAAAATCTTTTACTGAAATAAAGTAATAATCCTCTCCATCTTTTTCATTACTTCTAGGATCTCTTGAGGTTGCTGAAATTGAAAATTTTAAATTAAATCGTTCTTGTTTTAATAAATGACGAACAATTGTTGTTTTCCCTGAACCTGATGGTGCTGAAAATACAAATAGTTTTCCTTTAAAATCTTTCGCCATTTTATAATACGTTTAAAATTTGTTCTTTTATTTTTTCTAACTCGTCTTTCATTTGAATGACTAATTTTTGCATTGGCGCAAAATTAGCTTTTGAGCCCGTAGTGTTTATTTCTCTTCCAATTTCTTGTACTATAAAACCTAATTTTTTACCGTTAGAATCTGGAGTTGCTAATTGCTCTAAGAAATATTCTAAGTGATTTGCTAAACGAACTTTTTCTTCATTAATATCTAACTTCTCTAAATAATAGATTAACTCTTGCTCAAATCTATTTTCATCTACTTCTACCTTTAATTCGGTTAACGCTTTTTGTAGTCGTTCTTTTACATGTACTATTCGCTCTGAATCTAATGTTTTAATTTCTTCCAGTAGCGCTTTTATATTAGTAATACGCTGTTTAAAATCTATTTCTAATGACTTTGCTTCGTCTACTCTATATGCTACAATCTCTTTAACAGCAACCTCTATATGTGATTCTATTTGTGCCCACTCTTCTGCATCTAATTCTTCTCTCTCTACCTTTAACGCATCTGGCATTTTGATAGCCATGTTTAAAAGCTCAATATCTTCACTGTTTCCAGACTGCACTATGTTTCTTAACTGATCCATATAGTCTTTTACCACTGCTTTGTTTACAGTAGTAGAGGTTTCATCTCCTGTTATTTCTACATAAATTGAAAAGTCTACTTTACCTCTCACCAAGTTTTGAGCTAATTTTTTTCTTACATGCAACTCTTTTTCTTTGTAATAAGACGGAATGCGTGTGTTTAAGTCTAAATTCTTACTATTCAATGATTTTACCTCAATTGTAACCTTTTTAGTAGGGAGTTGTAATACGGATTTTCCGTATCCGGTCATAGACTGTATCATAATTTCAATTTAATGAGGTGCAAAGATACATTTATTTATTGGTTGGCTTAGCTTGTTGACTTACTAAAAAAACACCTATAAAGATTAATGATGTTGCTATTATTTTTACAGAATTAATTTGATCACTACCCACCCATAAAGCATATATTGATGCAATTACAGGTTGTAAGTATATGAACACACTTACTGTAGTGGGTTTTAGTTTTGATAAACCATACAAATTACACATGTAGGTTACACATGTAGTAAACAACACAACAAAACCTGCTTTTAAATATATAGTTGTTGGCATTACTTGCCATTGTATTTCTGAAAACTCAGTAATTCCAAAAGGAAAAACTAACACAAGACCAAATAAATACAGCCACTTTACAAAAACTATTGGATGGTATTTTTTTATCAGCTCTTTAGCTATTACTAAATAAAAAGCATAGGATGCTGCATTGATAAACACTAAAAAATTACCTAATGCTCTTCCTTCATTACCTGTGATATTAGTATTTCCATACACAATTAATACCACAGCTCCTATAAGCCCTATAATTACACCAATGATTTTTTTTGCATACAATCGTTCTTTTAGATATATACTAGCAAATACCAATACTAGTATGGGGGAAGTAACCATCATTACAGAAGCACTTATGGGAGTAGTATAACTTAATCCTTTAAAAAATGTAAGCATGTTAAAAGCGACTCCAAAAAAAGCTGCTGCGAGAATTTTTTTATAATCCGATTTCTCTATAGAATTTGCTTTAACAAATAATCCTATTAACCAAAATACAATTGCCGCTCCGCCTACTCTTAATAAAATAAAGCCATAAGGTTTTATATAAGTTGGCATTACTTCTTTAGCTACCGTAAAAGTAACCCCATATATAACTGCCGTAATAAAAACAGCTATTAAAGCCAACAATCTTTGATTCATAAAACACTAAATTTTGAAGGCAAAGATGCGTATTATTATCTTTTTATTTTGTCATACTTATGAAATAATAAAATGTCATATATAATTTGGTATTAATTTTAAGTTGACCATACAAAAAAAGCATTGCAGGTTTGCAACGCTTTTAAATTTTAGTTTTATACCTCATAACAACAACTTAAGATTTAGTTTCCAACATTGCTATTTTGAGATAATTTTGACTAGTCCACTAATGGTGGAATTCTTAATACTTGTCCTGGATAAATTTTATCTGGATGTGATAACATTGGCTTATTAGCTTCAAAGATTACCGGATATTTCATAGCATCTCCGTAAAAAGACTTTGCTATTTTACCAAGTGTATCTCCACTTACTACTGTATGAAACTGTGCCATTTCTTCTTCTTTAATCTCCTCTACTTCAGCAACAGTCATGTTATCTTCTACAGAAGCAATACCTTCTGTATTCCCCACAACTAAAACTACTTTTTCCTTAGTAGCTAAATCTGTTGCTTCTCCATTTACAGTTGCTTTATCATCATCAATATCAATTGACAAATCGGCTACTGATAATTCTAAAGCATTTACAGCATCTACTAATTTGGCAGCTTTTTCTGCAGCTTCTTCTTCTGTTGTTTTTCCTATTCCGAAAACTTTTGCTCCGGCATTTTTAATAAATGAAAAAATTCCCATTCTTTTAATTTTTTGTTGATTAATATTTATTTGTTGTTTGACTAATATACAATATTTATACCATTTTGTATTACTCTTCTACAGAAAACACCTCTACAACACAATAAACAACTATTAACAAACATATTACCTAAAAAACATTTAAAAAAGTCTCGTTATAATTTAAAACATATATTCAACACCAATCGTTAATCCTGATGTATTAACACTTCCTAAGTTAAAATTGTTATACCCTGCAACAATAGCTATTTTTTTCAGATGATATTTTGCATTTGCTTTAAACCTTTGAACACTACTATTATTTATAAAGCTATGTTTCCAAGAAAAATGAAAACTAACAGGACGAAAAGGATAAATTTCTGTTCCTATATTATAAGCAAACCCAAGTTTATTAACTTCATTCCCTATATAGGTTCCTCCCAAACCCCACCAAAGTGAGACATATTTTTCCCTTATTCTATAATAGTTTAACATAAGTGAACTAATATCTAAATAGTCTTTTTTATCGTTTACTTTTTCATTAAACCTTATATGAGAAGCTTCTATTCCTATTAAAGGCACAAACTTATAGCTCCCATATACTTCAAAACCTTTTATTAAATTATTAAAGTAATTCACTCCTATTTTAACATTACTTCTTTTTGTTTTTTCATTCAATGTTTTGGTATATTCTCCATAGTCATAATACGGGTACGGGGTTAACTCTCTCCATTCTGCTTTTCCTGCAACAATACCCAAAGTAGCAGAATAGGCAACTTTAGCTACAAAGCTTTGAAAAGATTCTGAATCATTATCATTTACCCTTGAATTAGAAATAGTACTTGAACTTGCATTTGAACTTGACTCAACCGTAGGCTTAGTAATAGTTGTTTTTGTTGAAAGTTCTTTTTTTGCTTTTTCTAATTTCCCTTGGGCAAATACAGTACACGACAGTAATAAAAATAAGATCATAATTTGTTTCATAACTTTTGTTTTTAGTCTTGCGTGTAGCTACAATTTTTATACCAAAAAAGATGATTCTTATGCAGAATCATCTTTTTAAAATAACTATATCTTATTGGTAATTCAGAAAATTACTTTATAAAATCAATTACTTAGTTTATTACGCGTTAAAAGAATTCCAACCTTGGGCTTTTAAAGCTATTTCTTGATTGGCTCTAGTTATTAAGTTCATACCTTGCGATGCTTCAGTTATGTGCCCAATAACACTTAAATTAGGATTCCCTTTTATCTTTTCATATTCATCAATTGAAATAGTAAATAACAATTCATAATCTTCACCACCACTCAATGCAACCATCGTAGAATCTATATCAAACTCCTCACAGGTGCTTATTACTTGTGGATCTAATGGTAATTTTTCTTCATAAATTTTACACCCTACTTTACTTTGTGTACAGATGTGCATAATTTCCGAAGATAGCCCATCAGATATATCAATCATAGCAGTTGGTTTAACATCTAATTCTTTCAATAGTTTTGGTATATCCTTTCTTGCTTCAGGTTTTAATTGTCTTTCTATTATATAGGTATAATTATCTAAATCCGGTTGGCTTTGTGGATTTACTTGAAACACTTGTTTTTCTCTTTCTAAAACTTGTAACCCTAAATAAGCACCTCCTAAGTCACCAGACACTACAATTAAATCTGTTGCCTTTGCTCCATCTCTATAAACTAAATCTTCTTTATTTGCTTTTCCTATAGCGGTAATAGAAATCAACATACCTTTTGTAGACGAGGTCGTATCTCCTCCTATCAAATCAACCTTATAAGTTTCACAAGCTAATTGTATACCTGAATAAAGAGCTTCTAAAGCTTCCAATGGAAATCTATTAGATACAGCTATAGAGACCGTAATTTGTTCTGCATCTGCATTCATAGCATACACATCTGATAAATTCACCATAACTGCCTTATAACCTAAATGTTTTAAAGGCATGTAACTCAAATCAAAATGCACACCTTCAACTAATAAATCAGTAGTAATTACTGTTTGTTTTTCAGAAGCCTCTAAAACGGCAGCATCATCACCTACTCCTTTAACAGTAGTTTTATGTGTTAATGAAAAATGTTTAGTTAAGTGATTTATCAACCCAAACTCTCCTAATTCAGACAATGATGTCTTTTCTTGATTTTTATCTTCTAACATTTTGCAAAGATACCACTAGTATGCATTAAAAAGCAACATAACACAACAAAGATGAAATTCACATTTTTTCAAAGATAAATTTAGGGTTTTTCCATAGTTAACTGTTAAACTTTTAGATTAACCTAATATATTTTATACATTTGTTTAAAAGTCCCTAAAAAATCATGTCATGAATAAAAAACTACTTTACACACTATCATTAACTATATTAACTACCTTTTTCTCCTTTTCTCAAACTCCTTGCGTTGGTGGAAAAGCTGGTAATTATCCTTGTAACGGATATGACTTAATGTCTAACATTAATACAAGTACGTTATCTGGTTCTGCTTCTGCTGAAGGTGCTGATATTTGGGGATGGACTGATCCTACTACTAATAAAGAATATGCTATTGCTTCAATGACTAATAGTACTGCTTTTGTAGATATAACCGATCCAGTTAATCCGATTTATTTAGGAAGATTAAATACCAATGCAGGTTCTAATTTTTGGAGAGATGTAAAAGTATACAAAAACCATGCTTTTATTGTTGCTGATAATGTTGGTGCGCATGGTATGCAAGTTTTTGACTTAACAAGATTAAGAGGAGTAACCACACCTCAAAATTTTACTTCTGATACAGTTTTCACAGGGGTAAATAGCTGTCATAATATTGTAATTAATGAAGCTACAGGATATGCTTATTTAGTTGGTTGTGGTGGATTCTATAGTGGAGGTCCTGTTTTTGTAGATATTACTGACCCTAAAAATCCTAAAGCAGCTGGAGGATATTCAGCACAAGGATACACACACGATGCTCAAGTAGTAACCTATAACGGCCCTGATACTGATTATACTGGAAAGGAAATATTGATAGCTAGTAATGGTAATGTAGGAGGCACAAATGATGTTGTTGTGATAGATGTAACTAATAAAACATCTCCTAAATTTATATCTAAAATCACTTACCCAAATGCTCGTTATACACACCAAGGATGGTTTACTGAAGATCAAAGTCATTTTATCTTAGGGGATGAACTAGATGAACAAAGAGTTGGAACAAATACAAAGTCTGTAGTTTTTGACTTAACTGATTTAGATGCGCCTAAATTATCATCAACATACTTAGGACCTACAGCTGCAATCGATCATAATGGATATGTAAAAGGAAATGAATTTTTTATAGCAAACTATACCGCTGGATTAAGAGTATTGGATATTTCTAATATCAGTGCTTCAACTAATTCAATGGTTGAAACTGGGTATTTTGATACGTATCCTGAAAATAATAGTACTTCTTTTAAAGGAGTTTGGAGTGTGTACCCTTATTTTGCTAGTGGAAACATTATACTTAATGATATTAACAGAGGTTTATTTGTTGTTAGGAAAAGTGGAACGCTTTCAACTGACAATGTAGACTTAACTAAAAGTAAGTTTACCATTTTCCCTAATCCATCAAATAAAACAACCAACCCTCGTGTTATAGCACAAAATAATACTATAAACTCAATAGAAGTATACAATATACTAGGTAAAAGGGTCTTTTTAGAAAAAAATATTTCTCAAAAGGAATTTACCATCCCTATGAAAAAAGAAGCTAAAGGAGTTTATATCATAAAAATTAACGATAAAATTAGCAAGAAACTAATCCTTAGATAAAATTGAATTTTAGAAAATATACTTTTGTAATTTCTACTTGCTTACTTTTTTTTTCTTGTAGCAATGATCCAGAAATAAACAATACTCCTCAAGAACCTTCTATTAAAGAAGGTTTTTTAGGCCAACTTTCTTTTATTAAAACCTTAGGTGGCAGTAAAAATGACCTAGTTAGTTCCATCATAAAAACAACTGACGGTGGTTATGCTATGACTGGATATACAGCCAGTAGTGATGGTGACTTTAACACCAAAACCAGTGATGATTCTGATTTTATACTACTTAAATACAACGCAAACGATGTATTAGAATGGTTTAAAACTTATGGAGGAAGCAAAGATGATAGAGGTACAAAAATCATCAATACTATAGATAATGGGTTTGCTATTTTAGGCTTTAGTAAAAGTAACGATGGTGACAGTTCTAATAATGCTGGAAATTCGGATTTATGGTTGACCAAACTAGACAGTAATGGAACCCTTACTTGGGAAAAATCTTTTGGTTACTCTGGAGTAGATTTCGGTACTGCCCTAATACAAACTAAAGACAGTGGTTATCTAATAGTTGGAGAGTTAGATGTAACATCTTCTGGAGGACTAGGAAACTCTAAAGCTTCAAAGTCTTTACATGCTGGCGGAGACTTTTGGGCTATAAAGCTTAACAACAAAGGCGAAAAAGAATGGAGTAAATATTTTGGAGGAAATTTCACCGACACTCCGCAAAGTGTTATTGAAACTATTAATGGAGATTTTATTATTGGTGGTACTTCTGATAGTAGCGATGTTGATATTAAAAACAATCAAGGCACTTACGACTTCTGGGTAGTTAAAATTGACAAAACTGGGAAATTACTTTGGGAAAAGTCTTTTGGAGGCTCACAAATTGACGAAAGCTTTGGAATGGTTGAAACAAATGACAATGATTTTGTTTTAGTTGGTAATACTAGAAGTACTGATAAAAACGTTAGTCAAAATAACGGAGCGGCCGACTTATGGCTTGTTAAAATTAACACACAAGGGAATTTACTTTGGGAAAAAACTTTTGGAGGAACAAGCTTTGATGTTGGAAATTCTATAAAGACAATGAAGGATGGACATTTTTTAATCTCAGGAAGTTCAAGAAGTTCTGATAACCAAATTACAAACAAAGGCCAAAATGATGCTTGGATTTTAAAAGTATCTAACCAAGGAAATCTTTTATGGCAAAAAACTTTTGGAGGAAGTGACATTGATTTATGTCATGATGCTATTGAATTAAATGATGGTACTATTATAGCCGTAGGTGAAAGTACCAGCAAAACAGATGACATCAAGGAAAACAAAGGTTTTTCCGATATTCTTATTATTAAACTAAAATAATCCAATGAAAAAAATCACCCTTTTAGTATTATCAATTATTTTATTCTCTTGTAGTTCTGACAATGACGAACCTATAAAAGAAGTTTCTGTAAGCTTAAACTTTACGCATTTTTGGGATTCTAGCACTATAGATAAAAGTGATTTGGGAAAAACTGACTACACTAATCAAAAAGGAACCAAATTAAAAATTGAAAGACTTCGATACTTAATTTCTAGAGTGACTTTAAAAGATGGAAATGATAAGGTATTTCCTTTTAGTGGATATAAACTTGTTGATGTAAATGACTCTGGAAGCTTAATTTTTTCATTTCCTGAAAAAGTTTCCGAAGGCGTTTATAATTTATCTTTTACTTTTGGTTTTAATAAAGAAGATAACAAATCAGATATCTATAAAGATTTAAATTCTGCTACTTGGAATGTTCCTGAGATGTTAGGAGGCGGTTATCATTTTATGCAATTAGATGGTAAATTTATAGATAAAGATGGTGCAGATAGTGCTTATAATTTTCATGCTATACAAGCATATAACACAAGTACAAAAGAAAGTACTGATACCTTTTTCACTGTTGATCTAGGTAGTATTTCTTTAAAAAACAACGCTACTGTGAATATCAAAACAAATATTGCGCAATGGTTTAAAGACCCTAATGAATGGGACTTAAATGAAAAGAGTGTTAAGTTAATGATGGATCATGAAGCACAAATAAAAATGTCTGAAAACGGAAAGAAAAATGTTTTCAGTGTTAGTGGTATAAACCAGTAATTTATAAATGAAAAAATTAAGCATACTTCTCTTCTTGGTTTTAATAAGCTGCTCTTCGAAAAACGAAGAAGAGATGTATGTTCCTAAACCTGCTCAGCTAAATGTTCCTGAAATTTTTCAGCAAAAATTAATAGCTCCTGTAATTCCTTCAACTAACCCTTTAACAGAAGAGGGTATAGCTTTAGGTAAACAGTTATTTTTTGATCCTATCTTGTCTAAAGACAATTCTCAATCTTGCGCTAGCTGCCATAACCCAAAAAATGCTTTTACAGACAACAACCTCAAATTCAGCAAAGGTGTAGACGGAAATTTTGGCAAAAGAAATTCAATGCCATTATTTAATCTTGCATGGAATTTTGATGAACGTTTTGCTTGGGATGGAAAAGAACTGAGTTTGGAAAGACAAGCTTTTGAACCTGTAAGAAACAAAGTAGAAATGCACAGTAAATGGAAAGAGGTAGCTAAAAAACTGCAAAACCATAATCAATATCCTTTACTGTTTAAACAAGCTTTTGGAACGGATAAAATTGACTCCACTCTAGTTACTAAAGCTATTGCTCAGTTTGAAAGAACTTTAATATCTGCCAATTCAAAATTTGATCAGTATCTTCTGGGTAAAACTCAATTAACTCCTGAAGAATTAAATGGTTTTAACGTTTTTATGGATGAAGATAGAGGTGATTGCTTCCATTGCCATGGTAGTAATAGCAACCCTTTATGGACCGACAATAAGTTCCATAACAATGGGCTAGACGAAACGTTTTCTGACTTAGGCTTTGGAAATGTTACTGGAGACCCTAATGATAATGGTAAATTTAGGACTCCTTCTATAAGAAATTTAGCTTATACAGCTCCGTATATGCACGATGGAAGATTTGCTACTTTAGAAGAAGTTATCAACCACTACTCTGAAGGCTTAAAAGATTCCCCAACCATAGACCCATTAATGAAAAAAGCGAGCACAGGAGGTGTTCAACTCACTGATAAAGATAAAGCTGACCTAAAAGCTTTTCTACTCTCTTTATCAGACAACAACTTTATTAACAATCCTGTTTTTCAAGAATAATAGTTATTATCAACAATTCTTATTGTCTTATAAATGATATTCATTCTAAAAAATGATATAAATCATATTTTGTCACTATCTTTGCAGTTGATTTAGATTAAATCTATTAAAGATATGATAAAAGTTTCAGATACAGCAAAAAAGAAGGTTGTTGAATTAATGACTGACGATGGTTACGACGCTATTAAAGATTTTGTTAGAGTTGGTGTTAAAAGTGGCGGTTGTTCAGGTTTATCGTATGATTTAACATTTGATAAAGACCAACAAGAAAATGATAAAATTTTTGAAGACAATGGTGTACGTATTATTGTTGATAAAAAAAGCTTCTTATACCTTGTTGGAACTACTTTAGAATACTCTGGAGGTTTAAATGGAAAAGGGTTTGTTTTTAATAACCCAAACGCCAATAGAACCTGTGGATGTGGCGAAAGCTTTTCTTTATAAAAACTACTTAAAACAGAATACTTAGAACTGATGAGTAAATATACTGAGGACGACTTAAGAGAAGAACTAAAAACCAAAGAATATGAATATGGTTTTTATACAGATATTGAAAGTGAAAAGTTTCCGAAGGGACTAAACGAAGATATTGTACGTGCAATTTCTAAAAAGAAAAATGAGCCTGAATGGATGACAGAATGGCGACTGGAAGCTTTTAGAGTATGGCAAGAAATGGAAGAACCAGAATGGGCTAATGTTACTTATGAAAAACCTAACTTTCAAGATATTTCTTACTACTCTGCTCCTAAGAAGAAACCTAAACTAAACAGTTTAGATGAAGTAGATCCTGAATTATTAGCTACTTTTGAAAAACTTGGAATTTCTTTAGACGAACAAAAGAAACTGGCTAATGTTGCAGTAGATATTGTTATGGATTCTGTTTCTGTAGCTACAACATTTAAAGAAACTTTAGCTGAAAAAGGAATTATTTTTATGCCTATTTCAGAAGCTATACAAGAACATCCTGAATTAGTAAAAAAATATATTGGTTCTGTTGTTCCTCCTACAGATAATTTTTATGCAGCCTTAAACTCGGCTGTATTTTCTGATGGGTCTTTTTGTTATATTCCTAAAGGAGTTCGTTGTCCGATGGAATTATCAACCTATTTTAGAATTAACGAAGGTGGTACTGGGCAATTTGAGCGTACTTTAGTCGTAGCTGATGAAAGCAGTTATGTTTCTTACTTAGAAGGATGTACTGCTCCTCAACGTGATGAAAACCAATTGCACGCAGCTGTTGTAGAATTAATAGCAATGGATGATGCTGAAATAAAATATTCTACTGTACAAAACTGGTTTCCAGGTGATGCTAGTGGTAAAGGTGGAGTTTTTAATTTTGTAACTAAAAGAGGTTTATGCGAAACAAATGCTAAAATCTCATGGACACAAGTAGAAACTGGTTCTGCTGTAACTTGGAAATATCCTAGTTGCGTTTTAAAAGGAAACAACTCTGTTGGTGAATTTTACTCTATAGCTGTAACCAATAACTTCCAACAAGCAGATACTGGTACTAAAATGATTCACTTAGGAAAGAATACAAAGTCTACCATTATATCTAAAGGAATTTCTGCTGGAAAATCTCAAAATAGTTACCGTGGTTTAGTACAAATAAACTCAAGAGCTGAAAATGCTCGTAACTTCTCTCAATGTGATAGTTTATTAATGGGCAATGAGTGTGGTGCACATACATTCCCATATATAGAAGCTAAAAATAAAACGGCGCAAATAGAGCATGAAGCTACTACTAGTAAAATTGGTGAAGATCAATTATTTTACTGTAATCAACGTGGAATAGATACTGAAAAAGCCATTGCTTTAATTGTAAACGGATTTAGTAAAGAAGTCTTAAATAAACTACCAATGGAATTTGCCGTTGAAGCTCAAAAATTATTAGAGATTTCATTAGAGGGAAGCGTTGGATAATTAACCACAACATTAATTTAAAAATTACATTAAGCTAATTGCTTAAAAATAACATAGAGTAAAATGTTAAAAATAGAAAACTTACACGCACAGATAGAAGACAAGGCTATTTTAAAAGGAATAAACCTTGAAGTAAAAGCAGGAGAGGTTCATGCAATCATGGGACCTAATGGTGCTGGAAAAAGTACGTTATCTTCTGTTATAGCAGGAAAAGAGGAGTACGAAGTAACTTCTGGAACTATTGAATTAAAAGGAGAGGATATTAGTGATCTTGCTCCTGAGGAAAGAGCACATGCTGGTGTGTTTTTATCTTTTCAATATCCAGTTGAAATACCTGGTGTAACAGTTACAAACTTCATAAAAACGGCTATTAACGAATCTCGTAAAGCACAAGGGCTAGATGAAATGCCTGCTAAAGATATGCTTAAAAAGATTCGAGAAAAGTCTGAATTATTAGAAATTGACCGTAAGTTTTTATCTCGTTCTTTAAATGAAGGATTTTCTGGTGGTGAGAAAAAAAGAAATGAGATATTTCAGATGGCAATGTTAGAACCTCAATTAGCTATTTTGGATGAAACAGATTCTGGTTTAGATATTGATGCTTTACGTATTGTTGCTAATGGAGTAAATAAATTAAAATCTGAAGACAATGCTATTGTAGTTATTACTCACTACCAACGTTTATTAGACTATATTGTTCCTGATTATGTACACGTTTTACATGACGGTAAAATTGTAAAAACAGGAGATGCTTCTTTAGCTTTAGAGTTAGAAGAAAAAGGTTACGATTGGATTAAGGAAGAAGTGAATGGTTAAAAGTTAAAGTATTGGGTATTTAATCCAACAATGCTTTAATATTTTAAACTTATAACGATTAACAATGGAGTTAAAAGAAAAATTATTATCATCATATGTAGCCTTTGAAAATGGAATCGATATCAACTCTGATATTCACGATATCCGTACCAAGGCACTTCAAAACTTTGAAGAATTAGGTTTTCCTTCTAAAAAATTAGAAGCTTGGAAATACACTTCTTTAAATTCAGTTTTAAAACAAGACTACAGCCTTTTTCCTGATCATGATACTGCTATAGAATTAGCAGATGTAAAAAGATTCTTTATTCATGATATTGACAGCTATAAAATAGTTTTTATAGATGGAAAATACAGTTCTTTTCTATCTGAAACTACTCATGATGGAATGGATGTTTGCTTAATGTCTGCAGCATTATCTAAATCAAAATATAGGCCTATTATTGAAAACTATTTCAATAAAATTGCCAAGCAGGATAATATGACTTCTTTGAACACTGCTTTTGCCAGTGAAGGAGCATTTATTCATATCCCTAGAGGCGTTGAAGTTGAAAAACCTATTCAAATCATTAACTTTACTACTGGTAAAGAAAATGCAACAATGCTTCAACCTAGAAACTTAATTGTAGCTGAAAACAATGCCCATGTTCAAATTATTGAACGTCACCAAAGTTTGACAGACAATCCAGTTTTGACTAATTGTGTTACAGAAATCTACACAGATGTTCATGCCACTGTTGATTATTATAAAATTCAGAATGACAATACCAATGCTTCTTTAGTAGACAATACCTATATAGAACAACAGAGAGAAAGCGTTTGTTCTGTACATACATTTTCTTTTGGTGGAAATATTACTAGAAACAATTTAAACTTCTTCCAAAAAGGAGAACGTATTGATTCTATTTTAAAAGGTATTACCATTATTGAAGGGAAACAACATGTAGATCATCATACTTTAGTTCACCATATTGAACCTAACTGTGAAAGTCATCAAGATTACAAAGGTATTTTTAATGAGCGTTCTACTGGAGTTTTCAATGGTAAAGTCATTGTAGAAAAGGAAGCTCAAAAAACTAATGCTTACCAACAAAACAATAATGTTTTAATTAGTGATAAAGCAACTATTAACGCTAAACCTCAGTTAGAAATTTTTGCTGATGATGTAAAATGTTCTCACGGTTGTACTATCGGTCAATTAGATGACCAAGCTTTATTCTATATGCAACAAAGAGGTATACCTAAAAAAGAAGCTGAAGCACTTTTAATGTACGCTTTTGCGAATACTGTTTTAGAAAGTGTAAAAATACCTGAAGTTAAAAAGAGAATCACTAAGTTAATTGCCAATAAACTTGGTGTTAATATTGGTTTTGATTTATAAAGATTTAATTTCACTATAATGCTTTAATTGCATTTATAAACTTATTAACAAGAGGTGGTATTTAAATATACTACCTCTTGTTTTTTTACACTACAATTTTAATAAAGTTCTCTTTTTTTACATTTTTATTGCTATTATTTTACCATTAAACACCTCTCTAAATCAAACTTTTAAGCTGTATTAACACTTTTTTACAAAACTAAGTGTAAGGTATTTAGGCCCTTATCGTCAAAAAAAGCAGAGAATATCAACCTAAAAATTATGCGAAAAACAATTATTATTTTAACATGCTTATTTTTTATAAGTGTACAAACAAATGCTCAGACTGATGTATTCAATGCATTATTGAAAACTTATGTAGATGCTGAAGGAAAAGTAGATTATAAAGGTTTAAGAAAAAACAAAGCTTTATTAGATATTTATTTAAATCATTTAGAAAAAACAATCCCTGGTAAAAGATGGTCTTCAAATAAAGCAAAAGCTTTTTGGATGAATGCTTATAATGCTTATACGATAAAACTTATTCTAGATAGTTACCCTTTAAAAAAGATTACAGATATTAAACGTAAAGGAAAAAATGCCTGGAAAATACCATTTGCTGTAATTGGTAAGAAAACTTATTCTTTAGACTATATAGAACACAAAATTTTACGTAGATGGCATGATGACGCACGTATTCACGTTGGAATTAACGCTGCTTCTAAATCTGGTCCTAAGTTTGTGAATTTTGCTTTTACCGAAAAAAATGTAGAACAAAAGTTAGAAGAATTAATGAAGGTATTTATAAATGACAAAACAAAAAACAACATTGCTCTTGACAAAGTAGAAGTTTCTAAAATATTTGAGTGGTATCAAGAAGATTTCACTATTAAACACTCATTAGTAGACTATATTAATAAATATTCAAATATTAAAGCAAATGACAATGCTGAAGTCCAGTATCTAGAATATAACTGGGACTTAAATGAAAAATAACCCTTGCTTATTATATATTAAGTTTGTTTAATTTCCCCAAAACACAGACGAAGCATATTTTTATGCTTCGTTCTTGTTTTATATATGTTGATCTATTAAAATAACATTTCCATCTGGATCTTTTATAACTATACTTGCTGGTCCTGAATCATTATTCTTTTCTATTTCTTTCTCTAATTTCACATCACTATTCTTTAAGTTATGCTGTATAAACCTTACATCATCAAAGTCATTTAAAACATTTGCATTTTCGTCCCAACCTGGATTAAAAGTTAAAATATTGTCTTCAAACATTCCTTGAAACAATCCTATTAATGTTTTATCATTTTTCATTATCAAATAATTTTTAGCAGCATCCCCTGCAAAAACATTAAAGCCTAATGTTTCATAAAACTGTTTTGACACCTGTAAATCTTTTACAGATAAACTAACTGAAAAGGCTCCTAACTTCATATGGTAGTGATTTTAAATTTGCTCTATAAATTTAAGAAACAAAAATATACTATTGTCCAAACGGATGTATTTTAGACAATTCTATCAATTCTTCACGGACAACTTTTAATTGTTTTGCATAAATTAATAAAGCCTTTATACCTATTTTAATTCTTGATTGTACTTGTTGAACTCTCCCTTTTGATTCAGGATTCCATTCTTCACTTAAAAAGTTTTCTACATTATTTATTACCGCATGTAATGATATCCATGTAATATGTGTATTTTTTGCTGTGAACCCTTTAATTATTGGAACAGGATTATGTCCTCCTCCAGAAGCAGATATTCCTATTATAAATCCTGGTTTATGTCCTAATGGCATTCCATTAGCGGATCCATTAGCACATAATAAAAATAAGTTAGCCAATGCAGGTGGAATCATTCCTCCCCACTCAGGAGTTACAACAATAAAAGCATCACTATTATATAACTGTTCTAACACTTGTTTTTTAGCTTCTAATAATTCTTGTGATTGCTCTCCATCATAATGATGTAATAAAACAGGGTAATTAGAGATATCTAATATATTTACATCAATATCTCTATAGTTTTCAAAAACGTTTCTTAAAACATATTCAGATGTCTTAAAACTCATAGAGTTTGTTCTATTACTTCCACTTATTATTAATAGTTTCATAAAACTTTAATTTTAACATTTAAAATCTATATTCAAGATTCAAAAGAACTAACCTAGGAAGCAACCTATATGAAGTTCTAGATGTAACAAAATCATTTATTAACACACTCTCAAAAGAATTTGTATTCAACAAATTCCTTCCTATTAAACCAATATTTAATTTATCTTTTATTAGTTCATAATTAGTTTTGAAATCTACGAAGTTATATCTATTTTCTGATGTTAAACCGTCAAAAAAATAACTTTCTGTTTTAACATCCATGCTTATTCCACTTTTAAAAGAGAACGATAAGTCTAAAAAACTAGTATTGTTAGTTAACAATTGTGAGTTTACTACCTGTATTTTACTCGTAATCCAATTAACTCCTAAATGATAATTAAAAAAACCTTTAAAAGCTGAACGTAATTCCATTCCATAATTATAGGATGCTGATTTTACTTCTCTTAATTCAGAATCATTTATAATATTCTTATACTGTACTTGTGAATAATTTAAATTGACTTTAAAATTTGTGTAAACATCTTTTATATAATAATTTATAGAAGAACTTGCATTTAAATAACCTCTGTTTTTTATTAAAATTTTTTCCGAAGTTGTATATGTATTCTCTATATTAGTATTTGTTGAAAAGAAATCGTGATTATGATTGTAGAACAAAAAGGTATTCACTAAAAAGCTATCTCCAAAATTCCCTATCTGATAATTAAGAAATAAAGAAGATTCATTTAAAATATTAAACCTACCAGTACCTTTAGTTAATGAATTATAATTTGTCAATATATAGTTTTTATATACATCCAATATTTTAGCATTCTTAACTGCATAAGAATATGATATTCCTATCTTATTTTTCTTATTTATATTCCAGTTAAAACCTATTTTAGGGTTAATATATAAGAAACTTTTTTCATCGCTTTTACCATAATCTTCTAACCTATTTATCAATTTGTGTACATTAACATTTCCCGTTATTGAAAAGTTTTTGAATGTATGTTTATATTTAGTTTTAAAATATAGGTCGTTTTCATTGTAAATAGCACGATTTCGATAATCCTTTGATAAATCAATTACTAATCCCTCATTTGTATAAGGCATTATATCTGTAGATAACTTATCTTCCCTAAATTCATTTCCTAATTGAAATTCCCATAAATTTTTATTATTTTTTTTTAATAAATGTGCTTGGGCACCAATAAACAACATATCATTCTCTGTTCTTTGTTCTACAGAATCAATATTTTGATGTGCACTAATTAAGTTTTCAAAGAAAAATTGATTTGCATTATATACTTGAGGGATACTTTGCTTTAAAAACCTAGTTTTTATTATTAAAACATCCGAATTATTAAATTTATTGGTGTAGTTGATTTTTTGTTCTAAAAATCTTTTTTTAGAGTATAAGTTTTCATTTAATGGTACTCTATTAAATGTAACTTTCGAAATATCATTTGCATTAATGTTAGTATATCTTGTTTTTGAAGTAAGTATTTTATCTTTAGCTATATCGTAATTAACATCCAATTCAGTAAAAAAAGTTTTGTCATTCTGTTCTAAACTATAATGTTCATTATTCGTTAATTGAAATAAATTTAAATTATACACATCTTGCCTATTCCTTAAAAAAGAATAATTATTAGTACTAAAGAAACCTATAGCACGTGTTTTTATTTTTGAATTTATATTATAAATATTACTTAACGACACTAATTTCAACTGGTTAAAATTAGTTCTTTCTTCTGTTAATCCTGAAGTATATGGCGTAAAGTTTATTATTTGTGAAGCCTTATTTTCTTCTCCAATAGTTAATTCATCTAATTTATTGGTATTAAGCAACCCAGTTATATCTCCCGCATCATCTCCTACATTATTTAAATTACCCAAACCATAGTATTTACTTTTTTTCCCAAAATTCATTACATTAAATGTAACTCCATATTGACTATTTTCATTGAAAACACCAGAACTACCATTTAGGTTACCAAACCAAATTTGTTTAAATTTTTCTTCAATCTTTAAATTTAAAGCTACTTTACCTCCTTTTTTTATTTCTTTTAATAATCTATTACTTTCATAATTTTTAAGAACCTGAACTTCTTCTACTGGATAAGCTGGCATATTTTTAGAGACGACCTTGTAGCCTTTTTCAAAGAAATCATCACCATCAATCATCAATTTTTCAATTTCTTTTCCTCCAATTCTTATTTCTCCACCTCTTCCTATTTCTATACCTGGTATTTTTTCTAAAAGATTTTCCACTGTTTTTTCAGTTCCTTTCGTAAAATATTTCACTTTAAACTTAACGGTATCCTTAGCTATAATTATTGGCTTTTCTGAGTGAATTACGACCTCTTTTAGTGTAGTATTATTTTCTTTAAGTAAAACATTTAAATGTATGTTTTTACCTTCTCTATAATTTACTGGCACCTTCTTTTCTTGATACCCTAAATATGTAAAGACTAAAAAATAGTTTCCTTGATTTTCTATTTTAATTTTATAATTTCCATTAGCATCCGAAAATGTATAAGAAACAATTTCCTCTTTTTCATTTTTTAATAGCGCACTTGCTAGCTCTATAGGCTCTTTCGTTTTTTCATCTAAAACTTGTCCTACTACACTACAACTTTGCCCATTAATTTTAAAGCCTACTAAAAAAAATAGTACCAGAAAACTAATTCTCTTCAATTTCAATAGTTTTTATTTCTGTTTTTACTTCTATCTTTATATTGCGGTCACCTCTACTAGTTAACTTTCTTTGAAGGTCATCAAAAAAACTGTGTATCTTCTTTTTATAAAATTCCTTTGATACTCTTTTTATTTTTTTATCTTTCTTTTGAATAGGCAATTGAACATACTCTATTTTTTCAGCTCTAAACATTACCTCTTTTGTATCATCAGCTATTTCAAGAATTAAACCTTTTAAGCCATGAAACTTATACGGTCCAAATAACACGGGAACTTGAGGTGTAAACCAAGCAGTATAATTCCTTCCTCTAAATCTAGCCAATGCTTTAAAGCATATATATTCGCCTATTTTTTTTGTTTCTCTAGTAATTTCCCATTTTATAGCAGGTAATACCTCTTCAACTATGTAATACGATTTTTTTCCTAAACCTTTTTTAAGTTCTTCACTATTTCCATATAAGTTAGAAACAATAAAATACTCAGTATCATCCTTTATATTAATCTGATACGTCAAGTTACCTCTTTCATCTGTAGACTCTTCTTCCAGGTCATTCTTATATTCTTTTTTATACTTGAAAAAAGCTTGTTTATTATTGCATAATAAAGTACTATTAATTTCTTCATAATTTACCAAATTAAGCATCATCTTATATGACACTTTAATATTGTATTTTTCTTGCCCATGTAAACAAATACCACCTATTATAATCAACAAAAAAGTTAATAATGCTCTATTTTTCATTAAATAAAATTTATTTTTTTAATTACAACACCTCACAGATAAAATCTATGAGGTATTTTTTCATAATGTAAATACAATTATAATATTTAAGATTTATGCCTTAATAATTCTTCTTCAGTTATCCCTTCCTCTTCTGCTCCAATTCTTCCATCTCCGTCTGGGCCAACTTGCTTATCAGTTAACGCCTTCCTTAAATCATCAATAAGCTTATCTACAATTTCTTTAGCCTCTTGTTTAATCTTACTATAATCTCCTTTTACTTTCACAGTAATAGAACCAGTAGCAACACCAACAGTTAAAGAAGCAGTAACAGAAACCTCGCACTCTAAAAGCTCATCTTCATTAGAAATTTTCTCTAATAAAAATGCTTGAACTCTATTCGAAATTTCTTCTTTTGATAAATTAGTAATATCACCTAGGTCTAATTTTAAAGAAATCGTTTGTGACTTTAACTCATGCTTTACAATGAGTTTACTTGGCTGCGAATCAAAGTTTGTGTTTGTATTTGCAAAGGCTAAACTTCCTGCAAATAATCCTAAAGTTAAAAATACTTTTTTCATAATTTTTAAAGTTTTTATAATTAATTTTTACCCTTATAATAAAGGTTTTAATAAACAGTAGTAAAAAAGCAAATGAATTAGCAACTTTTTCAAAAACTACCTAAAAAGATTTACAAAATCTCATGGCCATTTAATTAACAATCTTTTACCCTGTAAATATATATATATCGTAATAAAAAAGCTTTAAACGAAAAAATCCCACACAAAATGTATGGGATTAATATTATAAATTATTACTAATAGAAATTACATTTCTAACGCTTTCTTAGGATTATTATCCATTAATAACTCTAACGGATTTTCTAATGCTTCTTTAACCGCTACTAAGAAACCTACTGACTCTTTTCCATCAATAATTCTATGGTCATAAGATAATGCTACGTACATAATAGGTTGAATTACTACCTCTCCATTTACAGCCATTGGACGATTAACAATGTTATGCATTCCCAAAATACCGCTCTGAGGAGGATTAATAATAGGTGTAGATAACATAGACCCAAATACACCTCCATTAGTAATAGTAAATGTACCACCAGTCATTTCATCAACAGTAATTTGCCCATCACGAGCACGTAAAGCTAAACGCTTTACTTCACTTTCAACACCTCTAAATGTTAAGTTCTCAGCATTTCTAATTACTGGAACCATTAACCCCTTAGGACCAGATACTGCAATAGAAATATCTTGGAAATCATGACTTACTTTATAATCTCCGTCAATCATAGAATTTACATCAGGATACATTTTCAAGGCTCTAACTACTGCTAAAGTAAAGAAAGACATAAAACCTAAACCAACACCGTGTTTTGCTTTAAAGTCTTCTTTATATTCCTTACGTAAATCAAATATAGGCTGCATGTTAACCTCATTAAAAGTAGTTAACATTGCTGTTTCATTTTTTACAGAAACTAAACGTTGTGCCACTTTTCTACGTAACATAGAAAGTTTTTTACGTTCTGTTCCTCTTGACCCCATTCCTGGAGTTCCCATAGAAGGAACTGCTTTTACAGCATCTTCTTTAGTTACACGACCATCTTTACCTGTTCCTTTAACATCACCAGCATTTATTCCTTTTTCAGCTAATATTTTTTTAGCTGCTGGAGAAGCTGCACCTGTTGCATAAGTTTCTTTAGCTGGTTCAGCTTTAGGAGCTTCTTTCTTTTCTTCAGCTTTAGGAGCTTCTTTCTTCTCTACTCCTCCTTCAGGCTTAGCTGCACTCATATCAATATGACACACTACAGCACCAACCTCAACAGCATCACCTTCTTCAGCTTTTAAAGTGATAATTCCACTTTCTTCCGCAGGTAACTCCAATGTTGCTTTATCAGAATCTACCTCAGCAATTGGTTGATCTTTTTCTACATAATCACCGTCTTCAACTAACCAAGTTGCTATTTCTACTTCGGTAATTGATTCCCCCGGAGAAGGAACTTTCATTTCTAAAACCATCAGTTCTAATTTTTATATATCTGAATTATTTTATTTCTATTTATTAATTAATCAAACACTTGTGCTAAAACCGCCTTATGACGTCTTGTATAACGAGCACTTGATCCAGCTGCTGGAGCAGAATGATAACCTCTTGAAGCACATTCTAACCTAGCATTTTCAAATCTTTCTAACATATACCCCCAAGCTCCCATATTTTTAGGCTCTTCTTGTGCCCAAACATAACGTTCTACATTTGGATATTTGTTCATAATTTCTTTGATTTTAGCATTGTTTAACGGGAACAATTGTTCTATTCTTACTAATGCTACATCTTCTCTTTCTAAAGCTTCTCTTTCAGCTAATAAATCATAATAGAATTTCCCCATACAGAACACCATCTTTTTAACTTTAGAAACCTCTATAGTGTCGTCAATTACTTCTTGGAAAGTTCCATTAGCTAACTCTTCCATTGAACTTACTGCCTTAGGTAAACGTAATAAACTTTTAGGAGTAAATACAATTAAAGGCTTTCTAAAATCACGTTTCATTTGACGACGTAAGATATGGTAAATGTTAGCAGGTGTAGAACAATTTGCTATTGTCCAGTTATCAATTGCTGATGACTGTAAAAAACGTTCAATCCTTGCAGAAGAGTGCTCAGGTCCTTGCCCTTCATATCCATGAGGTAATAACATTACCAATCCATTTTGCAACTTCCACTTATCTTCAGCAGAAGATATATATTGATCAAACATGATTTGAGCTCCATTCGCAAAATCTCCAAACTGTGCTTCCCAAATAGTTAATGTATTTGGCGCAGCCATTGCATAGCCATAATCAAAACCTAAAACTCCATACTCAGACAAGTGAGAGTTATAGATTGTCATTTCTCCTTTATTATTAGGGTTCGTATTTAATAAGTTGATTCTTTCTTCTGAAAGTTCATCTCTTAATATAGCATGACGATGTGAGAAAGTTCCTCTTTCTACATCCTCTCCAGAAATGCGAATATCATAACCTTCCTCTAATAAAGTTCCATACGCTAAATTCTCAGCAGTTCCCCAATCTAATTCATTAGTTTCAAAAGCTCTTTTAGCTCTATCTTTTAAAATTTTCTCTGCTTTTCTAAAAAACTTTACCCCTTCTGGAACTGTAGAAATCGTTTTTGCTATTGCTTTTAATTTCTCTAGATCATACGTAGTATCTATAGGCTGAAACATAGCCTCTAATTGCTTACGTATAAACCCTTTCCATACTTCAGGCATGAATTCATTTACCTTAGAAACTTCTTGTTTCTTAGACTCTTGAAATTCTTCCTCTAACATTTCTTTATAGTCGTCAGTTATTTGCTTTACATAGGCTTCATCTAAGGTCCCATTAGCTATTAACTGCTCTGAATATATTACTTTAGGGTTTGGATGTTTCGCTATAGCTTTGTATAAATTAGGTTGCGTAAACTTCGGTTCATCTCCTTCATTATGTCCATATTTTCTATACCCTAATAAGTCAATAAATACATCACGTTTGAATTTCATTCTAAATTCAACTGCCAATTGCATCGCATGACAAACCGCTTCAGCATCATCTGCATTAACATGTAAAACTGGAGATAAAGTAACCTTAGCTACATCTGTACAATACGTACTTGATCGCGCATCTAGGTAGTTTGTAGTAAAACCAACTTGGTTATTTACTACTACATGTATTGTTCCTCCCGTTTTATATCCGTTTAGCTGAGCCATTTGAATTACTTCATACACGATTCCTTGTCCAGCTACAGCCGCATCCCCGTGTACTAAAATTGGTAAAATTTTAGCATCATCACCATTATAATCATTATCTATTTTAGCTCTTACAATACCTTCAACAACTGCGTCTACCGTTTCTAAGTGTGAAGGGTTAGGAACTAAATTCATTTTTATTTCCTGACCTTCTTGATAGGTTTTGCTTAATGTTAGACCTAAATGATATTTAACATCTCCATCAATATCCTGATCTTCAAAGTCTTTCCCTTCAAACTCACTAAATAAATCTCTAACTGGTTTTTTAAAGATGTTTACCAATGTATTTAAACGCCCTCTATGCGCCATACCTAGAACACATTCTTTAACACCATATTTTTCAGCAGCATCACGAAGCGCCATACTAATTCCAGGAATTAGTGTTTCTCCTCCTTCAACTGAGAAACGTTTTTGACCAACATATTTTGTTTGTAGAAAACTTTCAAAACCAACTGCTTGGTTTAACTTGGAAAGTATGTATTTTTTAGTATCAACAGAATACTTAGGGTGGTTATCATTTTGATTTAAACGATTTTGCCACCATTTTAATTCTTCTGGGTTTCTTAGATACATATACTCTACCCCAATACTATCACAATAAATAGCTTTTAGGTGTTCAATAATTTGGGATAATTTTTTAGGGCCAATCCCTAAAATTTCTCCTGCATTGAAAACAGTATTTAAATCATTTTTAGTTAATCCAAAGTTTTCTATATCTAACGTTGGAGTATACTTTCTTCTTTCTCTTACAGGGTTTGTTTTTGTAAAAAGGTGCCCTCTTGTACGATATCCGTTAATTAAGTCGATTACTAAAAACTCTTTACGAACTTCCTCTGGAATTTCTATTGAGTCATCTTCTTCGCTTAATGTATAATTTTCATTAGCTAAATCATAGCCTTGAAAAAAACTTCTCCAACTTGGTTCTACCGCATCAGGATTTCTTTGGTATTGTTCATATAAATCACCAATAAATTCTGTATGTACTGCGTTTAAGAACGAAAACTTGTCCATATATTAATTATACTTTTCTTTATATAAGAATAATGAGTACAAAAGTACAACTTTTAGCAAAACCTAGTATTTTTTTTATTTTTATTTTCAGATATATTTTATTTGTTGTTTTTTACTACAAACTTAATAATTAGCATTACCATTCAAGAATAACCAACTGATTTACAACTACTATTATTTTTTTTCGTTTTTTTTATTAATTTTTATTTGTTGATATTAAAAAAAAGCCTAAATTTGCACTCGCATTTTAAAACAACAATGTTTTAAATTCCTCCTTAGCTCAGTTGGTTAGAGCATCTGACTGTTAATCAGAGGGTCCTTGGTTCGAGCCCAAGAGGAGGAGCAGAAGGCAACTTGGAAGCCGATAATTTCCAAATTTTAATATATAGTTCTTTTTAGAACATTCCTCCTTAGCTCAGTTGGTTAGAGCATCTGACTGTTAATCAGAGGGTCCTTGGTTCGAGCCCAAGAGGAGGAGCTTTAAAACATCGTTTTTTAACGATGTTTTTTTATGCTTAAAACACTTGAAATATTTAAGAAATAAAAAAAACCGACATCTTTAAAATAATATCGGTTTCTTTGTTTTATTAAATAAGTATTACATTATTCTAACACAAGTTTTTCTAATTTTTCAGAATATTTGCTATATAATATCTCTTTTTCTCCATATAGTCTTTCAGCCACTACTCCCTTATCTAAACAATACTCTACTAGCTTATTAGATTGCACAATAGGATGCGATTCATCCGTATACTTTATACTACTTATAAACTCAAGCCAAGGTTCTTGCCCCATAGCATAAACATATACTTCTTTTGCATTAAAAGCTTCTATTAAGGCCTTCCCTCTTTCATAATCTGATCCTGCTAATCTCCTAGAAAAATCCTTATCTCTTTCTATCGGAGTTGTTAAAAGCGGCCCATACAACCAAGATAATGGAGCACCGTCACATTCCATACCAAGAAAAACTACATCTACATCTCCCAATACATTTTGTATATTTTGATAAAGTTGCTTTGCTATATTACAAGAGTCAGCAACAAAAAGCATAGTAAAATCACCAACCCCTACGTGATAGCAAGCTTTTGATTGTATATTTAAATCAGCATGCTCACCAATAAAAGGTACTCCGGTAATCTTACAATCATGAAAGTCTACGGTATCCATCTCATCTATTTCAATTACATTATTAAACCCTACAGCATTTAACATTAATCTTAAACTCGGATCTTGTAAAGCCCCATTAGATGATCTTGGAACTACAATGTTTTTTATTTTGTGGCGTAAAGGTATTAGCGTTTCAAATAAAATATGATCTTGATGATTATGTGTAATCAAAACATAATCTATTGTTTCTGGCAAGTCCATATCTGAAAAACGCTCTACTTCATGATCATACCCATAATAACTAATTACTGGGTCTATCATAATTGATAAGTCTTTTGTTTCAACAAGTATACTTGCATGACCAAAATACCTCATTCGTACTTTGTCTCCTGAATATTTTTTATATTCTTGTGGCTCCTCTGTAGTGAAAAAAGTACCAAAAAGATCCTTTTGATTTTCTGGAACACCTAACATATTTGCTATTTCTTCAAATGAACCAGGGTTTCGTTTCATTTTACTTAAAACATCTAAACCAGAATGGTTAAAAGGAATATCTAAATGAATTTTATCTTCCTCCATCAATCTAGGTGTACTCAACACAAATGGACGTTCATCATTATTTGTTAACCACAAAAGAACACTTTGAGATTCTGGCTTATAATATTTACTATTATATAAAAGCGACTCAAAAAACCTATACGAAGGATTCCCATTTAAATCATATACCAACTCAACATACCCCTTTAATATTTCTGGTATTTCATCATATAATGGAGCTAATGAATAGCCTTTTGCTTTTGTTTTTAAAAGTAAATCCAACTGATTAATAGCTTCATTAAAAGCCAACAAATCTTTTTGTTTTTCTAAAGTTTGTTCTTTTAATTTTTTAATTTCTTCTACTCTTTTTCCTTCATAGTCAATAAAAGGCCCTCCTAACATTTTTGGGTTTGCAACTGCTGCTGCATGAGCAGCTGGTGCTTGAATATACGAATTCATAATCTTTATATGTCTTCCTTTTACATTCATTGCACTAGTAGCTGGAGATATTAAGTGACTCCAAGCATACCACTTATCAAATAAAGGCTCTATAACAACATTAGGTTTTAAATAAACTTTTTTTTTATTCATTATTTTTTATTTAGAAAAGATATTTTACAGTTATTAACTAATACCATTTCTAACTTAAACTCACACCATAAAACCGCTTCTTTTGCTCAACACTTCAAAATACAACAGAATCTTAACTATTCTTTACTATACTTGTATCATTTTTTCTTTTAAGCCAAAATACACTACTTTTTCTCTTGATTAAATTTAAATAAGAACTGGTAAACCACCTCAACACATAGCTTAATGAGGTAGTAAATTGGTTTTATCATAATTTCACAGATAAAACACTAGGGAAGATGAATTTCTTATATGTTAGCCAACTATTAAAACTATTAGCTAATATAATTTAGATATGATTTATAAAGTGGGAAAATTATTTTTTCAGGAACTCCTAAAGCTAAACCAGCATATATTAATGCATTATAAAAAACATTTTGACGCGGAGCTCCTTTCCATAGAGTAGCCACTCCTTTTCTAGCACTTCTCTTAGTATGCCAATCTATATTAAATGATATTGATTTGCTTAATCCATGAACTTGATGCAGCATCCCTGCTGGCATATATAATATATCACCTGGTTCAAGTAAAGCTTCTTTGATTTTTAGATTCTTTGCCTTTGGAAATTTTTCATAATCTGGATTTTGAGGATCAAATTTAGCCCATCTCCAACCTTTGATATAACAATCTTTTTTCTGAGCAGCTTCAATCAAAATAAATTTCTTCCTTCCAACAACCTGAAAAAACAAGTTATTTGTTAACAATGTATCAAAATGTAAAGGAGTTAAACTTCCTGTTGACCCCATAAAAAACTGAATATAGTTTTGCCATTTATTTCGATACCATTTAGGTAGTAACTCCTTAGGAAAAGGTAATATATCAGGTAAATATTCCGGAAACATATAAAAGAGAGGAATATCATGCAAATAACCTGGAATCTCTGCATCTAAACCCATTTTCAAATTTTGTTCAAATTCATCCAATAATTCTACATAGGTACTTAACTGCATTTTTTCTCTTTTACCTTCACTTATCTTTCCTACTTTTATAGATACTTCTTTGCCCTCTTCTTTAGATTTAAAATATTCTGTATTCCAATCTAACGCATGCCAATCTTTTGTTAGACCTCTTATGACTACTGGCTTATCTTTATTTACATATTCTTTGTAAAACTTTTCCCTATTAATTTCTTCTTCAATAGTTATATGTTCAAAAGATTTTATTTTTTTTATATCTACTTGATTCATTGTTTGTGTTTAATTGCAGTTGTTGTTTTTAATGTGTAGCTAATTATTTCTTTCTCTAGACTTAATATCACATTTTTATTCCTCAAAACTCCATCTATTTTTCTTATAGCTCTCTAGCAACTTTATAAAATTATAGAGATACTATAAGTAGTATTATAGTATCTCTATATAACTTATACAAGAGTATATTTTGAGTATTTATTCATACATACAGCTATAGCCTCTTTCATTATTTCTATTGCAGCATCAACAATAGTATGTGTAGTAATTAATGGAGGAACTAAACGTAAAACATTATCATGATGACCACCAACTTCAAATAATAAACCTCTTTGAAAACATTCTTTTCTAAATTCTTTTACAAACTCAGGAAATGGTTCTTTAGATTCTTTACTTTGAACAAATTCAACACCAATCATCATACCTCTTCCTCTAACTTCTCCCATAAATGGGTTGTCTATTTTCATAGCTTCTAGCTTTCCTTGTAAATAACTTCCTATTTCCTTTGTATGCTCTTCAATATTATATGTTTCAATAAAATCTAAAGCTCCTCTTGCTGCAGAAATACTTACTTGATTCCCTCTAAATGTTCCAATATGTGCAGCTGGTCCCCAAGCCTCGATATCTTTTCTATAAATTAATCCTGAAATAGGAAATCCAACCCCTCCAAATCCTTTTGAAAAAGTTATAATATCTGGAACAGCTTTTGTATTCATAAACTCTAAAAACTTTCCTGTTCTATAAAATCCGCATTGAATCTCATCAAAAATAACCAATACACCATGTCTATGAGCAATATCTACTAAACCTTCCAAATACCCCTCTTGAGGCACGATATTCCCTCCTTCTCCTTGAATTGGCTCCACAATAATGGCAGCTGGCTTTAATATACCCGAATGGCTATTACTCAACATTTCTTCAAACTGAGCTAAACCATCTATTTCATTTGTTGATTCTACATCTAATTCACTCCTATAAGGATAGTTATACGGAGCAAAATGTACATTTGGCATTAATGATGAAATATGATTTCTAAACCCTACATCAGAAGTTACCGCTAATGCTCCAGAAGTCATCCCGTGATACCCTCCTTTAAAAGAAATTATCCCGTCTCTTCCTGTTTTAATTTTGGCTAATTTAATTGCTGCTTCTACAGCATCAGACCCTGTTGGTCCACCAAAACAAACCTTATACTCTTCCCTTATATCTTTTGGTAAGTTTTTAACAATTTTTTGAATTAACAACATTTTATTTTCCGTTGGAAAATCTAAAGCATGAATCAACTCTTCTTGTTGTTCTTTTACGTACTCTAATACAAAATCATTACAGTGACCAACATTTAATACACCACATCCTCCAAAAAAATCAATAAACTGATTTCCATCAACATCTTCCACAATACTTCCTTTAGCCTTTTTTATTGCGATAGGCATACTTCTTGGATAGGATACAATACTTCCTTCTATATCTTTTTGAAGTTCTAATAACTGTTTTGATTTTTCACCTGGCAATGAAGAAGTCACTATTTTCGCACCTTCAGCCAAGTGGTATTTTTTTAATAATTCCATAATAATAAATAATTAGTTTGTATATAGTTTTGTTTGAAAAAATAGATTTCAAAAACATCTTACATCAAGGAGAAAATCTACGTTTAAACTGAAATGGTTATTACAAAAACAAGATTTATTCTCAACTTACCCTCAATTACAGTTAACTACCTGTGTATTTTACCTTTTGACAGCACCAAAAATTTCTTTAACAAAAAATCTGTAAGACTAGGTTACCTCAATATTTTTGATTGAAGAACACCTACTACTCAACTACAATTCATTCTATATTAAAGTAGTTCCTTAAAAAGTAATCCACCACAGAACAACCTTACGAGAGGTATTTATAAGATATCAAGTTTGGTTCCGAAGTAAGCTTCTGGATATTGTGCTCTTTGAAGGTAGTAGTAAAATATTTTTAATTTATAGTATCAAACCGTCTTCCAAAATAGCTTCAGACAATTCTTCATGCAATAATGTTAATACTTCTTGAAAGTTACCTTTTTCAAATATCAAAGAAATGGAATTAAAGAATAATCTAGACCCCAAAATACTAATACCATTAGTATTTAATAAGGTTTTAATCCTTCCTAATTCTTGCTTTTTATCCATACTTTGACTTGTAATTGTAATTAATGCAATATTTCTCTTTACAATTTCAATATTTTTTACGCTAGAAAGTAAGGGTAAACTACTTTCGTTCTTACACGTGTCTTTATCAAAAAAATTAACACATTCATCTGCCACAACATAGTAGGATCTTTCATTACTACTAGGAGTTTTCATTCTAAAAAACAAATAGTTTTTATCTAAAATTTCCTTAATTAGCTCTTTAGGCAAACTCCATTCTTTTTCAAAACTTACAAGACTGCATGACTGGTGTAATGACAGCGCTTTTTGAGGAGAAAAATATTGGTTTATAACTTGAGTTCCTGTAAACTCACAATTAAATGTATTTCTAATTAAAAAAGGTATATTGTGCTTTGAAAGTTCATCAATAGACTCAGGATGCACTAAAACATTTGCTCCAAATTTTGACAAGCTTTTAAGCTCATCATAGGTAATATTACTTAATGAATTTGCTTTAGACACCTTATTAGGATCAGCAGTCATAATACCATTCACATCTGTCCATTTAGTTACTTTTTCTGCCTTCAATAATGTACCTAATATAGTTGCTGTATAATCAGATCCTCCTCTACCTAACGTAGTAGTATCTCCATATATAGAACTAGCTATAAACCCGGTTATAACATAGCTTTCTTTATTCTTATGAAAAAATGAAGTTACAGCTTCTTTTGTTAATTCCCAATTAACCTTTGCACTCCTATGAGTATCATCAGTTAAAATTAAGCTTCTAGCGTCTTTAAATAAAAAACCTAACCCATTATCCTGCAAATAGGCAGTTATTATTCTAGCTGAAAATAACTCTCCAAAACTTAGTAAGCTATCATGATCTTTATTTTGCACCTCTTTACTAGCATATATTTCACTCGTTACATCAATTAGGTTTTTATAAGTATATTCAATATCATTTAATAAATCAACAGGCTCATTATCAAATAAAGTATCAATAAAATCATAATGTTTATTTTTTATTATTTCAAGGGTGAGTTTATACTCTTCATCATGCTTAATTAGTAAATTAATTAGGTTTACTAATTCATTTGTTATTCCTTTTAAAGCTGATACTACTATTATTAATGGCGATTCCTCTAAATCATAACCTTTAATTATTTGCAGCATATTCTCTAAAGATCTTTTAGAACTTACTGAAGTTCCTCCAAATTTCAAAACTTCCATATTTTTTCTTTTTATTAATTGATACGTTTTTTAGTCTTTGCTTTACAAATTAGCAACAATACCCTAACCTATTATAAAACAAGCATCATATTCATGACTTTTAAGCAATTTTTGAACACTCAAAATCAACCAAGTAACCTTACTTGAATAAAATTTAAGTTTTATTACTTAATAATTTTCTATGGCTATTTTATAAGTAAGTTAGTTTTTACTTTACATTTCAAACAGTTCTTTGTTTGTAAGCATACTTATATCCAATGTAAAATCTTTTTCAGAAGTAACTAAATGACATTTATAATCATTATGAATGTCAATGTTTTTATAATACCATCTTTTAGTTTCTTGATGAATACAATCTGAATGAATTTTAATAGTTTGTAGCGGAAAGTTCAATCCTCTTCCATCTGCCTTACATACCGATTCTTTAATTGTCCAGATTTTATAAAACTCATCAAATGGAGAGGTCGACTTTACAATATTGTTCTTTTCTGAACTATTTAAAACAGTAGAAAAATCGTCAATATTTATTTCTTTATTTATTTTTTCTACATCAATACCCAAAGCATTTTTCTCTTTAACATAAGCACAAACCACGTATTCTCCTGAATGGGAAATATTAAAAGAGATCGTATCCTCTATGTATGGTTTATTATATTTTGTATACTGAATATCATTAAGCGACTTATTTATTGATAAGTTTTTAAATGCTTTTTGTAATAAAAGCTTACCTAATAAGCTAGCTTGACGATCATTCCAAAACCTAAATTTATTTATTGAGGTATGAAACTCTTTAGGTATTAACTGTAAGCCTTTATCCCATAATTTTTTGGTTAGAGGCTTACAGTTATGCACATACTGTACATATATTATATTACACATAAATTATAATATGTAATTAAAAAAAATCATTATGCAAATTCTAGAATACCAGACATATAATCTACTGGTACAGTTGCTGTAAAATTTTGTCTTAATGACTCTATTCTAACAATAATTTTTCGAGTATTATTTACTTTTAAAACCTCACAATCAAAGCCATTTAAAGGCCCATTAGTTATTTTTCTAACCTCTCCTACTTTAGGTAGCTCATTATTAGCTTCAACGCCTAAAATATTATCATCTCCTACTAACATTTTCATTTTATCTATTTCTTTTTCTGTAACTCTAGCATATTCTTTACCAAAACGTATATAAGAACAGGCTCCGTTTACAGATAAAGCTTTATGCAACTCTGTAGGTGAATTTAGGTTAACAAACACATAAGAAGGCAACAATGGCTTTAATATCACTTTTTTGCGATCACTCCATTGTTTTAGTGTTTTTACTTGTGGAAAAAATGACTCTAAACTTATCTCTTTTAAAGATTCATAGACTTTCTTTTCCCAACGTGATCTGACATATATCACATGCCAACCGTTAGCATATTTCATAAATTTAGTTTGGTTTAGTTTATAGTATTAGTTATCGGTTATAATCAAGGCTTCGCCTCTCTCACTCACATGAGAATTTATTTGGTTTTTAGTTATACTTAGTTTTAGGAACACAAAAGTCCCTTTCACATATTGCAGATAGTTATTTGGTGTGTAGTAGGTAGAGTTAAATAACTATCATTTTTTAATAGTACAATTATAGCGATTTTTTATGTCAAATACATTCTTAAACATTAAGAAATTGTAAAAACGAGCTTATCAACTCCTGCATCAACAACACCTAAAAACCTCACAAACCACTATAAAGCAAACAATTAACAAAACACAAAGTTAACTAAACTTACACTGTTTTTTTTAATTTTTTTAACAAAGTGTTAGAAAAAAGTAGTAGTTACACCTAGTAAACAAAGAGTTCTCAATGTAAAAACAGCAATAAAAATGTTAATTTATTACACATTTACCAACGCATAAGATTACTGTTTTATTATTTAAAAAGCCAAAAAAAGAAATACAATTTTCTATATTATCATAACAAAACACTCTTGATGTGATGAATAACCCCACAGCTATTTTTAGTAGTCAAAATAAAAACTTCATAAAAAAGCCCTTCCTAAAATTAATTTAGAAAGGGCTTTTAATTTAAACGTTATATAAACTATTTATTTTCTAATTTCTCTATTCTTTTTTCTAGTTTTTCAATAACATTTAACAATTGTTTATTAACTGTTTTTGAGTTTTCTATTTCTTTTTTATGAGTTACCAATTGTTTTTCTTGTTGAATGGTGTATAAAGTTAATTCCTCTACTTTTTCTAACAATTTTCTATTCATTTCTCCTAATTCTATTCCTTTATTCTCCTTTACTTCTTTAGCAGATGGAATGTTAGGTAAATGTCCTTTTTCATTTATATGTTTTTCTACTTCTTTTAAGGTTGGTAAGGTGTATTCTTTAGTAAATACATAGTCTGGCCATGTTCTAGATTCTACTTTTATTTCTCTTGCTCCTATTGAACCATCTACTGCTAATTTATATTCCGTTGGTATTTTAGTTGTTCCAATTCCTAATCTACCATCTCTAGTTAACAGCATTTTAGTTGAAGTATCATTACCATCTAAATTATCTGTCAAAAACTTTAAGTTCCCTGAGCTACTTAAAAAAGCGTCATGTGTATTTGATGTTATAGCAAATGCTGCTTTTGCCCCATTAGCTCTCTCTATTCCATATGAAACATAAGGAGTAGATTTTAACAACAAACTTCCATTAACTTCTAACTTAGCACTTGGAGTATTGGTCCCAACACCTACATTAGCCCCAAGAAAAGCAATATCTCCTCCTTTTTCTTTTGCGATAACAAAGTCGTTACTTGAATTAAGTCCTACATATGCTTTTCTGCTTCCACTTTGTTTAAACTGCATGTACTGCCATGAGTTATCTGTATTATTAAAATTTAAAACTGCGTCGTTATTTGTTGTTACATTAATAATCCCATCTATATTTACATCCCCTTGTAAACTAGGATTATTATAAGGTACACTTACCACATTAGTACCCGAAATAACCTCATCTACAGTTGTCCAATTTTCATAATTTGCAGCAATATCATCTTGAACTCTTCCTTTTGCATATGCTCTTACTTGAAATCTGTTAAAATATTCTCTAGAATCTAAAAATATAACCACTTTTCCTCCTTCATTTGCTAATTTAATAGGGGGTGCGTATGCTCCATGACTTGATGCTCCATAACTTATAAAATTACCTTGATAAATATACCAGTTAAGCATTACTCCTATAGACTTTCCTTTTCCATAGTTATACCCTTCAATAATAACTGTTGGCATTTGTGAGCTACTTATATACGGTAAATTTGTTTTTATTTTAATTCCATTTTTTGGTGTACCGTTAAAACTATAACTTAATGGTGTGTAATGTTGCGCGGTTACTCCTATTGTAAGTAGTAAGGTAAAAATGTTAAGTATCCTTTTCATACTCTTGTTATTTAATTAATTGTTATTAAAAATGTGTTACTTTTCTCGCTCTTATTGTTCGCTTTATCAAAAGATTGTACGTACCAGTAATAGGTGTTTTTTTCTAAACTTTCTTTCTTAAACGTTTTATTTGTTCCTTTATCTTTAAAATTTAATTGTGTTAAATTAACATCGTTAAATACATAAATACTATCTATTTCTTCGGTTCCTGCCACATCCGTTCTAGTCCATGTAAAATCTATAGTAGTTTCTGTTTGGGTAGCATTGTTTTCAGGACTTGTATTGACTGGTTTGTTAGGTGCTTTAGAATCTACCGTAATTTTTCTTGCAGTAAACTTTCCGTTTTGTGTATCACTTTGCGGACGTACTTTCCATGTAAAACCTCCTTCTCCAAAAGTATGTGTATAAGCAGTCTCATTAACAATAACATCTTTTACAATAGTTCCTTGATCATCTGGCTGCCAAATTTGCACTCTATACTCAGTAGCATCCGTAACTTTAGTCCAAGTTAAGTTATGGTCTGTTTTATTACTAATTTCACTATCTAACGGTAACAATAATTCTGTTTCAGCATTTCCTATATCTGTATTCGTGATGCTTAGTTTATGTGTAGTATAGCTAGTTTCATATTCACTGTTTTTACCTTTTATACGCCATTCGTATTCGCCTAAGGTTAATTTTTGATTATAGGTATTTTTAGCAACTAAAGTGTCGGTTAAAATTTGTGCAGCGTTCGCAAAAGTTGGGGTTGCTATTTGCAATTGATAGGAATCAGCTTCAGCCAATGCTTCCCATAAAAAAGTTACACTTCCTTCTTTTACACTTGCGTTATCTGCTGGTGCTGTAATGTTTATATATCTATTAGAAATATCTTCAACAAAAACAGCTTCACAAGCTACTATCACCACAATAGCAACTGCTAGTAATACAATTTTTCTCATTGGATTATTTTTTATTTTGAATATATCGTTTTTATGATAATAAAACTAAAGTGTACGTTACTCTAAAACTTTAACCTACGATCTATTAGTTCTTTTTCTAACTTTTTAGGGTTTCTTTTAGTATTTGAAGTACAGTTTTCTCCTTCGTTTAATAAGGTAGCTAACTTAATTTTTTCTCTTTCTGTTATTTCCCAACAAAAAGAAGATACTTGGTATCCAAATATGGTCGTTTTAGAAATATCTAACACACCTATTTGTTTTTCTTTATTAAACAAATATACCTTTTGATTTTTTTGGTTATTTGTTTTTACATACATGGCATCTGCTTGTTGCAATTGTTTTTTAACTTCTGGTGTGCTTACCATTCGTAATGCTGAAACTAACTTAGCTTCTGGTATATTTTTCACATATTTAAATACCGATTCATTTTCTTCTTGATTTAGTGCTTTTATTACCGCTACTTTATCTTCTAGAATAAGATCAATATATGTTGGCTTTACCTCTAAACTATCTATGTAATTTACTTTATGTATGCCTTTTTTCTCTTTGGTTGCATCTAAATAGTTTTTATAAATACTCTTAGTAAAACTTTTTTCTACGGTAGTTACTTTTATTAAGTTTTTATACACTGGTATACTAGTCACATCAAAATCGGTTTTATACACCGAAATTTTTCTATTGCCAACTACACCTAATTCTACAGATTTTGATGTAGCATGGTACGTATTTTTTTGAGGTAATACCCCACAAGACACTAACATCCCTACTAAAAACAGGAAACCAAGCAATTTTCTAACACTCATTGTTCAACTTTTAATGATAATTTAAGGGGCAAAAGTACTAAATATTTTTTTCTAAACTATTTTATACTTCATTAGCTTTTAAACAGATAGTTCTATTATATAAACCAGTTCCAAACTACTCCAAAACGGATTACAAAATCTCTATATGGGTAATTAGGTGCCGAAAAATAATTTTTCTTTAAGAAGAATGAACTTATGTTATCTGCTTTAAAATAAATTCTTGTTCTTCTTACTCTACCATTAACAAACAAGTCAACAGTAGGATACCCTACTTCTGTATCATCTTGTAAGGTAAATTCTCCTAATAAAGGGTTATAAGCATTTGCTTTGTAATTAGTGAAATATTTTAAACTAGCTCCTATTTGTATGAATAATGGGTTTCCTCTAAACCAATTATCTGAATAGTACAATGTATTTCTAGTTACAAAATCTGGCACACGCAATACTTCTGAACCACTAGCTACTTTTTGATACATGATTGTATTATCTAGCGCAAATTTCCCAAACTTAAACTCTCTTCCTACTTTTAATTTTAAGTAGTTTATATTTCCAGAATATTGCTCTGGTTGTCCTTCTTTATTAAAATATGTATAATTATCTATATTTGTAATATCTAGTGAAGCATTTCCCCACTTACTTGTAATTTCACCTCCTAATACTCTAGTTCCAATAGCTCCAAGGTTATTATCCCAATTAAACTTATTGTATACACTTTGATGTAATAAGAAATTAAAATTTGGCTGTTTATTATTAATTCTAAATTTAGCCTTAATAGTAAACAAACTATCTTTTTTATAAAAAGCTTCTGCTTGTAAATTATTACCTGCTAACCTTCCACTACCTGGCGTTAAAGAGGCTGAAGCATTTACGTAAAAGTCTTTCACTTTTCCATTCCAATCTGCACCAACATAAACAGCATCTCCTTTTAATTTATTCTTAGTGTTGCCAACTATATTGTTTTGTAAGTACTGATATCCATAATTATATTTAACATATCCTGATTTTACTCGGAATCTCCCTAACACATATTTTGAATTAAAGTCTAAAAACAACTGGTTATCATATAAAGTTAAATCTGTTTGATTACTTAATTCACTAGGTGCTCTTTCTTCTCCAAACAAATCGGATGGAGAATTTTGTTTGAATTTAAAAAACTTTCCGTCACTTATAAATATATGTCCTACTTTAAGGTTGGAAAAATCTTTATTATTTAAAGTATCTTTATTGGCTAGTATCTTAAAACTTTGTTCTATAAACAATCTTTTACCTTCTAACACACTTTCGGCATCATTTAAATTTACATCTAATCTACCTCTATCAGAACTAAAGTTAGGGTTATCTGTTATAAAGTTTGTTAATGATTCTTCTGTTAAACCTCCATTTTCTTGGTTTAAAAAATCTTGATTTACTGCGTGTCCTCTAATTTCGTATTGTCCTTTAGGCGAACTATAATGAAAACTCAATCTAAAATTTCCAGAACTAGCTAAAGCTCTCCTGTACTTTCCTAAAGACCTAAGCCCTCTGTATGATAATGCTACATTAAATCTTTTTGAAAAGTTAGTTGTAAATAAGGCATCTAATACTTGCCCTTGTTCCAGCCCTCCTCTATATAATATCTCAGAAGTTGGTGTAGGCACTTGATAATACTTTACCTCATCTACATCTATAAAATTAAATTGCTTAGCTCTAAAACCTATATCTGGGAACATAGATATTCTATTAAAATCGTACGCTAAACTATTAAAAGTTTGCCCTTGATTATGAAATGGCAACAGCTCAAAATCATCTTTTCTAATAAAATTAAACTTGTAATACTTCTGAATTGTTAAGGTAGTATCTATAATGGTAGTATCTCTTTTATGAGAAATAATTTTATAATCTGTGTATTTAGTTTTCCCACTTAGTTTCACATCAATCTCATTAGAAGGCAATGTATCTCTACTCTGGTTAACATTACCTATACCTACTCCTCTATCTCCAAAACCACCGCCAACTTCTCTAATTTGCCCCACAGCAAACTGTATAAACATACAGTACAAAAAAACTAACAAATTTTTCTTCATAGCCACAAAAGTATAATAATAAAATGAGAAAAAATGTGAATATTTTCTTTGAAAACTGTTAATTTGTAGCATGTTGAAATTAAACTATAGTGGTTTTTCTTTAGAAGCAGGTACTGATGAAGCTGGTAGAGGTTGTTTATCAGGCCCAGTAGTAGCTGCTGCTGTTATTTTACCTGATAATTTTGAGCATGAATTCCTAAACGATTCTAAACAATTATCTGAAAAAAAACGAAAAGAGCTACGCCCTTATATAGAAGAAAATGCATTAGCTTATGCTGTTTCTTTTGTACACAATGAAGAAGTGGATGATTTAAATGTTTTAAAAGCTTCTATTACTGGTATGCACAGATCTATAGAACAACTAAGTACGGAACCTGAATTTATTATTGTAGATGGAAATAAATTTAATCCCTATAAAGAAGTACCTTATGCTACTATAGTAAAAGGTGATGCTAAGTATATGAGTATAGCCGCTGCCTCTGTATTAGCCAAAACTTATAGGGATGATTTTATGGAAAAGATTCATGATAAATTTCCAGCATATAACTGGAAAAAGAATAAAGGATACCCAACTAAAGAACACCGTGAAGCCATTAGAAATTTTGGTGCTACTGAGTACCACAGAAAATCTTTTAAGCTTTTACCAGAACAGTTGAAACTTGAGCTTTAAGCATATACATTCCAGTTAAATACATCAACACTGCTATAGTAGTTATACCTTCATTAATTACGCTAGTTACTATATTATTTCTCATCTTTTTATGTTTTAGTTTTTGCTATTACAATTAAGTTGGGTTTAATTTTAATAACACTCCAAAATTACCATTTAACTTTCACTCATCTAGTAATTATCGTTCAATGCAATTTTCACTATCGATGAATGAACTTTATCTATAGACAAAGTGTTTTTTCAATGATTAAATGCAACATCAATAATCAATTCAACAAAATTTGTATACTAGCGCATAAAACGAAAATCAAAATGATATTACCCAGTAACAATACTTTTTCACGTATAATTTTGGTATTCATAAAAAAAGTATTAGATTAATGACATTAAATTAGATTTGCAACACAACTCTAAACTAACCTTAATAACTTGTTAGCCAAAAAGAGGAGGTACATTAACTATGATTACCTCCTCTATTTTTATATTTTTAATTAGCCTACTTAGATTTTACTCCAACAAAATTATCTGACTTTAATTTAAACAATACATTAAATGTGGTTAAACTTCCATATATACGAGTTATATACTGCTGTAAATCAATTTTATCTTGATCATCTAATGTTTTACTAGCATTTATTTTTTGTTCCATTACTCTAATACGATCTCGTACCATTACAATTTTATGAAAAAACGTATCAATGGGTATTTCTTTAGACGCTAAATTCGTATCAGCTGGTTCAATAATTAATTTCCCTCCTTTAAATTTATCTGCAATGGGTACTACTTCACTTACATCACTCCATTTTTTCAATAGGTTTCTCAAAGTACTTTCTACCTCATAAAAACTCACTGTATCTACCTCATCATGTACCGCATCTATTACCTCAACATCTTCATTTAGTGTTATGGTTTCTAATCCTTTTTCTTGAAAAGTAACCCAATAATGCTTACTATCTACATTGGTTACTACGCCAAACCCATATTCAGGGTGATTAATTCTGGATCCTATTCCTAATAATTTCATGTTTCAATATTTTAATAGATACTAAAATACGTATTTTTGTGTTCCAATTTTTTAGAAAAATGATTAAAAGAACACGTGTTGAAATTAGTAAGTGTATTATTCATAAAGTAGCTAACAAATATAATAGCGGCCAAAATGCCTTATCTGAGAGCTTAGTTCGTTTTGATGAAGAGAGTTATGAATTATTGGTACCTTTTTTATTAAAACCTTTTGGTTCTGTAACGCAAAGCTATCGATTTAGTCATCATGCCGATGTTAGGTTAAATGAGATCAACAAGTACACTTCTGATATTTTTGAAAATGAAGAAAGTTTTATTGAACACTCTAAAAATATTGTCAACCATTTGTACGAACAATCTAATTCTGCCAATATAAAAACGGGAGATGTTATTGTTGCCTATTTTGAAGGTATTGAATATAAAGATGTTCTTACCGAAGCGGTTGGGGTTTTTAAAATTGAAAGTAAGGTAGATTTTTTTCAAACGTATTTAGATGAAGATAGTTTTGATGTGGTGGTACAAAAAGGAATTTCTACCAAAAAGCTAGATAAAGGCTGCTTAATATTAAATTCTTCAGATACTGAAGGAACCGTAGTACTTTCAGTAGACAATAATAATTACGATGCACAATACTGGATTAAAAATTTTTTAAGTGTTAAGTATGCTGACGATCGTAATTTACACACACAAAACTACCTTGAGCTTTGTAAAGAGTTTTCTGAAGAAATTATAAAACCGGAATTTGGTAAACAAGAGCAAAGTACTTTTTTAGCCAACACAGTAGATTATTTTAAAGAACATGAAAGTGTAGATTATCATAATTTTAAAGATGATGTTTTTGAAGAAGACAAACACAAAGATATGTTTGAGGACTATAAAAAGCATTTTGAAAAATTAAACGATGTGTTAATCCGTAATAATTTTGAGGTATCTGACGCAGTGTTAAAAAAGGAAAAAAGCAAGTTTAAAACCGAAATTAAATTAGATACTAACATCCAAATAAAGATTGATGTAGATGCTCCAGATGCTCCTTCTGAATATTTAGAACGTGGATATGATGATGATAAAAAAATGAAGTTTTACAAAGTATATTACAATGCAGAAAAATAGCTATTTGGCTGTGATTCTAATTTTGTAGCATAAATATAAAAGGAGTAAAATGATGAATTTTACTCCTTTTGTTTTACAACTAAACTAATTTTAGTTATTTTTTAGTTTTCACTAATTCTTGTACTAGTTTTTTTAATTCATTAAGCTCTTCCGATTGCTTTTTTAATTGTTTTTCTTGTTGAATAGTGTACAAGGTTAATTCTTCTATTTTTTGTAATAAATTAGCATCCATTTCTCCTAAAAAGAACCCATTCTTTTTTACTTCTTCTGCGCTAGGAATGTCTTTTAAATGCCCTTTTTCTTTAATATGATTTTCTACTTCTTTTAAGGTTAGTAAATTATAATCTTTAGTAAATACATAATCTGGCCAAGCTCTTGACTCTACTTTTATTTCTCTTGCCCCTATTTTTCCATCAACGGCTAGTTTGTAATCTGTAGGTATTTTAGTAGTACCAATTCCAACTTTACCAGCAAAATAATTTTTAGCAGCTTCTGTACCTGCATATATATCATACCTATTATTTACTGTAGCTTTTTTATAGTCATTCGTTGAAATTTTAATTCCATATACATTTTCAATAGTCACCCCTTCTATATTATCTAGTACTTGCGCTTGTATAGCAGCTGCATAATTAATTTTAGCACCTGATGTTGCTTGATGAACTCCTGCTCTTGCCCAAATGCCATAATTAGAACGTAAAGTTCCTTTAAAATTAGTAGTACTTGCAAAAGAACTTGCATCTAAGCCTATTTTATATCCTAAATCTGTTACTCCAGCTGGAATAGAAAAATTTCCTATACCAGAATAAATTCCTTTATCATGACTTGTTACATTTCCTGTTGTTTGTGTATTTCTAGACACTGCAATACCATTTTTAGAAACTTCCCCTACAGCACTAGAATAATGTACATGCAATTTTGATGCAGGTAAACCTGTACCTAAACCTATTCCTACTTTTCCATCCTTGCTAATCATCACCTTTTCACCTGTGCTATTCCTAAAAGCAATAACATCTGCTCTCGAACTACTTTTTCCATACAGTAAAACATTAGCACCAGAACTTAAGGTAGAACCACTACCAATTCCCGTATAACCAGCATTATCAAAACGCAAAAAAGTATTTGAACCTGGGCGGTAGGATGTAAAATGATCAGAAACTCCTAATGTTCCATTTATGTGTAACTTCTTTTTAGGATCAACAGTCCCAACCCCTATATTACCATTTAATTTAATCACCATCCTATCTGCATTGGTATACCCTGAACCATTCCAATACGTAGTATGAAAACGAAGATCACCATAATATGAGCTTCCTGCTGGATTTGGGTTAACGGAGTAGATTCCTGGACCTCCATCACCAAAACTAAGCCCTCCTCTATAAGTTACCTGCCCTCCTGTACTCGGAATATACTCTCCCGATGCTGTTTCTGTTAGTATTAAAGTAGTTTTTTTTCCTTGTGGAGTAGTTTTCCCTACAGTAGTTCCAATGTACCCAGCAAAGTCGCTATACACGGCAGAGTTCCCTCTAACTTCCAATTTAGCATTAGGATTTGCATCATTTACCTCTACCTTTCCATCTTTTTCAGTAATTACTGTTGTTTGTGCTTGTGCCTACATCCCTAATGCAACCATAGCTAGTGTGTATACTAACTTTTTCATGAGTATTTGTATTTAATTTATGTCTATTTTTTATTAATTATCTGTTGAAAACTAGCAATTCAATAATTTTCACTGAAGTAGTTCTTTTAAGCAATACACTCGTTCTTTTCTTTGTTATTTTACTCTTTATCTGCCATTTTCTTAACATACTCGGTCACAATTACTATTTGTATACCGTTTACTTTCCCTTCAATATACCTAGCATTTTCAGGGTCTAAAGATATTCTACGTACAGCCGTTCCTTGCTTGGCTACCATACTAGATCCTTTTACTTTTAAATCTTTTATCAACACTACATTATCTCCTGCTTGTAATACTGTACCGTTTACATCTCTATGAATTACCTTTTCACTTTCGTCTAAATGTTCTCCAGTAGCTTCAGCAAAACGTACTTCTTCATCATCTAAATACAGCATATCTAACAAGTCTTGCGGCCAACCTTCCTTTTTTAAACGGTGTAACATACGCCAAGCTACCACTTTTACAGCCCTAAACTCGCTCCACATACTGTCGTTTAAACAACGCCAATGGTTTGCATCCATAGTTTCAGGATTGTTTATTTGCTCTATACAAGTAGTACAGGCTAGCAAACTACCATCTACACCTCCTGTAGATATAGGCGGTACTTCATAAATTTCTAAATCAGATTTTGCTGCGCATAGCTCGCATTGTTTACCACTCCTTTCTTGTAACTCCAATAACAACCCCATTTTATGATAATTTTAAAGTGGCAAATGTACGTTTTTATTTGAATTTATCTATTTTTAAGGCATGATTTTACACACAAAAAGATTGATTTTAAAAGAAGTACAAGCCGAGGACGCTGCTTTTTATTTTGCTTTGTTCAGTGATCCCGACTTTATTAAATACATAAACGATAAAAACTTAAAATCAGAAGAAGAAACCAAAGAGTTTCTACAAAACACCATGATTCCTAAATTATGTAAGGATGGCTTAGGTTTTTTTACTGTTATTGAAAAAGAAACTAAGGAAGCTATTGGTACTTCCAGTATTTTAAAACGAGATAAGACTGACTTTTTTGATGTAGGCTATGCCTTTTTACCTAAAGGAAGAGGAAAAGGATATGCTGTAGAAGCTACTCAATGCATAATGGAATATGCTAAAAAAACCTTAAAACAAAATAAAATCATTGCTTTTACTATGCCAGAAAACAAGGCTTCTCAAAAAGTACTAACCACTTTAGGATTCTCCTATATTGGCTTGCAAGAAATTCATGAAGGAGAAGAAGACAGTGTATTTGAATATCGTTTTTAACAATTACAAAAACTCAAACCCATCGCTTTAAACTTATCATGTACTCAAAAGAAAGTAACGTCCATTTATTCATAATTGCTCTACTGCTTTTTTTAGGTATTGTTTGGGTAGTCAATATTCAAGTGAGTCAAAAACATCCCAAAAAAATAGCTATTACTATTATTAGAAAACAGCAAATACAATCCGTAATTAGAGGTAAAGAGCTTTTTAAAAGTGAAAGTTGTAACAACTGTCATAAAATAAATAAAAAACAATGTCCTGATTTAATTAGAGGTATAACAGAAAGACGTTCTAAAACTTTTTTAATGGCTTTTATTAAAAATGAAGACTCACTAATCAAAGCAGGAAACAAAGACGCCATTGCTTTAAAGGAAGAATTTAATGGCACTAACGGATTGCACTATAAAAAACATTTATCTAACTCAGCTATAGAAGACATCATAAATTACATGGCTACCAACAAATAACTGCTATTTTGATAGTTTTAACTTTTTAACATTTTGCCAATTCCTTAAATCCAATATCTTTGTTGCATATTTAGTCCCCACAATATTTATTAACCCAAAGAAAGCTTTTTAAGTTAAAACCAAATGAAACTAACACTATCTAAAAGAAAAGCTCCTTGTTTTAGCAAAAGGAAACGTGAAAAATTTTTACTATTACCTTTATTTTACAACGGTTCTGTGTATTGGCTAGAGAATGTATTGATTAAAAAAAATTTTAACGGTACAAACTACCAAATAACAGATGTAAAAAGAGTAAATAAAGCATGAGTTTTTAACTACTAAGGTTTTCCCCTTTAAATTATCTTAGTAAAACCCCAAACACTCTTTAAATAATAATACAGTTATTGATTAATATAAAGATCTATTAATCCTTCTGGTGTTTCCACTTCTATAGTTTGTGAATTTCTATCTACCTTCTTGATAAAGTCATCAATCATAGGTATAAATATTTCTTTTTCGTCTCTTTCAATCTCAAACAATGGTTGCGCAGAAGTATCGTTAATATTTCTAATAACTCCTACCTCTCCAAAAGCGGCATCTACTACTTTAAATCCTATTACTTCATGATAATAAAATTTATTACCCGATAATTTTGGTAGTAAATTTAACGGTAAATAAATACCAGCGCGTAAAATTGCTTCTGCATCCTGTTCTGTATCTACATCCTCAAACTTCACTCGAAGCATTGTCCCTCTACTTAAAGAAGATTTTTCAATAAAAAAAGGAACCAGATTATTGCCTAAATCGACAAAAACTGATTCCATATTTTTGTAAAGTTCAGGTTCATCCGTATCTAATTTGATTACGACTTCCCCTTTAAAACTATGTTTTTTAACGATTTTGCCTAAATAAAAGCATTCTTCTTTTTTCTGCATCATCGTCTTACACGTTTTTACTCTTCGCTATCCGCTCCGTTCTCAGTTGTAGCATCTTCGCTATCCTCTACTACTGGTGCTTTTGCAGCAATACGAGCTTCATTTACAGCTTTTTCAGCTTCTAAAGCTTTTGCTTTAGCATCTTCTTTAGCTTTTGCTAAACCTTCAGACTTCCCAGCTACTTTAGATTCTTTTTCTTCTAACCAAGCTTTGAATTTAGCCTCAGCTTGCTCTTCAGTTAACGCACCTTTTCTTACACCTCCTGCTAAATGATTTTTTAGCATTGCTCCTTTATAAGATAAAATAGCTCTTGCAGTATCTGTTGGTTGCGCACCATTTTGTAACCACTTTACAGCGCTATCAACGTTTAAGTCAATAGTAGCAGGGTTAGTATTAGGATTGTACGTTCCAATTTTTTCTAAGAAACGACCATCTCTTTTAGATCTGCTATCTGCAGCTACTACCCAATAAAATGGTTTTCCTTTTTTACCGTGTCTTTGTAATCTAATTTTTACAGGCATAATTTTAATTTTTAAGGTACACGTACCTTGATTATAAATTTTAAGTGCGCAAATGTATAACTTTTTTTCTACACTACCTTCTCTAAAACAATCTTTTTACAATAAAAAAGCACCTGAAACACAGATGCTTAAAAAAATTAAAATGTTGTGGTATATTAAATTACTCTAACACTTACAGCGTTTAATCCTTTTTTTCCTTCTTTAAGTTCAAACTCAACAGTATCACCTTCTCTAACCTCATCGATTAAACCTGATACGTGTACAAAATGTTCTGTGTTTGAGTTTGATTCAATAATGAATCCAAAACCTTTAGATTCGTTAAAGAACTTTACCGTTCCTTGTTTCATTGTAAAAAATATTATATTAAAATGCAAATGTAACTTTATTAATTGATAATCAACCACTTTTTAGCAGTTTTATTTTTAGCAATTTTTTCTTATTAAAATCAGGTAGTTATTCAAACAGAATGTCAACATTTTAGACTATAAAGCCACCGTTAATAACTTCTAGTTTTCAACTACTAATTTCTTCGTATTTTTGCACTTTGCTTTATTACAATTCTTCAATAAGAAAACTGCGCAGATGTATTTAATTTTTGACACAGAAACAACAGGTTTACCAAAAAGTTGGAATGCTCCTATTACTGATACCGATAACTGGCCAAGAGCTATACAAATTGCATGGCAATTGCATGATGAAATGGGAAATGTAATTGAGCATAATGATTTTCTTATTAAACCTGAAGGATTTAACATTCCTTATGATGCGGAGAGAATTCATGGTATTTCTACAGACTTAGCCATTGAACAAGGTATTGAATTAGATGAAGGACTTACTTTATTTAATGAAGCATTACAAAAAGCAAAGTTTGTTGTAGGACAAAATGTTGGTTTTGATGTTAACATTATGGGCTGTGAATTTCATCGTTTGGGTGTTGAAAACAATCTAACGGAATTACCTGTATTAGATACCTGTACAGAACATACCGCTAAAATGTGTCAAATACCTGGTGGTAGAGGTGGTAAATTTAAGTTACCTACACTTACGGAATTACACAATCATTTATTCGGAACCGGTTTTGGTGAAGCACACAATGCAACTGCCGATGTGGAAGCCACTACGCGTTGTTTTTTAGAATTAATTCGTTTAAAACAATATACCGAGGAACAATTAGATGTTCCGTCTGATTATTTTAAGCGTTATTCAGAAGCCAACCCAATGCCTATTCAGGTTATTGGTTTAAAACACTTAAACCTAAAAAAGGAAAGTGACAAAATACGTAAACGTAAATCTGCGGAAAGTGAATCTTCTACCACTAAGTCTACTGCTGAAGGTTTAGCCACTTTAAAAGATGTACAGTTTGCACATTTACATAACCACACACAGTACTCCGTTTTACAATCTACTATTCAAATTGGTAATATTGTAAAAGCTGCAGGAGAAGACGGCATGTCTGCCGTTGCTTTAACGGATACGGGAAACATGATGGCTGCTTTCCATTTTGTGAAAGAAGTAATGGGTTACAATAAATCAGCAGAAACTCCTATAAAACCCATTATTGGTTGTGAATTTAATATTTGTAACAATCATACTGATAAAAGTCAGAAAGACAATGGATATCAAGTAGTTCTTTTAGCTAAAAACAAAAGAGGATATCACAACCTTGCAAAAATGTCGTCCATTGCCTTTGTAGATGGTTTTTATTATGTACCTAGAATTGACAAAGAAGTTGTAAAACAATACAAAGAAGACGTAATTGTTTTAACAGGAAACTTATATGGTGAAGTTCCAAGTAAAATATTAAATGTTGGTGAGCACCAAGCGGAAGAGGCCTTACTTTGGTGGAAAGAGCAATTTGGCGACGATTTATATATTGAGTTAATGCGTCATGGGCAAGAAGATGAAAATGTAGTTAACAAAACACTTTTAGAATTTTCTAAAAAACATGATGTAAAAATAGTAGCTACCAACAATACGTTTTACCTTGACAAAGAAGACGCCAATGCACATGATATTTTATTATGTGTAAAAGATGGTGAAAAACAAGCAACTCCTAAAGGAAGAGGAAGAGGTTACCGTTATGGTTTACCTAATGACGAGTATTACTTTAAGTCTACAGAAGAAATGAAGACCTTGTTTGCTGATCTTCCAGAGGCAATCATTAATATTCAAGAAATTGTAGATAAAATAGAACCTTTTACTTTGGCTAGGGACGTTTTATTACCTGCCTTTGATATTCCTGAAGAGTTTAGAGATGCTAAAGACAATGAAGATGGTGGTAAAAGAGGTGAAAATAATTTCTTACGTCACCTAACCTATGAAGGCGCTAAAAAACGTTACGGAGAGTTAACGGAAAACATTACCGAGCGTTTAGACTTTGAATTAGAAGTTATTGAGAAAACAGGATACCCTGGGTATTTCTTAATTGTAGAGGACTTTATTAGAGAAGCCCGAAACATGGATGTATCCGTTGGTCCAGGTCGTGGATCCGCCGCAGGAAGTGTGGTTGCTTATTGTTTATGGATTACCAATATAGACCCTATAAAGTACGATTTACTTTTTGAGCGTTTCTTAAATCCTGAACGTGTATCCATGCCCGATATTGATATTGATTTTGATGATGAAGGAAGAAGTCGTGTAATGGATTATGTAATTGACAAATATGGTGCCAACCAAGTAGCACAAATTATTACCTATGGTACCATGGCTGCAAAATCATCTATTCGTGATACGGCTCGTGTACTAGATTTACCTTTGTTTGAAGCAGATAGAGTTGCCAAGTTGATTCCTGGCATGAAACTAAAGAAGATATTTTCTTTAGATGATAAAGCTTTGAAAGAAAAACTTCGTTCAGAAGAAATTGAATTGGTGAACGAATTAAAACGGTTATCTGACGGAAATGACTTAACTGCCGAAACCATTAATAAAGCCAGAATTTTAGAAGGTTCAGTTCGTAATACAGGAATTCATGCCTGTGGGGTTATTATTACACCGGATGATATTACCAAGTTCGTACCCGTATCTCTTGCTAAAGACTCCGACATGTACGTTACACAATTCGACAACTCGGTTGTAGAAAGTGCTGGACTACTAAAAATGGATTTCTTGGGGTTAAAAACATTAACCCTTATTAAAGATACGGTAAAGATTGTAAAAGCGCGTCATGGTGTAGAGCTCGATCCTGAGAATTTCCCTATTGACGATCAGAAAACATATGAACTTTTCCAACGTGGTGAAACAGTAGGTATCTTCCAATATGAATCTCCTGGAATGCAAAAATACATGCGTGAACTTAAACCAACTGTTTTTGCAGATTTAATTGCCATGAATGCCTTATATCGTCCTGGACCGTTAGAATACATTCCTTCTTTTATTAGAAGAAAGCATGGTGATGAACCTATTGAGTATGATCTTCCTGCTATGGAGGAATATTTAGCAGAAACCTACGGAATTACAGTATATCAGGAGCAAGTAATGCTTTTGTCTCAAAAATTAGCCGATTTTACCAAAGGTGAAGCCGATGTACTTCGTAAAGCCATGGGTAAAAAGCAAATTGCGGTTCTTGAAAAAATGAAACCTAAGTTTGTTGAGCAAGCTGCTGCTAATGGTCATAATGAAGAAAAGCTTGAAAAAATTTGGAAAGACTGGGAAGCATTTGCATCCTATGCCTTTAACAAATCGCACTCTACTTGTTATGCTTGGGTAGCCTATCAAACAGCTTACTTAAAAGCGCATTATCCTGCTGAATATATGGCAGCGGTACTCTCTAACAACATGAACGATATTAAAACGGTTTCTTTCTTTATGGAAGAGTGTAAACGTATGGGACTGGAAGTTTTGGGACCAGATGTTAACGAATCGTTTTCTAAATTCTCTGTAAATAAAGAAGGAGCAGTACGTTTTGGAATGGCAGCTATTAAAGGAGTGGGTAGTAGTGCTGTAAAGGCAATTATAGATGAACGCAAAGAAAACGGAAATTTTGTATCTATTTTTGATATGTCTAAACGTGTAGATTTACGTGTTGCTAATAAAAAAGCGTTTGAAGGTTTAATTTTAGCAGGTGGATTCGATTCTTTTGTTAGTACACATAGAGCTCAGTATTTTGAACAAGATGAAAAAAGTCAAACCTTTTTAGAAAAAGCGTTACGTTTTGGTAATAAATATCAAGAAAATCAAAATTCATCACAGGTTTCTTTATTTGGTGAAGCTTCTGCTGTTGAACTTCCTGAGCCTATTATTCCTGAGTGTGAAACTTGGGGTACTATGGAGTTATTAGCCCGAGAAAAAGAAGTAATCGGAATGTATATTTCTGCACATCCTTTAGATGATTTTAAAAATGAATTAAAGTTTTGTAATGCTACACTCACACATTATAAAGATTTAGCTAAGTATGAAGGCTTAGCCTTAACCTTTGCGGGTATTGTTACCGATGTTCAACATAGAGTTTCTAAAGCAGGAAAAGGTTGGGCAGCCTTTACGGTAGAAGATTATAATGACAGTTTTGAATTTAGAATTTTTGGTGAAGAGTATTTAAGGTATAAACATTTCTTGGTACCAAATTCTTTTATTTTTGTAAAAACCATGGTAAAACCTGGTTGGACAAATAAAGAAGGCGTGAAAGGAGATCCGAGAGTTTCTTTTACAGAGTTTACTTTACTGCATGATATTATGGATAAACTATGTAAAAAAATTACCATTACCATGCCCCTGAAAGATGTAAAAGAAAATACTATAAAAGATTTACAACATTTATTTGTTACTAATAAAGGTTCACAAAGTTTACATTTTACCATTTGGGATGCTGAGGAAAAAATTGAGTTGAATTTACCGAGTAGAAATACCAAGATTAAAATTTCTAATGAGCTTTTAAAAACGTTAGACGAACAGTTTATTAATTATAAGTTGAATTAAAATAGTATGACTCCTACGTATGAAAATAGCTTAGATTTACTTACTGGAGTTTCTAAAGAACCTCTATACCAAGCGCTTACTCATCAGCTGAACAAAGATTTTTATTTAGCGGGTATTGATGTTACTTTAGAGAATAATCAATCACCTCAGCAACTTAAAGAAACGATTGAGGAAATTGTATCACAGCTTATTACTAACGATTTCAATTCCTTTTTAAATTTATTATATCGGATTGATATTCCTGAAAACAAGGTTCTTAATTACGAATCGTTTTCTATAGAAGTGTATACTAAAAAAGTAGCCTTTGTTATTCTTAAAAGAATATGGAAAAAAGTTTGGCTTAAAAATAATTACTCAAAACTAAAATAATAAATGGACACTCTTTAGTGAATAGTCTCGAATAGTATCTTTTCCATAGTTCGCTGATACATTTCCACACTTCGCTAAGGCTTTCCCACGGTTCGCTGATACATTCCCGCACTTCGCTAAAGGTTTCCCTCAGTTCGCTGATGTTTGCAGTTGGTTCGCTGAAGCTTGCAGTCTGTCTTGTCCTGAAATAGGTTTACATTCAAATGTAATTAAATGGAACGATATTCAAAGACATCATCATCTAAGTGGCAAAATAGATATAGTGAAGAATTTAAAAGATTTGTTTGTAATGAGTTTTTAACAGGAACAGCAACTCGTAGAGATATAGAACAGAAATATAGAATTGGTAATTCACGAATTACTTATTGGTTAAGAGAATTTGGTTATAATGATTCCAAATCTACTTTTGTACCTTTACCTACTATGTCACAATCTAAGAGTCAATCTAACATTAAAAAATCTAATTCTGATTTACTTAAAGAATTAGAAGAAGCTAAATTATTAGCTGAAACTTATAAAAAAATGATAGAGTTGACTGAAAAAGAGCTAAAAATTAAGATTGTAAAAAAGTCCAATACCAAGTAATCCAAGAGATGAAAACTAATTATCCCAAAGTAAGTTTAGGCAGGTTCTGCCGATTACTTGGTGTGACTCGTCAAGCATATTACCAACATTTTTGGTATAAAGAACAGTTATGTTTTGAAGAAGAATTAATAGTAAAACAAGTTCTGAAGATACGTCGAAATCATCGTCATATGGGAGGTAGAAAGCTTTATGAAAAGCTTCAACCTTTTTTATTAGAACATCAAATTAAGATGGGAAGAGATCGATTGTTTGATATACTTGGTGCTAATCATCTGTTAGTTAGAAGGAAAAAGAAACAAACAATCACTACAAACTCATTCCATAGATTTAAAAAATATTCTAATCTAGTTAAAAATATGGCTCCAACAGCTCCTAATCAATTATGGGTTAGTGATATTACTTATTGGAAGCTTAATAATAGTTTTAGTTATATAAGCTTTATAACAGATGCTTACTCAAAAAAGATTGTTGGTTATCATTTAGGTTATAGTTTACAAACCTCAGAAACCATTAAAGCTTTAAAAATGGCATTATCTAACTTGCCAAATCATTGTAAATTAATACATCATTCAGATAGAGGAACACAATATTGTAGTAATGAATATGTAAAGTTATTAAAGGAAAACTCTATAAATATTAGTATGACAGAAAATGGAGATCCTCTTGAAAATGCAATAGCAGAAAGAGTTAATGGCATTATAAAAGAAGAATACTTAAATGATTATAAAATTGATAATATTGAAGAGGCTAAGAGTTTACTGGATCAAGTTGTAAAATTATATAATGAAGAAAGACCGCATATGAGCATTGGAAACCTTACTCCAAATCAAGTACATCAGAACAATTTAAAAGTTGAAAAATTATGGAAGAGTTATTATAAGAAAAATCCTATTATTGTAAACCAATAATAGGACTAAATATTAAATGTAAACGTATTATAGGATTAATCTAAAATATGTAAACTTTTTTTAGGACAAGACAGTCGGTTCGCTGAGACTTGCGGTCGGTTCGTTGAGGCTTGCAGTTGGTTCGCTGACACTTGCAGTCGGTTCGCTGACACTTGCAGTCAGTTCGCTGACACTTGCAGTCGGTTCGCTGAGACTTGCAGTCGGTTCGCTGAGGCTTGCAGTCGGTTCGCTGAAGTTTTCCCATAGCCCATTGATACCTTCTTACAAGGTTATTTTGTTGATGTATATGATAAACGTATATTATTCGAATAATATACGTTTATTCTAATTTTTATTTTATTGAATGTAGGTTTATCATAGCTGTGTTTATTGACTTAGTATTAAAGTGTTTGTGAGCTTAAATTGATATTGAACTATTTTATGGTTTTTAATTAGTAAAAAATCTAGTAGCTTTGTAAATATAGTGGAGATAAACACAATGGTGTTTACCACAACGTTAGGTGCAATTAAAATAAACAATGCTAAATAAAAGAACATTACTAGAAATAACACACAATATTGAAAACTGGACAACTGCAGAACTAGACCGTTTTGCCTTAACATTCAATATTGCAATACCAGACCAAATCAATGAATCACCATTATCAAAGGCAAAAAAAGCTAATATTATATTTTCAGTCCTTGATGCCAACAATATCAATGGACCATTTACTGACAATATTCAAATAGATTCTGTTCAATATATTCTGGAAAAGTATATTAGAGAAAATCCTATTCCAGAACAAAACCCACCTAACCTTTGGGGAGAAGTTCTTGAAGAAACTCCTCAAGATTTAAATAAACTTTTCATTGAACATAATTCAAGACTTGTTAATTCTATTAAAAGAGATGGATTTACCATTCGAAATGAACAAATAGTTACTTTACTACCTGAAGAATTAATAGAGTCAAATACTGAAAACGAATTAATAAGACTTCTAAATCATTTTGGATTTAATACAGCCAAAGGACATTTAGAGCAAGCAATTGAAAATCACACAATTGGTAATTGGGCTGGGGCAAACGGACAATTCAGAACGTACTTGGAGTCTTTAATGATTGAAATTTGCAATAATTTAATCCCTGCAAGAAATTGTACAAATATAGGAGATGCAATAACTTGGTTGTCCAATTCTGCAATTTTAAATCCTGTCTTATTACACGAACATTTGAATGAAGTTCCAAAAAATGGACTTAATGCACCATACATAAATGGATTATGGAAGCGTTTGCATCCGACAGGCTCTCATCCAGGGCTATCCGACGAAGAAGATTGTACATTTAGATATCATACTCTTATTGTATTTACAAGATACTTACTAAGCAGAATGGAAAACAGAAATTAAAATAACCACACCTAACAATTTGTATATTGCATGTGCCGCCTTCGGCAGGCAAACGCAACATACAAGCAACGTTCTACTTAATTGCTAGCCAGAAAAAAAATGAGAGTTCTATTATTCACAATCTTACTTATAATTTTAACTTCTTGTACAACAAAAAGTTTCGAGGATTTAGAGAAACTTGCTTGGTCAAATTTGTATGAACTAAAAATTGAAAAAGCTCATTCTCTTTTTGTAGAACTTAATGGAATTAAAAAAACTGAAAAAAACATTCTTGGATTAGCATACACCCAAGCAATACTTGGAAAAGAGAACTATGTTAGAACTTTAAGTGAGAATATAAATGATTCGGACTTGACTTATAATTATGGATTTATGGTAGCTGGTTTTAAAACTTATTATGAGGGAAATCAAGAAAACAACCCTGAATTTTCAATGGAAGAATTTAAAGCATTCCATAACGGAGGAAAGTTTGAGGCAAAAAAAGGATTTAATATAGTAATTGGTGAGTACGAAAACTTAAAACCGAAAGGAATTTGGGAATACTATACTCTTGACAAAAAACTGCTTAGAAAAGTTGATTCTGAAAAAATGTGGAAAAACAACTAAGTACAACATTGGCTCCTATGAAAAGTAATCTTTAGTTTTAGAGTCTATTAATTTACTATTTTATTTTTAAAATCCAGATGGCGTTGATATGCCGTGAAAGTGCTAGCGCAAAAATGCTTTCTGTGCCGAGTATGATAGGCAAAAAACAGTAATTCGCTAAAGGTTTCTCGTAGTTCGCTGAATAAATTTACGCTTGAAATGGCATTAAGGGTTATATATTAATTGTTTTCCCTTCTTTAGCATATTCTCTTTTGACACCTTCTAAAAGAAATTGTTTCTGAATGGTTACATATTCACCTTGAATTGTTTTTAAACAGGCATATTGTACTATATTCATAATATTAGCTCCTGTTATTCCGTATTTTTTTGCCAGTTCTTTTATAGAAACGGTTTCTTCTAGCGCTATCGCTTTTGGCAAGCTTTTTTTCCAAAGTTCTAATCGTTCTTCATAACTAGGGGTTTCAAATTCTATAATGCTATTAAATCTTCTGGTGAATGCTGTATCAATATTATTTTTAAAGTTAGAAGCTAAAATTATTAACCCTGGATGTGCTTCTATTCGCTGTAATAAATAGGATACTTCTTGATTAGCATACTTATCATGTGCATCTCTTACATTGGTTCGTTTCCCAAAAATGGCATCTGCTTCATCAAAAAACAGAATCCAGTCTTTATTTTTAGCTTTGTCAAATAATTTAGAAAGGTTTTTCTCGGTTTCTCCTATGTATTTAGAAACAACCATGGATAAATCTACTCGATATACCTCTTTTTGGGTGTATTTTCCTAACAAGCCTACGGTTAATGTTTTTCCTGTTCCGGGAGGTCCCCAAAATAATACTCGATATCCTGGTTTTATTTTGTCTTTCATTCCCCATTCATTTAGCAAAATATCATTGCATTGCAACCAAGCTTCTATTTCTTTTACTTCTTTTAAGGTAGTAGGTTTTAGTACCAAATCTTCCCAAGACAGTGTGGTTTCAACTAAACTTGCGGGAAAAGAAGCACTTAATTTTGGTTTTACTTCTTTACCTGTAAGTATTTTTGTTTTGTATTCTTCTTGTATTAATAATCGCCCACTAATTACGGGTTCTCCTAAAGGAACCGTTTCTAGTTCTAGAATCGTATTTTGAAATAGGTATGATTCCTTTTGTAAATATTGTAATCCTTTTAAGCGTTCTTCTATGGCATTACCATATAAAATATACAGTGCGGTTTCTCCTGTGGGAAGAATGCCTCTGTGGTTTTTTCCTTTTACACCGCCAAACTCAGGAAACTCACCTCCATTGGGTAAAAAAGAAGTTATTATTTCGTTTATAAAATTTGGTGATATTTCTGGTATAATGGCTAATAATAACAATACAACTTCTTGTTCAGTCAAAGCATGTTTATTAATAAAGGCAGCTATGTAGGAGTCATTATTTTTTAGTGTTAATGAAGGTTTAGGAATTAGTTCATCAGTTAACTCTAGGGTTAGTCGATAAATTATCATCTCCTCTAAATAGTTGCAAATGTCTTTTAAAGAAGTGGTTTGTTGATTTTCTATAATTCCTAAATTGTTCATTTTCTTATTTTTTATACTAATACCATTTACCACTTAAAATTACTGTAAAATAATAACTGGTATAACATCTTGAATTTATTATTACGAACTAATTATTTTTAGATAATAATTTCGTGTAAATTACTGTTCTCTATCATTTTTTTACTGCATTTACACTTCATAAAAAACTGACCTATCCGGAAAGCTTATTCGTAAACCGTAAAAAACAACAAGAAGATTAATTTAATCTCTTCTCGATACAATTTTTCTTCCTTTTAGTCTGAAAAATCACTCAACGTGACATCAAAACACTAGATAGACTAACTACTAATTAAAATTAAACTAACACACTATCTATAATAGTGTCTAAATCATGTTCATCTGATAAATCTCCTAACCAATTTGCAGTATCATGATGATCTAAAAAACTATTTAATGCTTCTCTTACTGCTAATTTATTTTGCTGTGGTAAATCTTCTATTACTTCATTTAAATTATCTAATAAATGAATAGGTGTTGCTTTTTCTTCGCATAGTTTAAAAGCTACTTTTCCTGTAACATCTAAAAACTTTATATAATTAGCTTTTGTGGTGATAGGTGTATGAATGCCTAATCTATTAAATACTTCTTTTACAATTCCAGAAGTTTGTCTACCCCAAATACCATCTACTAAAATTTCTTCTTTGTAAATATGTTTTAAAGCTAGTTGCACATATAAGGTTTCTGATTTTGAGCTTTGATTATAGTCTACAGGCACACTTGTATCTACATGCCAATGATCTTTGTGATTAGGATAATAATAATTCAATACAATTCCGAAATGTTTTCTTAGAAAAGACTCAATACCTAAATACAACTCTTTTTGGTGTACAAAGTTGGTGGTTACTAAAGTTTCATTCTCCCAAAAAATAGCATCTAAATCAAATGCTTTTCCGTGTCTATGTTGCCCTGGTTTATTTACAAATATTCCCGCTGTGGTAATTACTTCTGGTACTCCTAATGGACAATTCTCAAAAACTTCTTTAAGTGCATTTTCTAATATGGTTAAGAAGTTTTCCTCTATTAAAAAGTTGCGTTGCTCTCCTCTTGTTCCATAAGGATGGTTCGTTAATCTTGCATAGTGCAAGGGTATGCCATTGATTTGGTTAATTGTTTTCATTTTACATATTTGCTTTATTATTTCTTACAGTTAGCTTCATTAACTCTTCTTCCAACGTAGACTTTTCGAGCTCATTAATTACAGTTTTAATACTCTCTTTAAAATTAATTTCTTGAGTGTTTTCAATTTTTTGTTTTAAACAAGGAATAAATTCTTTACGTAATGTATTATAAATTGCTACTAACGATAGTTTTTGTATCTCATTTTCTTTATGATGTATATTTACTTCTAAAAAATCTTTAACTTTTTTAGGGAAAGGGGTTAAAAAAGAAGTACCTATCGCTATTTTTAATAAAGCTTCAGGAGTTTCTTCTATTTCTTTTAAATTTATTTCAGTTAAATCTGCTAATGAGTTAATCTGTAGCTTTTCTTCTATTATTTCTTGAGTACAATCGAAAATATTTTCTTCATAAGAGGATAAATCTAAGTACATCATTTTTAAAGAATAATCTATAGTTAAAACAATTTTAGTACCTGTATTTTCATCAATAAAAAAACTTTTCATTAAGGTCTCTTGTTCTAAATCATCTGGTATTTGCTTTAGCTGTATTCTTTTTTTAGCATAAAGTTGATTACATACTTTATCTATATTGTCATAAATTTCAATATCAGAATAATCATTTTTTAAAATATATCTATAAAAAAACTTTTTTTCCATTTTTTACATTCTACCGTTATAGTCTAACATCATTAACATTATTTCATCTTTAAACTTTTTCTCAGCATCATCCACTTCTTTTTGTGCTTTTTCTGCTAATTTAGGGTCTGTTTTTGGAATATTATCAAAATCTATTTTTAATTTTACCCAATCTCTTAAATGTTTTTCTAATGGCTTTAAGTCATAAGTTCCTTCAGCAGGTACAAACACCTCTACATTCCCGGCCATTTTAGCAAAGTCTTTAAAAATATCTCCTGTTCTTTTAAATCTCTTTTGTTCAGCTCCTTCTCTTGTTGTTTTTCTATCTTTTGTTTCTTTAGCTTGAGGTTGCATTGAAGCTCCTTTAGGTGTCATCGGATTTTTACCGTCTGGAGATAATTGATCATTAAGTGTTCTATTTGGATCCGTCTTATCTAATTGATGTTGCATAGCTGTTGTAGCAGCCATTCCGTCTTGTCTTATAGGCTCTAATTCTTGTACTAAAACTATCAATCTATTTAAAGTTCTTTCATATACGCCTATTTTATCTAGAACTCCTTTTCTTGGATCTTTACCTTTACCAACTCCATTTCTATATTCTCTTTCTTTACTTTTTAAGAACCTTAACAATGCTTGTTTTTTAGAACTCCTTGAAGTTGGGTTACCAGTTGACAAAATTCCTTTTATAGCGTTATTCATATAACTAGTTGTTACTCCTGGTACTTTTTTATCTTCAAAAAAACTAGCTATATCTCCACCTATATTTACTAAATCTTTATACTCTCCTATATTTTCAACTTTATAGGTAGCAAAACTTCCTGTAGTTTGATGTGATACCGTAGTTCCTCCACCAACTTCTGTTCTACCTCTTGTTTTTCCTGTTGGTTTTTGCAAGCTCGATTCTCGTAAAATTTGCTGATTAACATCTGGGGCAGCTCCAGTTAAATCAGACTTCCCTTCTTTCATTTCTTTTTTCTTCGCTTCTACCTTAGCTCTCACTTCAGCTTCTCCGTCAATAAAGAGTTCTACATATTCTTGTTCCGCTTTTGCTAAAATAGGTATTAACAATTTTCCTAAAGTTATAGAATCAATGGCATCTAGTTGATCTTCAGGATTTAACTTTAATAGTAATTTACCTCCTTTTAATTCTAGTTTTTTAAGTTTATATTTCTTCTTCCATTGCTTAATTTTCTTTTTTAAACTCTTGGGACCATACCCTTTTTTAAGTTCTTTTTTTATGTCTTTGCTCAGACTCTTTTTAATATCTTTTAATTCATCTTTCTTTTCTTCATTTTCGTTTTTATCTTTTTCCTTCAATTTATCTTTACTTACTTTCTTTCCTTTTTTACCTCTTCCAAAAAGTTTTTTAGCCTTTTTAATAATCTTATCAATAGCTTTATCTATTTTCTTACGGACTTTTTTAATAATTTTCTGCACCTTGGCTGTTAAGCCTGTAATGCCTAATAAAGAGGCTAAGAAACCTATTAATACAGGAATGGCTTTGGCTAAAGCGGTTTCTATACCTTTGGCTACTGCTTTTACATTTCCTGCTGCCAAGGCTTTGATACTATTTACAAAAGCGGTAACTAACTCGAATATTTGTGCGGCTCTTTCTACAAAAAACTTAACTATATCAATAATCATCATGGCTGCTTTTACAAAAGCGCCAGCCGGACTTAATAAGCCCATAATCCATTTGATTCCAGCTTCAATAACTTTAGTAATAATCATATCTCGAATAGCATCCATAACCATTTCTTTTAGGTTATTAAACTGTTCTTTGATATATTCCCAAAGTCCTTTTACTCCGTCTTTTTTAACAATTTTAAATATCTCCACCGCTTTTTCCATTCCTGCTACTACTGGCTCTCCTAATAATTTTACTGCTTTGCTTCGGAAATAATCCCAAGTTAGCCCTAGCATTTGGGCTACTAGATTGAAAATTCCTGATAAGCTAAATAGATTGTCTGGCAACGTAATACCTACATTTCCTAAAGAACCTGTTAACCATTCTATCAATCCTTTTATTAAGTGTTTTTTAATATTGGTTCCAAAATCAACAAAACCTTGTTTTATTCCTTTAATTAGGTTGCTTAAGAATCCTATAGGATCTGCTATAATGGCTCCAATGGCGCTAGCCGCAGCGGCTAATAAATTAAGTAGTAAATCTTTTATTTTTAGAATGGTTTTTACCACACCTGCTAAGGCATTAAATGCAGCACCAATCCAACCTGCACTTACTTTTTCTTTTATTTCATCAAAAGATTCTCTTAATGAATCTACATTTTTCTTATAGGCATTGGCTAAGTCTTGCGCTAATTCATCTTGTTTTTCATATACGGTATCTTCTAAGGAAGCGTATTGATCATTAAACTCTTCAAAAGCATCTTTGGCTAGTTTTTGTTGTGAAGCGTCTAAACTCTCAAACTTTTCTTTCGATTTTCTTTTTCCTTCTTCAATAGCCTCCAACGCTTCATTTAATCCTTTGGCTACTTCTTCTGCAATTTTATCTAATACGCCATCCATAGTTTTGATGAACTTACTTTTTTCAATTTCAAAAGCTCTTTCTATGGCTTCTGTGTCTTCTCCAAAAAGCTTATCATCTAACGTGGTCCATCCGTAAATATCATCTAATCGTTCTTCTACATTTTTTTCAAAGGTTTTCTTCGCATTTTCTGCCTGTACACTAAAATAACTGTCTACTCCTGTAGATAATTTCTCTAGTTTTTCGGTAACTGTTTTTTTAGTTTCCTTGTAAATATTTTCAAAAGCAGTATAAATTTCTTTTTGTTGGTCCTTATCTGATTTTTCTCCTGTTTGTTGACCTTTTAGGACATTTTTCTCAGAAAGCATTTTTGCTGCTTTCATGGAGTCTAAACCTTTAGCCCCGTCTTTAGTTGCTACTTTTGTTGCTTTTGACAGCGTCGCTTTTTCTTTCTTTTTATAGTTTATTGGTGCAAGCTTGGCTTCTGTTTGTGCTTGCGTTTTTTGATCTAAAGCAGTGGTGAATTTAGGTTCGTTAGATTTTGCTAATTGTTTTTCTGTAACCTTATTTTCATCCATATAAGTATCAAGCGATTGACTTTCTTTTTCCATAGAAATCTCTTGCTTGGTTTTTGGCTTTGGCACTGCTGCTTTAGCTACAATAGGTTTAGGTGGCTTTTGAGGAGTAACTGGTTGTAATGGTTCTGCTTCTGTAGTAGGTAATCCTTTATCTTCAAGTGGTTGTTTGGCTTTGTTTTTCATAGGCCCTGCCAACGTATCACTTTGCGCAGTAACTTCTCCTGAAATGCTTTCTTTTACTTTTTGAATTGGTTTTTCTTTCTTAAATTCTTTTGCTTCATCTGAATTACTAGGCAAGTCATTTTCTAAGGCATCTAAATTTTTCTTTAGGGTTTTCTTGAACGATTCCGCAGTAAATGGTTTTCTTTCTTGTTTAGAGGTTTCATCCATTTCAGTCATAAATGCCTGCTGATTGTTTTTACTGCTTTGTGCTTTAGCTGGTAAATGTGAGGCTCCTTTTTGCTCTGTTACTTTGGTTGTTGGTTCAGGATGTTGTGATTGTTCTGTTTTTACATTCTCCGTATGTTTTATTTGTTTTTTAAATGCCGGATCATCTTGTGGACGCGTGGGAGCTTTGGGTATATTTTGTGCTCCTTCTTTTGCTACTTGTTCTTTTTTTGCTTTTTGCTTTCCTTTTCCTACCTCTTCTTTCTTTTTGGGAGCAATCTCAACAATAGTTTCTTTTGGCTCTTTTGTTTCTTTTTTAGCTGCTTCTGTTTTATTTGTTTTTAACGCTAGGTTTGAAGTTCCTGGTTTACCTTTAGCGGCTTCTTTTTTAACGCCTGTTTTAGTAGGTATTGTTGCTTTTGCTTCTGGTTTAAAAAATGTAGTTGCTTTTTCAGGCTGAGCTTCCTGTACTTTCTCTTTAGCTTTGTTTGTAGCTTCTTGTGCATCCTTAGGTTTTACTACCTTCATTTTAGGCGGTATAAACTTATTCGACTTTACCGTCGGTTTAGCACTTGGTTTATTATTATTTTGTTTTGCTACAAACATTACTTTTTTAATTTTAAGATTCTTTTTTCTTTTTCATTCCTTTTTGTTGAATGGTATGGGTTAACTCATGTGCTAACAGGTGTTTTCCTTTTTTAGAATTTGGTTCATATTTTCCTTTATTGAAATAAATATCGTTTCCATGCGTAAAAGCTTGTGCACCTATATTTGAACTCATTTGTTCAGCATTGGTATCTGTATGGATTTTTACGTTACTAAAGTCTGCTCCAAAACCTGATTCCATTTCATTTTTAGTGTTACCATTCATCTGTTTACCTCCACTTCCTTTTTTTAATTGAGAGTTCATGGGTTGTTGCGATGACTTTTGTGATGATAACTTTGACTGTACTTCTTCCTCTTCTTGAGCCTGAACCGCTTCCTCTTCCTCCATTTTTTGTACTTCCTCTTCTTGTTTAGTTTGTAATGTTTCTTCTTCGTTTTTTGTTTGCACCTCTTCTGTATTTTCTTTCTTTTGTATCAATGGTGTTATTGCTGCTGCTAAAGGTTTAGCTTGTACTTCTTCTTCCTTTTTTTGAACACTTCCTTTTTCTGTAGTTTTATTGACTACTTTATCTGCCATTTTATCTGCTTCTACTTCATATTTATCTTTTGAAGTTCTGGTTTTTAATTTGGCTTGTACCTTTTTAAAAAAGGGATTGTTATTCTTTTTTTTATGATGTTTATTTTCTTGATTAAATAAAAAGCTTTTCATTACTGCTAGATTTAAAAAGTTACCTTATAATCATTCATATACTTGCTTTTTATCAGCTCCTTTTTTATTTCTTGATACCAAAAAGGAAAGATATTTTGCAATCGTTCTTCAATTGTTTTTACAATAGTGTCTTCGTATTTCTTTACTCCAAAAAGATGGCTAAACCCTATTTCTTTTGCTTTTTTTGTATGCTGAAAAAGGCTTTCTCCTTCTAACAATAAGGTTGGAGTTATTTTGTGTTTATCTAATAAGCAAGCAAGTGTATATTGTTCTATAACAATACAGGGTTCATATCCTTTTTTCTTAAATGGAATGTATTCTTGTTTAAAATTGGTATACACTTTTTCTACTTCTTGATAGGCTTTTATAAATTGGCTTTTTAACTTCATATCATTAAACCCAATAACACCACAGCTATAGGTTTTTTGTAAATCGTTGTGCCAAAAGGTAAGGTGATTGGTATATGCATTAAAAAAAGCTAATTGCGGTTTGTAATGCCTTTTATAGGAAGCTTCTTTTCTTTCTAATAATACTTTATCAAAATCAAAAGAAACATATTTACTTAAAAATATATCGGTATCAATATGCACAAAAGGTTGGGTTTGCTTTTCAATAGCCTGCATTTTTACTTTCATCCATAAATCGGCATTCCAATTATGTGGAATTAGGGTTACTTTACATGGCAACATGTATAAGTATTTATATGCTGTTTCATCTACATACAGTTCAATTTCTGGATACCATAAATGACTTTGTAATACGCTTAATGCCGTCATATAAATGGTTTCTTTTAATCGATTTCCCATATTCCATCTATTATTAATTAATGGATAGGTATCTAAACTGTATATTATTTTAGGTGACTGTTTCAATGTTTGACTATTTATTTGGTTAGCGCATATCTTATAGGCATTTCATCTTGACTTTTTTTACAGGTTCCATGATAAACAGTGTTGTATAAAGAGGCCTTTATGCTATGTTTATATAGACGTTTCCATTCATATTTTTTTTGCATTACTTCTGAAGTTTGTTTCCCTATTTCTGTATTGTGAAAGGTTCGCATAGCTTCAAAACTTTTGTGTAAGACTTTTTTTCCTAATAATATTGATTCTGTTATTTCAACATCCTCAAAGTCTTTTCGGAATAAATCAAAATGAACTAGCTTCTTTCCTACTGGAATATTTACTACCAGAACCTCATCATGCAAGGACTCATAAAACTTATTCTTATATTTTGTTGCTTGGTTTTCTTTTAAGAATGTTTCTAAATATTTTTCTTCTTCATAAATTAAATCTACATCATTAATTATCATATGATAGTAATCTCTAAGATTCAAGTAGTCTGCAATTCCACCAACAAACACTATTTTAGATAGGTCTATTTTTTCAAAAAGGTAGCGTAACACTTTTTTTTGCTCCTGATAAATTAATCGGTTATCTAATGCTATGTAGTTATTGTTTACCATGCTACTTGTATTAGGTTTTTTATCCATGGAAATTTTATAATGGAAATGTTCCAGTTGATATTGTTTATTAAAATATCTTGTGGTTTGCGTTCTACTTTTACGTGTATTTTTCCTTTTTTAATGGTTAATTTTCCACTTCTTTGTAAAAACTCATTTCTCAACAACTCTATGGATGACGACTCCATTTTCGTCCAATTTGACAACATTGATTTCAACATGTTTTCTACTTCTTCTTTTTCGTTTTCTGTAATGTCTACAAATCTATTTATGGGTTGGTTTTCTGGAATACCACATAGTATTTTTTCAAACAGCATGTTATTTTCATACGCTTTTGTTTCTTTGGTAGCGATGTAGTGTAGTAAGTGTGCTGCTTTTACTGGATTGATTAATTCCTTTTTTTCTTCATCAAACAATTCTAAATTCTTGAAAAAGTATTTTAAAAAAGGATGTACCAAAATAATTCCCACATTTTCAACATATAGTTCTGTATCAGATAAGGTTTCTTGACTCTTTTTACTTCCTATTAATTTATTTTTTAAATGGGTTAAGTTTTCAGAAATCTCTGTATTAATTTTTATTTTTTCTTTTTCTGATAATTCAGGTGGTGGAACTTTTAAAGTTATTTCCGTTGTATAATTTGTTGTTGTTTTTATTTCAAAATTCTCAAAGGTTTCTTTTAGTTTTTTTACAATTTTACTTGTGTTTATGTTTTCTTGATTGCTTATTTTTTCTAGCAATTCTAATCCTGAAGCTATTTTTTGTATTACATTTTCTTCATTTACTATTGTAACTGCTGTTTCTAATTTTACTACTTCTTTACGTTGTTCTTTGGTTAGTTTTTCAAGGTGTGTTTTTGAGAACTTGACAATACTCCCCAAAACTTCTTGTAATTTTTTAGAAACAGGAACTAACTTTATTATTTGCTCTTTATCTTTTGTTCTGAGTATTTTTTGAAGCTCTAAAATAATTTCACGGATTGAAGAATGTTCTTTTTTAGAATTATTTGAAATGCGTTCAATCGTGTTTCCTTTTTGAATTAAAGAATGTACTTGAAAAGCGCGTAATAGCTCGTGTTTTACTTTGTGAAAGTTCAATAACAGTTTTATAACTGATGTTTTCTTACTTTTTTCTTCAATAAACTGTTTTATAAAAAATAGTTGAGTTGTTGTTAAATTTTCTATAGTAATAAGGGCAAAAAGTTGTATTAATTTTTCTAAGTTACTAGTTTGTTTATTGTTAAGTATCAGTTCTAAAATAACGGTATCCCAAAACAAGAAGCGTTCTTCTGAGTTTATCGAAATTTTTTCTATTACTGTTGCATAGATTGTATTTAGGATACTTATAACTTTCAGTTTTTGCTTTTCTGTAAAAGTATTATCTGTTTTAATTGCTCTTACTAAACAACTTACTAATTGATCGTTATTGAACTGTTTTATAAAACGTTCTCTAAATATTTTGGTTTCTAATAATTGAACTTCTAATGTTATAGTATTTAAAAGTGTCGTTATTTTAGTTGTGTCGGTTAATGTCCACCAGGGTAACTTACCAGTTCTTAAAAATGTTTGTAAAATTTCTTTTTGACTGGTATTTTCATTTATTAAAACACTTTCATTTTGAGTGTCATTATCTAATAAATTAGCCTCTATAGCTTTTATTATATTTTTCTCTACAGATACAATAGCTTCTTCTTTTATTTGGCTAAAATCATTAGCAGAAGCAACTTCTATATCTATTGACACATCTTGAAGTCTAATACTGTACGCACTACTTTTTGTTGCAATTGCTTCCAACTTTTGTTCTAAAAGAGGAAACATGGCGTCTTTTAAATACTCTAGAAAGTTGGTTTTAAAATGACGTCCACTTTCTAGAGAATCTGTATTTACCTCTACAAATACTTTATGAATGATATGTGTGTTATGCAACTGCAAAATTCAAATTGTTAAGTGTATTAATTATTGAATTATTTAGTTCAGTGTTTTCACCACATTCTCTTTGTACTTTTTCTAAGAATGATTTTAATCTATTTATTTCATCTATATTGAAATTAATACTTCTAGCAGTTCCTAAAAACTCACGGATATCAGTATCCATTCGTTGTATAAAATCTGAGTTGGGTGTTTGTTCTTTTTTAAGTTTACAACACCACATTAAGTAATAGATATTAATATAGGCTTCTGCTAAAAATCGAACGGCTACTTTATTATTTCCTGTTGAAATTATTTCTAAAGCATTTAGCAAATCGTCAAAAACAGTAGTATTAGGAAAGAATGATTTTATAATTACTTCCACATTTTCATCCGAATCTAATTCCGCTCTAAAATCTTTTACTTTTTGTATGGTTTCACTATAACCGCTCCATAAAGTAGCGACGTTATCATCAAGTGCTCTTCCTATTTCTGCTTTTAAGTTTTCATATTCTTGCTCAAAAAATCCTGTGTAATTATCTAATTCTTTTACACAGCTATTGGTTACAGGAACAGATAGTATCATGGTTTCAATGTCACTTTCACCACAATTTTCACTCACCGTTTGCATAGTCACTATAATTTGTCCCTCTTCAGTATTTGGAATTTCACTTAATAGTAACTCTATTCTTCTTCTATTTCTTCGGGTGATTGCTATGCCATTTACATTCCAGTTATAAGCTTCTGTAATTTCAGACTCATTCTCTAGTATTAACAACTCACCTTCAATAAATGCATTAAATATTGGTGCAGGAATATCTAAAATAGTTAGTATTAAATCAGTTGGGCTTCCATTGGCAAAAACCGTAATTGTAGAAGAACTGGTATTACTTGGTTCAAATGCCCATTGCCCGTTATCGGTTACCGTAATTCCTTCTGCACTTAAGCTTATTCTTATTCCATCTGGTATTTTAAATGGGTAAATGTTATTGTCATTTCTACAAAATGTGGTAGGTTCTATACTTATTTGTGGAGGTACCACTACATCAATAATAATACTTTCTGAATATTCACTTGTACAAACTCCTGCTTTTGCTTGTACTACTACCAATGGGCGTAAACTTCTTTCTCCTAGTTGGTATGTATGTGAAATTCTAGTTTCAGTAGTGGTTTGTATAGGAGTACCATCTCCAAAGTTCCAAGTAAATGAAGTTCCATCAATAACAGGGGTTTGTATTATAATAAAGTTTACTGTTACCCTGTTTCCAACAGGTTCTTCCATAGTATCTACCTCAAACCTAAATGCGGGTTTAGGCCACACGATAATTTGACAATTGGTTGCAAAACCATTTACGGTAAAAGGTATTGGTGTGTTATATAATTCAGGGCTTACCAAATTAGGGTTAAAAATAAATGCACCAACATCATTAGTTGTTACACCTCCGTTTAATCCTTCTCTTACTACAGCCGCTACAATTCCTTTAATAGGCAATACAGCAAAAGCTAATGGCAATGTTGTTTTATCAAAGCAGATTTCTTTTACTGGTAAGCTTAATTCTACTTTTGGTATTTCTAATAGTATTTTTTCGGATATTTTTGTGGAGCATCCATTTTTAACGCCTATTAATGTTACCTCTACTTTTAATTGTTCCTCTTCCACAAAATAATCGTGTGCAATACTTAATTCCGAAGTTGTAATTAATGTAGAACCGTCTCCAAAATCCCAAGTATATTCAACACCTTCTTGTCCATCTTCTTGTTGAATTTTAAAGGTTACTGTAATGATTCTTTCTGGTGTGGGTTCGCTAAGTGTATCTACAATAAATTCAAATTTTGGTTTTTTATTAACTGTAATTACACAATTCGTCTCAAAATTATTAACGGTATATGATATAGGTTTTCCATGTAATTCTTTAGATACTAAATTAGTATCCAACACAAATTCTCCATATTTATTTATGGTAACTCCTCCATTTAATCCTTCTTCTACCTCAGCTTCTACAAAACCTTTTTTAGGCATTACATTAAATGGAATGGGTAGTGTATGTTCATCAAAACAGATTTCTTTTACTGGTAAGCTTAAATGAATATTATTTTCATCACAGCATAAATAAGGTATTGAAAAATCGGCTACTACTGGTGCATTTACAATAATTGGTTCTTCTACATCGTCTCCTATAAAATCTCCTGCTAATGAAACTGATTTTGGATAATTATACGGATAACCATATCCATATGGCCGTGGGAAATCATCATACTCACTATCTATATAAATTAGAATAAAAGTTCCGCCTGGTACTACTCCTGCTTTATGTTCGTATCCATGATTTCTATATAAATAGTCTTTTGTATATGCATGTAAAAAATCTTGACTTTGCTCAGGCGTTGCTTTTATTTTTAAAGCAATAATATTAAAGCTAAGGTTTTTCTTTCTTCTAATTAGTTGAAGTGATTTGATCACCTCTTTATAATTTTTACCTTGATGTCCTTCTATTCTATAAAAATCGGCATCAATACAAATGTCTAACGGCTTTTTATAATCTAAATGTGCTGTATGATAACTTCTGTTTTTTCTTTGTTCATTATGAATTGTTTTTTCAAAATCCCAAAGACTAATTAAATGTTTACCTACATTGTTATAAAAAGGGATGGCTTTTTTACTTAGTTTTCCTAATTCAAAAGACGGTGTTATTCTAATATTAGTATAGTTAGCATTGTAGTTTATTAATAACTGTAAACTTCTTTTTACTAAGCTATATAGTTTGGCTTGTTTTTTATTTTGACTTTGATACAGCCTTTTAATCGTTCCTTCAATATCCCAAATTCTTTCATGTACTGTATGTTCTTCTTGATTTTTTAATGATGCATTGTTAAGTATAGTTTTGCATTCATTAAAAATTGGCGATTTGTAAAAGTTATGTCGATATTCTCCTCTTTTTTCTTCTTGTATTTTTCCTAACATAATGTGCTTAGGAAATGCTTTGATATCAACTGTACAAGATAGGTTGTAATCTATGCAACGTAATTGTTCTTTAATTTCATTATAAGTATCAATAATATCTTTTAAGATATCATATCTATATTGAAAATCTGGAGGAATTTCGGTTTCTGATTCGTATTCAAAAAGATGCTTATAGGCTTTTTCAAACACTTGATACCATGAATTTAAACGTAACAAGCTAAAAAGCTCTTCGTAAGCTTTTAAAGTTCTTTTACTAATATCATTTTTAAAAACATATTGAGTAAACTCTCTTTTTAGTTCTATATAATCAGAAAAATCTTCTGGTTGCATTAATACTCTGTTCGCTATTAAATCAGGAAGATTCTGTAATCCTGTGTTTGAAAGATTCGCCTGGCTATTACTAATAGTATCGTGTTGCATTATTAGTTTTGCTGTTGCTGTGCTTACTAATAATACTTTTAAATTATGATTTACTTCCAAGCCTTGATTATCACAAGAAAGACTTACACATAAATCTTTTTGCTTGTCATATTCCTCCAGATATAACAATACTACGGCATCTTCTATAGCTATCTTATTATCTATTAACTCCTCTAGTTCTTCTGTTTCATCTTGTAATCTTTTAGAAGCATTGACTTGCGGCAAAGTAAATAACTCATATATTTCTAATTGATCTCCATCTTTATAGAAATGAGGTTTGTATTTTGCTTCGTCATTATCATACGGTTTAAAAAACCTATAAATATTTGCATTGGTTTGAATTTCATTATCAGCTCCGTAAAACTTTAACAAATCTCCATCTGTAGTAATGGCTGTTCCTTGAGTAATGATAATATTGCTACTTGATTTTCTATAACTTACTTTAAAACCACATAACAATCCAACACCACTTAAAAATACTCTTGACAACCTATCTTGATCATCAAAATAGTTTACCATTTCATTTAATTGCCCTTCTGTTAATACTTGATTTTGGGTAAATCGACGATAGTTTGTTGTTATATCTAAAAGTTTCGTAGCCATGATTCGTGATTTTAAAGTGATCCTAAGTTTGTTTTCCCTAAAATTATATTTCCTGATAATGATTCGTTGTCATCATCACTACAATCAAATAATCGCCCTGTAGGATATACGTTTGATAGTTGTGTTAGTTTCTGTATAAACTTTATAAGTTCTTCTTCTGGTTGTATTTGTTCTAAGTTGGTTTTGGCCAATAAATAGGCTTTATAAGCTTCTTCAAATTGTAACAAATCGTTCTCTTCTTGATTCTCAATTTCATTTGCTCTATAACCTATCCAACATATTTTGGGTAGAATATGTGATGGAAGTGTTTCTTTAATTATCTTTTCCATATAATTTCTAAAATCGGTATTCATAAATCGGAAGGTGTATCCTGGAATTACAATACTTACTCTGTAAGAATATGGATCAATCGGCTCACATTTTTTACATTCTTCTCTTTTAATAGGTAAGAAAGTTTTAGGAGGGTGATTGTTTTCTGTTACATCGGGACGTAACATAATATGTTCTACTAAAAACAAACCTTCTTCAGAAAAATCGTCTTTTAAAAATTGAATTAAACCTAAAATGGAGGTTTCTAATTCCTCTTGCGTTGGATAATAATTAAAACGTTTTGCTATAATTCTATCCGGATTGTGTTCACTTTTAATAGCTGGATTAATAATATCATACGAATACTTTCCTGATTCTGATTGATGAATTAAAATATTATCAATAATCAACTCTTCTTTAAAAACAAGAGGTTTGCTAAAAACTTTCTTTATTTTATCCTCTGAGGTTTGAATAATTTGAGAAATCGAAAAATATAACTCTCTGTTAGCTGATGATAAATCGTAATATTCTTCTGTAGCAGATAAAATAATTTTTCCTTCATTATCTCTTAATCGCCAACGATAGACTTTTTCACTATCTGAATTAATTAAGGTATAGGTTTCTACATTAGTTTGTTGTGATAAACTTCTTCGGTTATAATTTTTAATTCCTAATAATCTTGCTATTCTTTTTTGTGTACCGCTTACATTATTGGTATTCCATAAAAATTCAGGAGCTTGTTGATAAAAGTTTGCGGCATTTCCTCTGTCTTTACTGGTAACTTTATAATCACTCAAAAAGTCTTCTTTGTTTCTTAACACCATTTCATCTGTAGTGCTACCATAAATAGCGCGCATTATAAATGTGTATTCTGAAAAACGTTCGGCAAATCGTGCTAATAAATGATCTAATAATTCGTTTCTACGTTCTATATCATTGTCTTGTTTTCCAAATAGTTCTTGTGTTAAAAACACTTCGTTATTTACATCATAATTTTCTACCAATTCATCTATTCCATCAATATCTTTAATGGCTTGTGTAAATAATGTTTGTGTTAAGTTTCCTTTTACAGATAACAGGTTACTTACTTCTCCTAAATGTTTAAAATAACTTGCTAAAACTTGATCGAAAAACAACAGATATGCTTTGAGTTGTTTTGCTTGTGATTTACGAGCTGTAGTTGGTTTATCTATTAATCCTTCATTTCCTATTCCGTAAGTTAACGGAAATTCATTTTGAATGGAAGTATAATCTGTTAATTGATATTTTTCTCCCTCTTTAAGTGTGAACGTTTTATTTTCACTTGCTTTTGTTTTCTCTACTTCTTCCTCTTCTTTAAACTCTTCTAAATATTGTGCTACTTTTAGTTTGTTTATGGTTAATGGTAATACACCTTTGTTATAATTGAATACACTTTTGTCACACAATGTTGGCTTTTGATATGCTTTCATACACAACAACCAATCGTCTAACATAGTCGCATCTTGAGCGCAATCTCCCATAGCAATTTCTTTTATGTGTTTTACGCCTGGAATACTCATTATCAATTTTACAATGTCTGATAATCTTACTTCACTTCTTAAATCGGCAGTTGCTAATTCAGCATCATCAATAAATCCATTATCTAAAATTGGTCCATCAAAAATTTCTGTTGCTGTATATCCTTTTTCTAACATTTGCTGAATGGAATAAAAATTTACAGTAGGTGAAAAATATGCATCAATAGCTCTTAAAATTAAAGCATGAATCTTTTCTTCATCTGCCATCGTTTCTACTTCAATATCTGCACATATTTTAATTGGATAGGTTCCAATTGGTTTTACGGTTACAATATCTTCACATAAATTTCTATTGGCATGAAAACGTTTTTTTACTGCTGTATCAACATTCGTTGTATTATCCAATACTTCTTCTTCATAGTCAATATAAATATCATAAAGTCCTTTTAATGTAAAAGCATCTTTAAGATTATTACTTAAATGATTAACATCTGATGCTTTGTAAGATAATTGTCCTTTTTCTAAATCAGCATGCACTTCTTTTTTATGTTGCGTTAACCAGCAATTTTTAACTCCATCAATATCTATAAAAAGCTTGCGATAATCATTTGCGGTTACAGGACTTGTTGGTAGTACTTCAGATGCTTTGAAAAACTGATTATGTATGCCTCCATTTTCATCAGAGGTTAAAATATGTTCAATAGGAAGGTCAATACGCATTCCCAAATCAGTAATGGCATATGAAAGCACTTCTAATATGGTAATACCCGGATCATGCGAATTGAAATCTGTCCATAGTTTTCCTCCTAATTGTTCAATGTATTCAATTCCTTTTTCACGTAAGAAGTAATAATCTAAATCATTTTTAGAACTTACCTTTTTAGGAATACTTATATGTTGGTTTAGTATAGACATTGTTCAGATTCTTCAATTTTAATATCATTACAAGTAGGCACATTCGTAGAAACACTATGAGTTTTAGAAGATACTAATATGTGTTTAGGGCTAGATGGAATCATTGTTTTTTCAAAAGTTACCTTCTTTAAAATTTCTTTATTTCCTTCTGCTAATTGTATATCATCTTCTGCTGAAATCTTAGCCATTTCTAAGGCTACTAAATAATCTACATACGGTAATTTTTCTATATAATCAATAACACTACTACTGTTTAGTTCAATACCAAACACAATATTTTCTGAGGTGTCAAATGCCCAAGGTGATAGTAATTTGGTAATATCTTCTTGCAATTGATCTTTATAAAAATTCTCATCAAATTCTGGATAGAATTTTACACTCACTTTTACATGTACTCTTTCATATTGTGCATTGTCAACCAAAGCTTCTACTTGCATACCATTTAGGCTATTGATATGTTTTTCTATTTTATTTAAAGTGGTTTGACTTAGCCTTGGTTCATAAATATCAAATACATTTCTGTTGATGATATCTGGGATTACAATTACCAATACATTTCCAGGTGCTTGAAAAGATGTTTTTGAGGTATGGTTTAAACATTTGGCTCTATATACTTCTGGAAATTCTTCAAGAATAATGTGTTCATAATCCCAAAGATTAATGGCTCTGTTTTTATGACGTAAACGTTCGCTTACTCGTTGGTAATATTTTACATCCGTTTCTTCTGGTCTTCCTCCAAAAGAACTATATGGCTGATAAACTCCTTTTACTTGTGGTATTCTTGTTACTAACTTTGCAATAGTTTCTGCACTTAATCCATTTTCCAAATGCGATAATTCATTGTTGTCATTTTGAAAAGTGGCAATAGTTGCTTGGGCATGGATTCCGAATACTTTACAAACGGCATCAAAACTTTTGTGCATTTTAGCACGAATCCAAATTACTTCTTCTGAGAACTTCGTATTGGTTGTGGTAGCTTGTTCTGGTATTTTTATTTGAACAATACCCGACTTTAAAAAGTTATCTACTTCATTAATTATTATTTCTTCTTCTAATACTTTCCAGTAATTGTTACATAAAACAGACCAACTTACGCCTTGCTTTCCTTTAAAAGTAGCTACATTAGGATTTTCACTTCCTTCTAATACTTGAATTAGCATAGCTACTTGTTGTAAAGGAACTATATTAGCAATTCCAATATATAATTCACCTCCATGACAATAATCTGGTACTAAATAACAGCTCGTATCTTTTGCTATTATTTTAGCTACTTTGGCTTGCTCTTTTAAATATTTATGCTCTTCATAAGTTCCAAAAACATCATTATGAAATAATTGAATTCGGTTAGTATTGCATATATCTTCTGTAACTTTCTCTAAATCCACCATTTCTTCAGCAGCATAATCTAAACTTATGGTTTCTACCAAAGGTGTGTACGGAGGATTGGGTATTGGTGCTTCATCATTATCTGAAGTAAAAGCTAGCGTATACAATATTGGGTATAGCGTGTGTAAAAAAGATTGATTGGTAGTCAATTTTATAACACCATCTTCTTCTAATTCCTTCTTAGTATTTGTTAAGGTAGTATTTAATATATAGCTACCGTTTTTTTGCTTATTAAATAATACTACTTTTTTATCTTGAACTTTCCATTCTTCCTTTTGAAACAAACTTAGCGTAGCCTTAAAGTCTTCATCTGAATTAATAATTGAGTCGGATTCATTAATCACCATTTTTGTTGAACGGTCTGTTGTTGTCATTCCATCCACTGGTTGATTGGCTTCTTTCACTGGTTCTTCCGCTATTAGTACACCATCTATATAATCTGTTTTGCTAACCTTCTTTAAAAATGATTTTTTATACCCAATATAATGGCTCACAAAACTACTCGGTGTATTCATCCACGTAGCATTTACTTTAATGTCTGTCCATTTTTTCAAGAAAGCTTCTGGATAATTAATTTCAAATGAACCTCCTCTAATGGGTTGACTCGTAAAAGGCATAAATGGCTTTTCTGGATTAATGATTCCAAAATCATTTTCTAGAGCTAAACTCATCACCTCAAAAACAGCTACATTTATTTGTATGCTTTTAACTGCTTTTTTTACTATTTTTCTAAAGAAATCATGACCTTCTTTGGTGGATGTTTTACATAAAAATCGGAAAACTGGTAAATCAGTTGTTAAATTACTTTTTAAACGTTCTTCGTTATAGGCTACAACAGGAGGTAACTCTTTAGGAATTGTTATTACAAGTTGTAGTTTATTAGTAGTAATATTCGTTTTTTGAAATGTTTTTTTCCCTTTTACATGCAACGGAAGTGCTAGTTTTGATAAGCTTACTTCTTGCCAAGCTTTTTTATCACTATAAGTAACTTCTATACACTCCGCTATTTTTTCAGGCGTAAATCCTGTAGCTTCAATTTTGTTTTTAAATGTGATGGTAATGCTTACATTTCTAGTGCCTTCTTGTAAATAGAAAAGCGGAGAAGCAATACTAAACCCTAATTGAGGACTTGGCAATTCTGTATAATTTTTTTCTGAAGAATTGTACCCAAAAGGATACCAAAAAGGAGTCGTTTCTGGTAGTTCTTTTCCTATTCCGTCAAATGAATTGGCTACTGAACTGTATTTAATTTCTCCTTTGTAAATATCATTATACGTACTTTTTAAACTTACAATAGAAGCTTTATTAGCTATAAAATCTTTGTTTAGTTGATAAACTAACTTATTTCCCTCCTTATCTTTTTTAGCATCTAATGCTGTGTTTTTTACTATTTGTTGTTCTGAAACCTTTTTCGCTAATTCAAAAAGAACATGGACTTTATCTTCTTTAGGTGGTAGTTTTTCTATTTTTAAAATGTCTTTATAGAAATAATCCAAATGCCTTTTGGTCAATGCATTGAATCTCTTTTTAGAAAACTCTAATAGTTTTAAAAAACAAACAAATAACGTTAAGTGTGGTGTTAAATTCCCTTCCTTTTCATAACTTGTTAAAACCTCAGCTATACTTTTCTTTAATCGGTTATATTCTTTATTTGTTCTGTCTGGAAACTCCTTATCTGATAGGGCTATCATATCAAAAAATGATTGCCAATCTCCTTCTGGAGTATCCGTATTATCTATTGAAAAATAGTTGACTTGTTTTGCAAAATGGAAAGCAAACAACAACCAATCCTCTATAGAAAAATCATGTAACTCTATATTCTCAGGATTTAATGCATGCTGAACACGATCGGTTTGATTGGTACCGTTTCGCCTAAAAATAACATTGTTTATATGACTGCATTTGTTACACATTTTGCTAGTTTGTTTGGTTATATATTGGTTCCTTCTTCTTTATAAAATGGAAATACAAAATTGGTTCTTGAGTTTGTTGCTCTGACTTTATAATCAATGGCAATAATTAATTTGCCTTCTAATACATCTGTTTCAGAAATATCAATACCTAACACATCTATTCTTGGTTCATGATAAAGTATAGCCGTTTCAATCAATTCTGATACGTAGGTAATTAATGTTCTGTTTAACTTTTCAAATAAGAGCTCTTCTAAATTGCATCCGTACTCTGGTAACATTACGCGTTCTCCTAACTTAGTGGTAAGTAAAATGTGTAAACTCTTTTTTATGTCTTCCTCTTCGGAAGTCATAATTACTTCATTATTTCCTTTTACAAACTCAGGTGGAAATCCCCAACCTGTTCCTAAAAATGCTCTTTTGTTTTCCATCTTTTCTGTTAGTTATTGGCTCTTGGCTCTTGGCTCTTGGCTCTTTAAAGTTTTATTTTCTAAATACTTTACCTCAAAAACAACCTGTTACTTATTATCACTTCTTAACTTTACTCACTGTTTTTCAACACTCAACACTCAATTACCACTACTAATATCACCCTATTAAAACAGTAGGTTCTCCTGCTATAATTGTTCCTCCATGTGCTGTTGAATCTCCCATTCGTGCTGCTGGCATGCCTCCTATTAATACGGTTGCAGAGCCTACAGCTATCGTATCAGGCGGACCAACACACAATGCCATATCTCCAACACGTGCCGCTGGTAATCCTCCAATTAATACTGTTGGTTCTCCCGCAGGTAAAATTGGACCTCCCACATGAGGAATAATTCCTGTTACCATTGGACATACATGCATATCTGTTATTCTTGCTGCTGGATTTCCCATAATTCTTTTGGCTTTTGGCTTTTGGCTTTTGGCTTTTGGCTTTTGGCTTTTGGCTTTTGGCTTTTGGCTTTTGGCTTTTGGCTTTTGGCTTTTGGCTTTTGGCTTTTGGCTTTTGGCTTTTGGCTTTTGGCTTTTGGCTTTTGGCTTTTGGCTTTTGGCTTTTGGCTTTTGGCTTTTGGCTTTTGGCTTTTGGCTTTTGGCTTTTGGCTTTTGGCTTTTTTTAGTTTTTAATGCTAAAAACTAAAAACTTGTTACTGATTATTATTCCTTAACTTTATCTACTGTTTTTCAACACTCAACACTAATTTATCTGTACTAATGAGCCTTTTAAAACAGCAATGGCACTGGTAGAAACTTCTGCTCCTGCAGAACCTTCTGCTTTAAACTCTGCATTGGCTGCAATTGAAACATTGGTTCCTTCAATAGTTACATCTCCTGAGGCTTTTATCGATATATCCCCAGCACTTTCCATCACAATTCCACTACTATCCATAGTAATGATATTTGAATGATCGTCCTCTACTACTATAGTTCCTGCATCTTCATCTAAAGTGACTGATTTCCCTACTGGAGTGGCAATAGTGATCGACTTTTTATCATCGTCAAAGACAACCTTCATATCACTTCGGGTAACAAAACCTTTTTCATGATTGTCGTCACTTGCTGTAATAGGTGATGGCTTCCCACTACTGTGCAACATTCCTAATACCACTCCGTTATTTGGATCTTGATTAATAAAACCTACTATTACTTCATCTTCTATTTCGGGTCTAAATACAGAACCTCTGTTTTCTCCTGCATCTAACAATGCTAATCGGCACCAAATTCCTTGCTCTTCATTATTAATAATGGGGATTTGTACTAGAATACGTTCTTCTCCATCTGGATCTCCTTCTAATTGAGATACAATTCCGATTTGCAATCCTGAAATTGCTGGTAGTAATCCAGAAGCTGGTTGTGCGCTGATTTCAAAAGTTTCGGAAAACCATTCTGGATTCAATCCAAATTGTGCATTTACTACCCAATTTCCTTCTGTTATGGTATGACTTACTGCTGTGATATAAGCATTGCCATTAAAACGGTCTCCTACACCTTCCAGTTTAATAATGGTGTTGGGTTTTACAGTAGGTATTCCTTGAAACTTTACGCGACCTCGTACCTTGGCTAATTGTTGAAACAACCACTTTGCATCTGCCCAATCCTGTAAAGAAGTGTCCTTTACAGCTCCACCATGACGTAATTCATAATTCTCTACCCCAATAGTCTCTGTTAAATCACTGGCGGATAAGTTTCCATTTAAAGAAACCGCAGGGTCTTTAGCTTCTATTTTGATTAATTCTTGATCTGAGAAGTTCCACCCATAAGAAGATATTTTTTCTACTTGATGACGTGCATCTATTTCTGCATCAAAATCTAACAAGGTAGCTCCAAATGAAACTGTTTCTAATTCACTTTGTGATAAGTTGGGTTTTGCTATGGTAACTTTTCCATCGTCTACAAAACATAGTTTACCATTAGCTTGCGCTCTAGACAGCATAAAATCCCAATCTGAGGCATTGTATTGTACTAACTCTAAGTGTTTTTGATTGGTACTTTCTACCTCTTTTTCTAAACCATACTTCCCTAATAATTCTTCAAAAATTTCGCTATCCTTACTTTCAAAGTAATAATTACTTTTTCTACCAATGGTCATTTTAACGGCTTCATCTTTACATTCTATAATTAAATGTGTGGTATTGGCTCTAATTTTTAAATTATGCTTAATAATGATGCCTTTAAAAATGGTTTCTTCATCTGAATGATAACCAGCTGTGATTTCTACTTTTTTCCCTGGAATTAACAATTCTTCATTACTTAATTCGAAATCTCTCGTAGCTGCCTCCCCATCAATTAATACTATCTGAGCAGTAGGTATTCTGTTTACTTCTTTAGTTACCAACATACTTTTTACTTGGTATACTGAAGACAGTTCTTCTCCTTCTACTAATAATTTATAAGTTATTAAGTCTGGACTTTTTGAGGTTGCTATGACTCCACTATTATTCATTATGATATTTTTGCTATTGGTGGAAAAAATAATTCTTGACCAGGCTGTAACTTTCTAAAATTACTCAGGTTATTCACCTTTGCTATTTCTAAATAGTATTTTGGATCTCCATAAATCTTATACGTCATTAAAGGCAAGGTATCTCCATCTTTTACAATTCTATAGTGTGTTAAATCTGGCGATTGGTTATTTTCTTTTGCTACCCTTTTTTTAGGTTCTATATAAGCTATAAATTTTGCTTTAGCTATGGCACGTAATGGTGTTCCATCTGCTTTAAATAGTTTGTATTCAAAAGAAAGGTTAGTGAGTACACAATTAAAATTTAAAGAGCCCCAAATAATTTTTAGGTAATTAGGTTTGTGCTTATCTCCATTATAATCAAACACTGCTTTTTTAAATTTCTCTATATCTTCTATAATTCCTTTGCCATGATCTTTATAGAATTTTTCATCTTGTTTTGCTTCTTTATCGTTTCCAAAATGAGCTATTACTCCAGTTCTATCAAACAAAAACTCTAAATCTAAATCTGAAGGTACGGATCTGGTAAACTTAGGATCTGAATTGCTATTTCCTGATCCTTGTTCTGTTTTGTATTCTGTTTTATACGTTTGTGCGTATTTATCTGGATTTAAAAGTGCTGTATAGCGTAACTCTTCAATCTCGTCTTTTTTCTCAAACGTATCTTCTTTATAACACCTAATTACCAGTTTTTGTAATTTACCTTCGCTCATGATTTTTGTTTTAGCGTTCTTTTTGTTTTTCTAAAAGTTCCATCACTTCTTCAATAGTAGTATTTACTATTGCTTCTTTGTTTTCTTTAGTTTGTACACTTGTATTAGAGCTTTCCTTATTAGGCCCTTCTTTTACATTTATTTTGATGTACAATTCTTTAATTTCTATTGGCATTTTAACTAACAGTAAAATAATTGTAGGATAATTCTATGGTTTCTATAACTACCTTATTTTCTTCGGCATTAAAATCGGCCACATTCCATTTTACTGGATATGCGTGTGCTATTTTCCACGTTTGTAGTGCTTCCTGTTTTTCATTAAGTAAAGAAATGGTTAAGTCAACGGGCTTTATTTCAAAATTTTCCAAGGCTTTTTTACACCATTGAATGATTCCTGAATCAATAAGTAACCCTCTTTTTAAAACTAAATTTGGATACTTTGTTCTTACTGGAATTTTATGTTTGAATCTATTCTCGCCTCCTTCGGCGATTTCTTCGGTTTCAAGATCTACTGAAAGACCTGAAACCGATTGAAACCGATGATCATTATCTTTATTTGCTATGTCTGAAAACTTGACGGTAAATTGAAAGCCTACTGGTGGATAATACATAGCGTTGTTTTTATACGATGGTCAATTTCTCGTGAACAAACTCAGCTGTTTCAATAGCTATCTCGTTTCCATCCGCCTTTAAATCGGTGGGTTGTACTTTGGTTATATAAGCATTTTGTGCTTTCCAAGTTACAGCTGGGTCTCCATTTTCATCTAAAAGACTAATGGTTAAATCGCCTCTAAACTTTTCGCCACTTTCTTGAAAGTAAACTGTTTTTGCCCATTGCTCATAAAACTGTTTGCTTTTATCTACAAAAGTTCCTCTTTTTATGGTAATGTTGCTATACTTAAATAACCCAGGTTGTTTACTTTTATGGTATTCACTATCTGCACCGCCTCTGTATTCTATAGTTTCATTTTGAAAATCTAACCCAGATACTTCCGTACAGTTAATTTCAGTTCCTCCATGTGTCACTTTAAAGGAGAACTTTGGTATTGGATATGCTTGTGCCATGATTTTTATTTTTTAATAATTAGATGTATTGGTTTGTTTTATGCTTCTTGCATTTTATGAGAGAATTTTAGAATGATAAATTCTGCTGGACGTACAACAGCCATTCCTATTTCAATAATCATGTTTCCTTCTAAAATATCTTGTGCGGTCATGGTTTCTCCAAGGCCAACACTTACATAAAATGCTTTATCTGGAGTTGGGCCTGCTAAAGCTCCTGCTCTCCATTGTAGTGTTAAGAAGTTATCAATCATTGCTTTTATACGTACCCAAGTATTTTTATCATTAGGCTCAAAAACAAATTGTTCTGTTGCTTTTTTTATAGATTCTTCTGCCATGTTAAAAAATCTTCTCACCGATACATAGCGCCATTCATTATCATTACCTGCTAACGTTCTTGCTCCCCAAACTAACGTTCCTTTCCCTATAAAGGTTCTAATAGCATTGATTGATTTTCCTGCAATAGTATCTACATTTAAGTCTCTTTGATCTTCGTGAGATACTTGTACTGTTGGTTTAATTACATAATTTACTCCAACATTAGCAGGTGCTTTCCAAACACCTCTATCGGTATCTACTCTAGCATACACGCCTGCCATAGTACTACTTGGTGGTAACTCCAATGGTAAATTGGCTATTTCAGCTAGAATAACATTATAAACGCTGTTGTTTTTACTTGCCAACTCATTTAGTGTTAATCCGTCATACACGCCATCATTATCTAAAGCTTGGGCATCATTCATTGCCGATTGTACTGCTGGAACTAAATCGATAATAGCTTGTATAGTAGTACTGATGTTTGCTATGGCTGCTTTTGCATCTGCTGATGCTGTTTGCTTATCGGCTTTGTTAGCTGCCGCCGCTAAATCATCAATAGCTTGTTGTAATACTGTTTTCATTGTTTGCAAATCACTAGCTCCATCTGTTATAGCAGTATCTAAAGCATCTGAAGCATTAGTAACTGCAACAGATATTACATCTGGATCTTCATCATCAGCCGCTGCAGTTGAAGCAGTGGCAGCTGCTGCAGTAATACTTGCTCCTGTAGTTTCTATATTTCCGAAGAGTGTCATTAAATCCCCTGTAATTACATTTTGATTTGGAATTTCAGGATCTATAGTTGCTAAAGTTGCAGCACCGTCATTTATAATAGCATCACTATCATTTAAAGCTGTTGCTAAGGTAGCAGCATCTGCTAAATAGCCATTTAAAGTGGTTACAGCATCAGAAACCGTAGTAATTTCAGTAGCTAAAGAACTTGAATTATCTGAGCTATGTGCTATGGTAATGCTACTAGCATCATATGCATAATTCAAAATAGTTTTTAAGAAAGGATAATACGCTGCTCCGTATTTTAAATAATCTTTCTCTAAGTTAATTTTATCTCTTAAAATACCAATGTTTGTATCTGTTACACTATCGGCATCATAGGTTCTAGTATCTATAATGGTAAATCGATCTTGTAATTCATTACATTGAATTAAAGCATCTTTAAATAATCCGTAAAAAGCATCATCATTAGTTAATGCCGTAGCATCTGGAAATACTAGTAAGGTAACCTCGTCTACTTTTCTAACCGCAGCTAACCCAGCAGTAAAATCAGTTTCATCGGTTATTGCCGTTACTTTTTGTCCACCTGCTTCATCTCCATATCTACCTACCGAAGTAATATAACAGGGACCACCACCATTAGCAAAATACATTTGTAAAGAGTAGTACATTAAAAATGGTTCTCTTGTTTGTGGTTCAGTTACTACAATAGTTCTATCTTTATCTCCATTGGCATTGGTAACATCTTCAATGCTAACGCCAATGGTAGTTTCTTTTTTTGCAAAACCAAAATAGGTTTCGTACTCCAACATAGAGGTAATTCTTGTTGGGATTCCTTCTAAATCTCCCTTGGTTTTATTTGTTGCTTTTTGTGTGTAACCAATAAAAGCAGGGATGGCTGTTTCTACTTGAGCTACCGAAGGTGGAAACTTTACTATTTCCTCTACGTAAACTCCTGGTGTTTTGTACGCTGACATAATGACTAGTTTTTGGTTTAAATTTGTTTTATATAACTATTTCCGAGTAATACTTTTGTGCTTCTTCTGTTATGCTTTCAGCTGTTGGATTAGGGAAATAATAATCGTTGTTTGGTGGATTATCTAAATCTTGTTTTACAATTTCTACACGCCCATTTTGGGTAAGTGGTTTTTCTTCCGTAGTGGTCATAATTAAATTGTTACTGATTTCTTTATACCTCCAAAACGTTTTTCTATTTTCTACACAAATGGTAAATTCTGGTATTGTTTTTAAAAGGCATTGTTTAGTAACATCAAACTGTTGACTTTCTTTATTTTTCACCAATACATCTTCTACTAATTTTGTATTGTTATTGCCTTCCATTTGTAATTGTATAATACCGATTACTCCTTGACTTTTTTGGACTTTAACGGCGGTATTTAAAACATTCAGGATTTTTTCTTCTTCTTTTGTTAAAGCTATAGCGTTGGTTATTTTATTTTCAATAGTGTCTAGAGTAGTCTGGTCTATATTTGCAATGGTAACCAAGCTTGGCATTGGCAGTTGTGCTTGTTTTGCTATTTCTAACTGATGTACCAAGCTTCTTGTTTCTTTTTCAGACAGAAGAAAGTCCCCCCATTTTTCTGTCTGTGTTGAAGCATCAAAAATATTGGTTACCGTGCTGTTGGTGTTGGATAGTGTATATAGTTGGTGTTGTTTTTTAGTTACAATATTGGTGTAATTTTCAAAAAATGGATCGTGTACTTTTATATAAAAGGTTAATTTGACCTCTGCATTTAACGGGATTTTAGTACTAAATCTTGTTACTTCTAAATTCCCTTCTTCTGCGGTTTCTTTTTGAGCTTCCGCTATTATTCTCAACCCTTTTGCATGTTGCTTTGCTAATAATCTATGATTTTTTAACTGCATTACAGTTTCTGCTGTAGGTACTATGGTTAAAAAACTATTTATATCATAACTTTCTTCTGCCTTCTTTTTCTCTGTTTCTGTTAATGGTGTAATCCCATTATTATTTTGTCCATTAAGTGTAAAAAATGGTCGTTCTCCTTCATTAAGAAAGTAAGTGTGGTAAAGATTAATATTGCATAGGGTTTTATATAACATCTTTTACTTAGTTATTAATTAGGTTTTTATTTTCTACTCCTGAAATCACAACTCCTTGTTTGGTAATTACCTCTCTTTCTATTTCTAGTAATGTTACTTTATATAGCACTGATGGGTATTGCTTTCCTCCTAATGTTCCCCATATAAAATTTAGTTCCTCAAAAGTTGGCGTATATAACTGTGTAATGAACTTGAAACTTTTTAAATCATCTAAACCATCAATACCATCATAATTGGTATTGTTATGGGTAAACACTTTTTTTCCTTGAAAAAATGCTATGATCTTGGTCAGGCTTTTTAACGACTCTGTATAGGTTTGTTTATCTATACTAAACAATACATAGATATTTAAATAAACTTTTGGGTTTTTATAGTTTACGGAAGTACCACTAATACGATTATTAGGTGTGTTTTTTAAAGCAAATTCTTCTTGAAGATTAATTAAGGTTAGAGAGATGTCTGGGCTGTTACCTGGTGAATTACCCTCTCCGTCTGCCATAGCGATGTTAGCTAAAGACACGGCTTTTTCATCCAGATAGTTATTCAACTCTTCCGTTATGATTTGTAGTATTTCAAAAATCATTTGCAGTTAGTAGTTTGGTTATTTAGTTTGGTACAACTCTTTATTAGTTAAAAGAGTCTAGTGTAAAATTACTTTCAGTCTTGTAAAAAATCACCAATGAAAATCACCTTTAAAAAAGTTGTTTCCCCTTGTTTATTTATAGGGGTTATCATTTTAAAAAAAGGGGAAAAACCTATTATTTCTTTTTACAAGATTCCTGATATTGTACTTTTTTTCTTCATCAAGAATTATTTAATTATAATAAGGAAGCACAACGAAGCATAGTGAGGACTATGAACGAAGGGTAGTAAGGAAGAGCAACGAAGCATGGTGAGGACTTACAACGATAACTAATGAGGAAGAACAACAAAGGAAAATTAGTTCTACTTCAATTGGATAAGAAAACTTTTTGACCTTTTTCCTATTTTTCACATGATATAAACATAGGTTTTCTTATCAATTGTTATTCTATTTAAAAAAACGCCGCTCAAATTAAATTAAAAATGTAACATTCCTTATATAATTACCATGGAAAATATACCCTAGATTTTTATAGCTATTATTTTTTTTATTTTTCTCTTTTAAAACAGATTTAACTTAGTTAAATCTGAACGTCTGGTATCGAAAAAAATTGCTATTCGCTTATCCTTTTTACACACTTCTCATACTGAAGTTTTCGTTTTATATAAACATTTAATTTAAACCTTTATAAAAATGAAAAATTTTAAAAATTTTGAACACGCCGTTTTAACTCGCGAACAACGTATGAATATTAAAGGAGGTAACTCTTCTGGAGATGGTCGTCATGATGTAGTTTGTATTGATAAAGATGGTAAAACAATTACAGCTAATAATATTACTGAAGATCAATTCAATAATCTTTTACCTTATATAGAGCATTTAGATGTAACATGTAATTCTCCTTGGTAAGCAGTACCTTTTAGTTTATAGAAGTTAGACAAGAGTCCAAGATTTGTTATTTTACTGTAGCCAATCTTGGACTTTTATTTTTAAAGTTTTTTCTCTTTTACCAGTCATCAATACTGCATATTAGAACACTACTTATAACGAATCAGTAATCTTTTTTATCTAACTTCCAACTCTAACAATATTGTTTGATCTCCCAAACCAAAAGATTTATAATCTCGTATAAGTTTATTTCTTAAAGTTTTAGTTTCTTTACAATAATTAATCACGAGAGAAAAAATTTTTAACAATTGATAACTCTTTTTGTTATTATTATACAACTGATTTAACACATTAATAAAATCTATTTCTGTACAGTTATTTAAATTCAAATAATCAGATATTAATTCAAAACGAACAATAGATTTAAGGTATAAGTCTTCAAAATTATCACTTTCATCTATTTCATAATTTGTTATATTTAACAAAGAATACAGTTCCTTTTTCAACCATTCTTCTAGGTCTTTTAATTTTTCATTTCTTAAGCAAAAGAATTTTACTAAAAATCTATAATTATCATTTATATTTTTTGTAAAATCAATACTCATAGGTTCACTATTTATTCCTTTTACGTAATAGACAAACTGTTCTCTAAATTCCATTTTTATTCTTTGTTAGTGACATTTTTTTAGCGGACTAATTAATAAATTATTAACTAAAATGTTGCTTTTTCTTCAGAAAATCTAGACTTATCTAGAAATAAAAACCACAACATTACTACTGTGGCTTTTTTATAAATTTACATACTATGCTTACTCTTGCTGGGCACAGAAAGCATTTCTGCGCTATCACTCCTGTGACATATCAGAGCGATCGGGTTTTACCAATATTCTAACTCTTCTTTAAGTTTAGATGGTATTATTGAGCTATATTCTATAAATTTTTCTTTAACTAATACAATTTCTTTGAAGCTGGCTTTCTCCTTTTTCCAATATACACTACCTATATCTCCACTATAAAACCATAATCCGTTTTCATCATATATTAAATACCAAGAGTGATATTTGCTAAAATCATATTTTGAAAAAGCAACAATATTATTAGTTCCAATATCTTTTAAAAAATATTTTAAAGTACCATCCTTTTTAGCTTCTATTATTAGTTCGTTATTGTCGTATGTTCTATACTTTCCTGCATTATAAATTATACCTTTTCCATCTTTCCATTCATTAGAAACTTTTCCACAAGAGAAAATAACTAATAGTAGTAATACTAAATAAATATATCTCATAATTAATTTGGTTTATATGTCATTCTATATATTTAATTCTAGTTCGCTATTTATTCCTTTTACATAATAAACAAACTGTTCTCTAAATTCCATTTTTATTCTTTGTAAGTGACATTCCTTTTGTAGACTAATTAATAAATTATTAACTAAAAATGTTGCTTTTTCTTCAGAAAATCTAGACTTATTGACTAGTCCTAAATAACCGTTACAGTTATTTATTGATTAAATATATTAAACATCATCTAAAGTTATAGCTTTAGATGATGTTTTTTTTCGATATGATTTTATTTTCATAATGTTTTGTTGATGTGCTTGGTCAGGAGTTTTAAAATGACATGACCAATGCGGTCTTTTAGAGTTATAAATAGTTATTGATTGTTTTACTATTTTCTCCATTATCTTAATATCTAGATTTGTAGTATTGGTAAAGAACTCTTGTTTCAAGATTCCATTAACCCTTTCAGCTATGGCATTTTGATATGGATCATATGATTCTGTCATACTGCATTTAAGCTTTTGTTTTGACAAAATATCTTGATAGATGTTACTACAGTACTGTATCCCTCTATCTGAATGATGGATAAGTTCCTTCTCTGGATATACTCTGTTTTTTATAGCCATGACCAAGGCTTTTACAGTTGAGTTCACCGCTAAAGTTTTATCCAAATGGTATCCCACAATTTTCTTAGAATATGCATCTGTAATTAATGATAAATACATAGGTTTTTTACGGCTCCCTAAATAAGTAATATCTGCTACCCATACTTGTTCTGGTCGATTTACTTCCAAAGTTTCAATAAGATTAGCATGTTTTCTAAAACGATGATGTGAGTTGGTTGTAATATGGTAACTTTTTTGTCGTTTTATCAATAGTTTATTAGCTCGTAAAATATCAAATAATCGATCCCTTCCTACACCTAAACTGCCTAATTCTTCTGAAAGAATATAATACAGTTTTCTTGTTCCAATTCTTGGCTGTTCCATTCTTACATCCTTAACCAACTCAACAACCTTATTGGCTATGGTGTGAGCTTTGGTAACTCTATAATTAGCTCGATAATACACCTGCCTACTAAACCCGAGTAATTTACAGGTGGAAGAAATACTTTCTTTCTTTTGTAAAACAAACATATCAATTACTCGGTTTTGGAGTTTTTTCTGATAGGAATCTTATACTCTTTCTCAGCTAAATCAATCATCATATCAAATAGTATCGCTTTCTTCTCTACTGCTGCTGCTTGAGCTTTTAAACGATTATTTTGCTTTTCTAATTGACGTAATTTTTGTTCTAACTCTAATAGTTTTTGTTCTGGTGATTTTGGCATAGTAGATGGTGTTTGATGATCCCAATCAAAGTTACCATATTTTCTTAACCATACTAAAACAGTGCTACGACCTTGAATCCCATATTTAAGTTGAGCCTGTTTGTAAGTTAGTTCGCCTTTTTCTACTTCCGATACAACCGAAAGTTTAAAACTCATAGTATAATCTTTCTGTGTACGTTTGCGGTAAATATTGTCATTCATAATGTTACATAATTGTGTAACGCTATTTCAGGACGAGACAATATCTACAAATAAAAAACCACAACATTACTGCTGTGGCTTTTTTATAATTTACATACTATGCTTACTCTTGCTGGGCACAGAAAGCATTTCTGCCTATCGGGTATAGTTTCTTTTTTCTATTCTGAAAAATGTTATAAAAAACAAAGTTAAAAGTATCTGTGTGACCCTGTCAAAAACTTCCACTCCATAAATCAATAAAAAAGAACTGATAAAAAAAAACACTATATACTTATCTATTTTAAACAATAGCTTTTTATTTAAACTAATACATATATTATCTTTTTTAAGTAATAAAGAATGGTTTTTGACTCTATATACTATAGATATAAGTAGAATTATATAAGTTATGTAAAAAATCATATTTAACTATTTCTATTTGCGTTCATAAAGTGTAAAAGTATATGATTTCCCTGTATAATCCTGCATCTTTCTCGACTTGTAAAGTGCACCAAAAGCTAAGTTCAAAATTACAGCCTTTCTTCCTGTTTTTTTTCCAAAAACATCAGCATATATATTTCTTTGTCTTGCACCATAATAAGCAGATGCTGCAAAACCCTGATAAACAAGAATATCCGCCATACGATCAACATATTTCGCAGGTTTATTAAAAAGGTTCCATTCTGAATCACGTATTAACATTTCTTTTACAGGATTAGCTAAATAATCAACTAAATGAGAACTAAAACCTGCATCTGTTTCATGTTTTTTCTCCAAAGAAAAATGACCTCCATCTCCACATATCATACATCTTGAACTCTTTTTATAAATACCTGTTATTAATTTGGTAGACATAATTTTAGGCTTTCCTTCATTTGCTATTATTATAACCTCTAACTCTTCATATCTTTTCTTTCTTTTTCCTTTATCCGTAAAATAAGTTACCCCCGTAATAGTAATTCTATGTATACCTTTTTCGTCATCAAGTAGTTTATATGTGTAATCAACTTTATCTCCAAAAGCAGCTATCTCTCCATAAATACGATCAACTATAGGATCAGGGTTTTCAATCCCTTTATCATAATCACTATCATTAGTATTAGAACTATATAATGTAGTATAATCATCTTCTGTTAAAGTATGCCAATTTCCATTTAAATCTTGAATCTTCATTGTTCCTGAATCTGCTCCACTGGGGTCTACCCAAAAAACTGGGTCATTATCAAACGCTGCATAGGTACTCATCGTATGATGTGTAACAGGGTCAATTCCTGTCCAACGTGCAAGAGCTGGATCATACTGACGCATATCCATTTCCATTAGATTCAGCCCTAGACTTTCATTGTACTCAACTCCGTTGTACCCAAACTTTTGAGCCACTGAGTTTCCATGTGGTTGAACTATGTCATTATACCCTTTATGCTTTAATCCAAAGGGAAAATTAGCTACCTACTATTTTTTGCGCTTTTAAAATTTTTTAGTCATTTTCTAAAGCTTTAAAAGTCATTTCAATAAAGCCACAACAGTACTACTGTGGCTTTATATTTTTTATTTTAAATACACTACTCGCCATTACAAATGACTTTTTAGTACCGTTTTCTATTTAAATTTCCTTTAAATAATTGCCATTACGCTATCGCTAAATGTCAATTAGCAGGATAATCATTACCATAACTTAAGGTATCAATTAAATACTTTTCGTCATTATAGATAAACTCCTTAACATTTATACTTCCTTTATACCAAGACATATGTCCTTTATATTTAATATTATATATACCTCTAATTTTAATTTTTTTACTATTATAATTTAACAAATTATTATCTTTAAAAAAATACTTACCTTTTTGACTCCTTAACTCTTTATAAAAATCAAACTCAAGCCAAACTTTTTCAGAATAGCTTGAATTTTCATTGATTGAAATAGAAGATTCCTCCATTTTAAAAGTAAAAAAACCTTCAACTTCAATAGGTTTATCTTTATAATTATTTGAACTAAAAATTAATTCTTTTAATAGTATAGTTGTATAGCTATTATTTCTACTATTTACTATTGATTTTGGTTGTTTACAAGAATTGAATATGAAAACTAAAAAAAATAAAATGTAAAAACTCTGTTTCATAAGTGTTTAATTAGAAATAAATACTTTCTTTTTTGTATCGTATATTTTTGTAATACCAATAGCACGAGTTGAGACTCTTATATTGTCTTTTTTTATAAGATTACCTTCTCTGCTTGTCGGCGAAATTACATTAGTTAACCTATATACTTCATTTCTTCCTATTGGAGCTTTGTAATTCTTAAAGAAATCAGCAGTTTTACCTCCTAGCTTGTCACCAATATATCTGTCATAATATAATCTCATTGTTGTTTCACCATCCAAGGCTCTTAAATAGTTTTCAAAAGAAACAGCATTTACTTCGGTATCTTTTACACCACTAGACTCAGAAAATGTATCAAAACCTCTATCAACATCATAAGCATGAGCAAGTTCATGCCCCAAAGTTATATAACTTTTATTAAAATTAACGCCATCAGCAGACACTCCTCCTTTTTGAGAGTACTTGATGTTTCCTGAAATTGGGTCTGTAGTGTTAATATTTGCAAATCCAGAACTACTTATATTATAAGCATCTGAGGATTCTTGAAGTTTCCCTATAATTCGTCCTCCCTGTTTGGTCGAACCAACTTTATTCAAATCTTTAACGGCTTGCCTATAAAAAGCAGTACCCTTACCATCAAATTCATCTCCTTTTTTGATATTTCCATTTTTATCTTTCTCTACCCAATAAGTCTTTCCATTTTCATAAATAACATCCACACCAGCTACATCAATAGTTATATAATCTCCATTGTAGTCCATGTATAATACTGGATTATTAGCACCATACTGATATGTCGATATTGGCATAAAACTTTCTGAATATCTATCAATATTGAAAAATCTTCCTAAACTAGCATTATAATTTCTTGCTCCATATTCTAACCAATTTAGCCCTAAACTTTCTTCTAACTCTTTACCATTATACCCAAATTTCTGTGCTGTGCTATTTCCAAGTGAAGAAATGTTGTTATTGTATCCTTTATGTTTTAATCCAAAAGGAAAATCGCCTAAGACCAATTTTTTGACCTCTTTCTAGTTTTTTAGAACTTTTACACTCTAAAAAAACAACTATTTTCAAAGAACTTATGATTCTATTATGAATCCTTAATTTGGAATTACTATCCCTATATTGTTTATCGCTCAAAACCTCTAAACCTTGATATTTCCCTTCCTTGTTCTTTCGTTTTACGATTTTTCTCTAATTGCTTCATTCGTTGTTTTATTATTTTTTCTCTCTTTATCGAATGTAGCTTATCTAATTTTAAAAGCTCTAATGTTTTTTCTTGATTTCTGTGTTGATGAAAAACTCTCGCTATTTGAACTGTTTTGCTTTTCTTTTCCAGAAAATAATGAATTGAATATGGAAAAGAAGAACGTAAAACCGCTCTCCTTTGATTCTTTCCTGTCTGTTGGAAAATCTCTGGACTCTCTTTTATCTTAGAAAGCATTTCTTTGACAGAACTCTTGAAATGCTTTCCAAGGCCAGCTTCTTTTTTATCATATTGTTTAGCTATTATTTCAATAGCTAGTACTGACTCCTCTGATAAAATTAACTTGTAACCCACTTGTTATTCTCTTAACTTTTCTAATTCATCTAAATAGTAATCCAAGTCCTCGAATGCAATATGAGTATTTGGATCTTTTAGTTTTTCAAAACTCTCATCTAAAAGTCTTTGGCGTTCCTCATCAAACTCCTCTTGAGTTACTTTTTTACCGTAATTATAATATTTCATAGTCATAGTTTAAATATAGCATATTTTTAAAACCAATTTAATATTTCAATGAACTAAAGATACTGCTCTAAAAGAACAGTATCAGTTTTTATTTTTTTGATTTTCAAAACCAAAAACCATCATTATTCATTAGGTATTAATTTAACTCCATTACTTAAGAATAATTCTTTGTAAATTATCTTTTTAGTTAGCAAGAGTTCTATTACAATAAATAGCAAACCATTCATTATCTATTTTTTCTAGCCTATCAACAGAATAACTATCAATAAATTTGATATTATTATCATTTTGTAAAATATGTCCTATGAAAAATTCATTAGTTCTTATAAAGTAGTCCTTAGATAAAACTTTATAAAACAAATCTCCTTTTTTAGAAAGGTAAAACTCATTTATATTAAGAATATTTAACAACTCGTTAAGTTTCACATACGAATCTTTATCTAAAGATTTTTTCATATCCGCTTTTAATAAATGATAATCTTTTGAAAATAGGCTTTTCAAAAACAATCGAGGTGTAACTTCATCATCATTAAAAAAATATTTATCATTTTCTTTAACTAACTTTGATAACTCTATAAAGTTTTCTTTTTTACTTTTAAACACACTAGAAATATCTGTATTACAAGAAATTATTATACTAGTTACTATTATTAAAAATATTTTTCTCATAATTAACTTTGTTTTTCTTTCTTTTTAGAATCTCTACTTGTATTAGCAGGATCAAAATTATTTAAATTATAAGGTTTTCTTGATCTATTTTGCGGCACATATTTCCCTGTGCTTAATTTACTTTTATCAGGCTTTTTTGTTTTTCTAACTCTACTTGGTGATGTATCATCAAATTCCATTTCAGTTTTTTCAGGCAACCTTTTTCTATCTTGATCATCCTCTGGTATTTGATTTATATTTGGTGCATCTTCAGGATTAGTTGCTTCAGCACTTTTAAAATGATCTATAATTGCATTTAACAAATCATCTCCTTCTAAACCAGACAAATCTATTTGAGAAGAGAACTCATTAGAAGGCAAATCTTCATAAGAATAGTAGCTTTTATCTGCTCCTTCACCAAAAACATTATCTTGTAAAAATTTATTTCCGCTAGCAGGTTCTAAGGCATCCATAGCAGTTTGACCGTAATGTTGAGTTCCTGCGTAATGAGCTAAATCAATCCAACCATTCTTTTTAGTATATACATACCTTATAGCTTTTCCTCCTTTACCATCAATGTTTTTGTTATTTACAAAACTTTTTATTTGTTTTATACTTGTAACACCATATTCTTTCCATTGAGCCGCAGCTTGTTGAATTGTTCCAGATTGATTAAGTGCAGGTTCAATCTCCCTACCATCTGGGTCTATAAAATAGATAGGATTATTGGAAAAGAAATTAAAAGGGCTTAAATCTTTATATTTTTCTGCAAGAGGATCAATATTCATCCATCTACCTATGGAGGCATCATAATTCCTAGCACCGAAGTCATGCCAATCAATTCCTAACTCTTCGTTAAGCTCTTTTCCGTTATATCCAAATTTTTGAGCAGTGCTGTTTCCTAGTGAAGAAACGTTGTTATTATATCCTTTATGTTTGAGTCCGAAGGGAAAATCAGCTACCTACCATTTTTTGCACTTTTAAATATTTTTAACCTTTTTCTAAAATTTTTAAAAGCTATTTCAATGAACTTAAAAAATCAGTAGTTAGTTTTTAACCAACTACTGACACATTACCCTATAGGGCCTATATTTGATAAAAGTTTAATTAAAAAAAACAAAGAGGTTACTAAAGTAAATGAACTAAATATTATATCAATAATTCTTTTATTCTTTAACGATTTGGTTAATAAAACGACAGAGAAAAAGATAGTAATAAAAAGGCTTATTATAGAGAGCCAAAAAAATAAAACTCGGTTACCCAATATATTTAATAGTACTTTTTTTATTAGATTGACATATTGAATTGACATAAAAAATGATATAAAAATCAAAATTCTAATATGAATCTTCTTATTAATTAGCTTCATTTCTTCTTTAAAATTAATAGTTAAAACCTGAAATTATCGCACGTAAATCTGCTGAAGTATCTTTTCCTCCTTCATTCTTATTAGCAGCATCAATCATTATTTTTTGAGGTAATTTATTTAATTTAGCTCTTTGACCCCACATAAAGTTACCTGCATCTGGAAGATTATATAACATTTTGTTAGATTGAAATCTTATAAAAGGAACACCATCAACATAACCACTTCCATAATATAGTTCAGTCATATTATCTGTTGAAACTTTCAATAAGTCTTGAAGGACTGAAAAACCAAAATCATATTCATAATAAGATGCTTTAGCATACTTAATTTTCCATAATTGTCTTTCAAGCCAATTAAATTCATTTTTATACTCAATGCTTCCAGCTGCTTTCATAAATTTTTGCAACTCCTCTGTAGACATATAATAAAACACTTGATCGCCTTTATTAAATTTCTTACTGAGAATAGGATTATCCAACCCTTCTAAATCATTAATATCTAATCTATTCCCTTTTTCGTCAAAAAATATATTAAAACTATTATCTCTTTCTACAGAGGTAACTTTACCATTTTTATCAAGAGTAATTATATCATCAGGAGTATTATTATTACTCCCGTCTGCATTTCCGCCATTATTAGCATAGTTAAGAGCTTCATCAAAAGAAACTACTTTACCATTTATTACATACTGACCAGTTTTTTCGTTATAAATTGAATCCGCACCCGAAGGGTCAGCCCAAAATACAGGGTTATTATCAAAAGCAACACTAGTTCCTTGTGAATAATGCGTAACAGGGTCTATTCCATTGAATTTTCCAATTGCAGGGTCATAACTTCTAAACTCCATCTCATACAAATTCAATCCTAAAGACTCTTCGTATTCAACACCATTGTACTTAAACTTCTGCGCCGTGCTATTTCCAAGAGAAGAAACGTTGTTATTATATCCTTTATGCTTTAATCCAAAGGGATAATAATTACTTTCTTCTATAATTTCTGTACTAGGCGTAATAACACCATCTTTATTATTATCTATATAAGACAACCTTACATTACTCAGGTGATCTGTATACTGATAAACATACTTGAATTCATTATTAACAGGTGTTATATACCCTTCTGGGTGATTAAAAAATTGTAGGTTATTATTTTCATAGATTTGATTACCTGCATAATCTGTGGTTGTAATACTACGACCTTGTGAAACTACTTTTCGCAATTTAGCTCCAGTAGCATCATAAGTATAAGTAATACTACCTAAGCCTCTTTTACCATCTTTAAAATATACCTGTGTTGGTAAATTTAAATGGTTGTAAAAAATTCTATTAATCTTCTTGTTAAGGTCTTGTATTAGGTTGCCATTAGCATCATAGGAATAATCATCTCCAGTATTAGTACCATCTTTAAAACCTTCATTACTGGTAGCAGTATCAGTTACTTTTTCAAGTTTATTACCAGCATCATAAGTGTAAGTTAAATTATCCATCGTACCAAAGCTAGAAACATCAGCAGTTAGATGTCCTTTTCTTAGTAGAGATAAAATATTTCCATTTTTGTCATAAGTAATAGGAGTTGTTAACGTGCCACTAGCATCAAAACCACCTAAGTTATACCTACCTGTATTATCAATAGCCCCTATAATTCTATTGAGAGCATCATAGGTATATGAATATTGAGTACTCTTAGGGTTTCCTGAGGGGTTTACAGTTAAGCTATTCCAACTAGTTTGGGCGATATTTCCATTATACAAGCGCTTATTCACATCCGTTACATCATTATAGTATAGGCTAAAGTTAAACAAATCATTGTCATTAGCATTAGAATCTTCATTAATATTTTTCAACCAACCACGTACATTATAACTATAATCTACTGTTTGTAAAGGACTGCTAGTACCTCCAACCTCTTTACTTTTTAACTGACCTAGTTCATCATAAGTATTGGCTACAATAGTTTCAGTAGCTTGACTATTAATTTGCTGAGTCTGTTTAGTCATTCTACCGGCATGGTCATAACTAAATACATCAAGCGTTACAATGTCATCTTTTCCAATTTTTTTATGCGTAGTTTTTGTTTCCAATACTTTTCCAACAAAATCCAATTTACTTTCTACAATATCTATAGTTTGTAAATAATCATTTTTACTATACACATAAATAGGTCTTGCTTTTTCATCATAATACGTTACGGTATGTATCCAGTCATTAGTACCTAAAACACGTACTTTATTCACTGTAGCCAAGCCTTTGGTGTTACCTGTAGAGGTTTGGTTATAGTAAGTTGTTATAGAAGCTCCTAATCCTGTTGGTAAATCAACATAAGTATCATAGTAATTTACCGTATGAAGCTCTATAGAAGTTCCCGAAGGATAGGATTGAGTGTAATTATAGTATATTTTTTTAGAATCTATAGTCGTATAATTTGAGGTTCTACTAGAGGCATTTCTAGGAAAAGAGCTAGCAATCCAACTTTGAATGTCATAATAAGGAGCATCATCCCATGTTTTCCCCGTTAAAATAACTCTACCTAATTCATCGTATTTAGTAAAAAGCCAATTTTTAGTAGTTCTTAAATTAGCATCCTGTGTTAAAACAGGTCTGTCTAATTTATCATACACAATATATTCCCATTCCTTGCCCGGTATTTTCTTTTCTGCCAAACGGTTTCTATAATCGTATTTATATTGGTAACACAATTCAGAAAGTTCAGTACTAGAAACTCCACTATTATCACTTATCACTACTTTTGGAGGCAGTACATAGGTTAAATTACCAAAATCATCATAGATATAATACGTATCATGCGCTTCTTCGGTCGCTGAACTTGTCGAAGCAAAAGTACGTTTCAAGATAACTTGCCCTTCTTTGTTTTTATACTCTTCTGTAGTATGTAATTTACTAGCAGTACCATCATGATTTTCATCTTTAGTAATGGTTTTGTATAACTTACCAGCGGCATAATTAGTAGTACCACCTTCTAAAAACGGTACAAACACACCATTACTTTCTGAAGTAGTAACCGTAAATAATTTTACCCCATCAGCATCAGAGTTGGTTTGATAATCAAATTCAATTTCATGACCAGCTCCCAAACGCCAGTCGTGCCCAGGAGCCGCTTGTTTTAAGACACGACTTAATGGCGAGTCCTCTAATAATTTTTGAGAATACGCATTTACGGGTTGCCCAGAAGTTGAAAAATCATTTGGGTATTCAGTAGCATAATAAGCTTGTGTCAACCCTTCAACATAATTAGCCGAAGTTCCCTTAACAATAGCACCTGTGCTATTAGTCCCAACAAACGGTAAAAACTCTTTATCCTGCCTTCCTAAATCATCATAACCAATATGGGTTACAATGTCTTTTTTGTTAGGAGATTGCTTGATACCAATGCTTTGCTTAGCACGTCCTAACCCATCAAAATACGTAATTTGTTCAATAACATCTCGATTACTACGAATGTCATTGGTGTTTTTCAAAGGACTTTGGTACGTACGTGAAAACACATAATTTTCGTCCTCACTTAAATCAATAGCAGTATAAGGATCTTCCACAATATATGCCCAAAAATTAGTGGTGCTAAATCCTGGTTTTAAGACAATAGAGGTAGGCGCATAATGTTCTCCTGTTTCAGGAGTGTTAAGTTCAACTTGTGCCTGTGCTGTAAAGAAAACAGCACTAGTAATATAGCCTAAAAATAATAATAACTTTTTCATAGACTTATTTGTTTTTATAATTATAAGTGTTTTCTTTTAAAATATTTCCATCAGCATCTTTAATCAAATGCAAACGGTTAAAGTCGTCGTATTTGTAATATACTGCTTTACCTCTTATATCAGTAATACTTGTAACACCTACTAATGGGTCGTAAGTAAAAGTAGTTACCTGTGCATTTGGTAGAAAAGCTCTTAGACTATCTAAAGCATTTCTTAAAGCACCTTCACTTCCTTCGTAGTACAAAGTACTATCATTATCAGAATTAGATAAGTTTTTTAAATTGATAATTATACTATTAGGAATATCAGATAAGGTAGCATTCTCTATTTTAACTATGGGCTGAGTACCATTATACCCCCAAATATATACAATGTGTGTCCCGTCTTTTTTACTAACCTCAATAAGGTTTCCCTCAGAGTCATACTCATGAAAAACAATTTGCTCTTCTAAAGGTAAGTTACCTTTAGAAGTTTTAATTTTATTTCTATACGCTATAGAATTAAAAACTTTAAAGTCATTGACTTGATTTGATACCTTAACTCCATTTTTAAATACTTTAGTTTTTATTAATTCCTTTCTGTTTAAAACTTCTAGGTTATTTTTTGAATCACTATCTAATTCAGGTATTTCCTGTTGGGTATTAGCATAATAATTATGAGTTGTTATTATATTTGAATTTCCTATATCGGTTTCTATTTTAGTAGGGTTCAAGCTATTTGTTTCGTAATAAAAGGTAGTTTCATTAATCACATCATTGTTTTCAAAAAAATGAGTGCTTTTTTGCTTATCTAATTGCATATGTCCACTTTGATAAGTATAAAAAGGGGTGTTATGTGTATGATTTCCTTCAACAGATAAAATAGCTAAATCACTAGGACCATCCGTTGGATATAAATCAGTATTAATACCGTGAGCTATTTTCTCTGGAAAAAAAATATTTGGATGTTTTGAAGGCGCATAACTATTAAATTCATCTTTTATACTACTTATTATCCTTTTAGTACTTCCATACATCCAATCATAAGCTGTCGGTACTAAACCTTTTAAATGAGTATTTTGATCTAAAGAACCTTGATTATAAGTGAATTCAAAAGTAGTTTCAATTGATTTTTCAGGATTGTTTATTGAAATCTTCTTCTCTTTAACAATGTCATATCCATAGCTTTTACCATTGACACTCTGTAATGGATGAGCTGAATGAGACATTATTCTTACACCTGAGAGTCTAGGTGGATTTGTAACGTTACTATTTTCATTAGTGTACTTTATTTGTTGAGAAAAAACAGGAAGCTGATATAATTTATCATTTAATGAAATAGGATATTCATATTCTTTTGTTAGCTCTAATTCACCATTACTATTATAAGTATTTATACTTTTAATTCTTAAACCTCCCATTTTTATATCATATAAATTAGGTCTATTTTGTTTCCAGTTAATTGATACTTCAGCAAAATCACTCATTTCATTATAATATTTAGCTAAAATATTGAGGTTTAATTTATACTCACCAGGCTCCAAATTCATTGTCCTACGAAGATCATCGTCAGTTAATAAGGCAGAGTAAATAACTTCTTCATTTGTAGAGGAAGAAATTTTTATAAGTTCAAATCTAATTTCATAAATACCATTTCCAATATTACCTGTTACTCGGTTTGTATAATTTATATTAACGAGACCATTGTCACTAATTTCTTCTGGAATAGTAAAATTACTAGAAGAATAGTTGTAATAATAAATTTTATGTTGGATATTAAAACCTCTTCTTACAAGGTTGTCACGTTCATTTACAACTGACTTCCCTCCTTTATCACTTGGAATATTAAATATATCTCTCAATCCTAGCAACTTATCTAATTCAACTCGTTTCTGATTACATTCAAAAATAAATTCTTGACTTCCTCCTTCGGGATAAAAAATCTTTTTTAAAGTCCCTATTTTTATATGTTCATCAGATACCTCCCTATTTTTATTTTCCATATTAAAAACTGTTTGACTATTACCTCCTTCATCAGTATATGAGCTAAAAATTCTTGGTAAAAAAGTTGATATTGAAGAACTTGCTGACTTTCCATTATAATACCCCCAAATATCCTGTGCATATGAGTATCTATTAGGTAGTTCGTAATCTTCGTAATATTCAAGCCTGTACGAATATGAGGTGCTATTGTTTAAATTCTTATCAAGAAATTTAACCTCTTCTAGTTTTAACCTTTTCTGTAAATGTTCATCTGTGGGAATATAATTACTTAAAAAATTGTCTGAATATATAAACCCTTGTTTATTACTATCCGTTGTTGTAAAATAGCTATGAACTAAATCTATTCTTGAAATTAAATCATTAAAATTATTTTTTATTTCAATAGATTCTAATTTTTTTTTCGTAGCTATCTTGTCTATCAGAATAGTTAAATTCTACTTTACCATTAATCCCTTCTATAGATTTTATTCTAGATGTTTTTCCGTAAGAACTTGAGTAACTCTTGGTACTAAAATGATCATTAGGTTGTAATCTTCTTGTTTCGCTATTAAAAGAAGCCCTACCAAAATTATCTACATTATAGTTAAATCTTATAGTTTGGTTATTTAATAATCTAATTTCTTTTAAATACCAAGAAGTAAAGCATAATAAAGTATTGTAAGTATCATGACCTCCACTATTAGTACTTATATTTTGAGTAGAAGTAAGAAGCTCTGCACCACCTTCGCTTTCAAAGGAACTATAAGAATTTACTCCAAAAAAATACTTTACCCCGTTAGGTGTAGTTATCTCCCAATTAATAATTCTTGTTCCTTCTATTTCAAAATCAATTTTTACGTCTGATTCAGGTAACATAACAATTTCACCATAAGGGTTTTCATCACTTCTATCTTGGTTAAAAACAAACTTTCCAGAGTAACCCATAAAATTATATACAAATTCATCTGGTTGATAATCTAATGTTTTATCTTTCTTTACTTTACTTATCAAACGAATTGTTTCTTCATGGTTGCCATTATTAATCAAGTTAATGTAATCGGTAACTTTATCAGATGTTTTTAAATAACTTTCTTCATCAGGTAACCCTTTTAATACTCTAGTTATATGTCCGCCCACATTCATACTCCAACCTAAACCAATAGAAGAAGCTATTTCATCTACTTTTATTCCTCCTGAATGATAATTTAAACCAATAGGTATGCTTATATCTCTATTTTTAAAATTATAAATAGGAATACTTATGTTGGGCACACCTGAAAAATGAGAAACTGGTGTTTCTTCAAATTTGCTTAATGAATATACATCTGGAGATTGAGGTATAAGTGTAGGTAGTGCCTGAGGTTGATTTTGACAATTAGCATTTGTACATACAACAAATAACAAAATGTGTACTAGTAATTTTCTCATAAATGTTTTGGTTGTTTAGCAATTAATTTGAATTAGGAAATCTTTTTACACTAACAAAGTTATTTATTTTTTTCATATCAACAAACCTTAATTTGTTAATTTACTGAAATACTTATACCTAAAACCTATTAACACAGAATATCAGAAACAATTGTAGTCATACCTCTATAATAACAGAACTCTTAAATACTAGGCCAATGTACTTAAAGTAACTCTCTAAGTTGTTCTTCAATCATATAAGGAAAGACCTCATCAAAACGTTCAAAATAAGGTTCGTTCATTTTGTATTCGGGTATTTTTTGAGCTTTTAAAAAGTATTCTTTTGCTTTTTTATAATCTTTTTGCGCTTTATAAATTAAACCTAATTGATAATAGGCTTCAGGAAACATATTGTAAGCTCCTTTTAAGGATTGATTAAAACAGTCAATAGCATTTTTATAATCTTTCTTCTCTGCATAACATCTTCCTAAATAAAAAAACACTAAATGATTATCACTTATATCAAAACCTAACTTCTCTTCTTCTATGTTTACTATTTTTAGTTCTTCAATGGCTTCATCATATCTCTTTAACTTGTATAAAGCTTGCGCTTTATGTAAACCACAAGGTTCTCCCCAACATGGATTGTATTTATTTCCTGTTATTTTTTCTATGATAGCCACATCTTTTATAGTTCCCTCATAATCTCTATAGAAATATAATAACGACCATACTTTGTACTGTAACGCATCTGCCCTGCCATTTGCAGTATCTTTTTCTACAGCCTTATTCAAAATTTCCATGGCTTTTATATGATCTCCAACTTTTTTATAGGAATAGGAATGTTTTTGAATGTATTCTATTTTATTGGGCAATACTAAACTAGCTGAGTCTTTATACATCCTGTATAATTCAGAAGGCTGCAAATAGTAATTAGAAATTTGATGGTATCTTTCTGCAATGGAATCTTTTTCTTTTTCAGAATAGGAATTCCAGTTTGGTTTGGTTGTTTTGGTTTGACAACTTACTATTGCCATTAAAACGATACTGTATAGGTGTTTTTTTATGGACATAGGTCTGTTATTTTTCCGTTTTCTATTTTAAACATTAAAAAGGCATGTACGTCTTTGTATGTTAACCAATTTTTAGATACCGTGTTTGGCCAGTCTTTTAGATTAGCTACGTTATTGGTAATATGGTGCACTAAAGCAGTGGAGAATTTTGTTTGCGTGTACCTTCTGTTCATTTGAATTAATCCAAAATCTCCTACTTGTTGTTGACAGTTTATATTAAAATGAACAATAATATATCCGTTTTGTTTGTCTTTATCTATTGGTGCATTTTTTCCTATTAAATTTAGCAAATATTCATTTCCTTTTTTATAGGTTACATCATTATTTTTAAAGTAATATTCTCCTTGATAGCCTTCAAAACAGTTTTCAAAAACATTACTTTTTGATATTAACTGCAAAAAGGAATCTTCCTTAATTTCATCTTTTTGTAAGTTGATTGTTTTATCTCTTTGAATTCTTGATCCGAAATCTTTTAAAATCAACTCATTATTTGTTGTTTTTAGTAGTTGATAAATGGATAGAGGGTTTTCTTCATTTTTATATAATGATATAAACACCTTGTCTTTCAACTTAAACAGATGATATTCCATTTTTTGATGTTCTGAAATGACTAATTGATTTTGATAATAGTACTCGGTCAATTCTGTTACAAAAGTTGTATTGAAATTTAGCCTTTTTTGAATTTCAAAATCTTCATTAGGATTGTCATTTTCGTCTTTACTTACTCGGTAAGTCCAAACATTATTTTCAATATTCTTTTTAATTTCTTCTACCGTTTGGTGTATGTTGCTTTCCTTGGATTTTATAAAAGTAGCAGCTTCTTTATAATTGGGTAAGTTTTTGTAAAAGCTATAATTTACGGTATCCAATAAATCAAAAACCGCCAATTTATCTTCTTTATTTTTTAGTACCCACAAATGATGTTTTTTAAACTTTAAAGTATCATTTTGGCCCAGTTTAACATTTGCTATACCATCTAATACAACGCCTTTTTTATCTCTGAGAAATAATGAGTCTTTGGTTTGTTGTAAAATATAAGGGTGCGGTATTAATCTATCTACAATCCGATATCCACCTACATAAATACTATCTGTTCCTTGTGTTTTACATGAAACGAGTACGAATACAAATAAAAATACAGCAATGTTCTTCATTAACTTTTATTAATTATTTTTTTGAATCGGTAAAAAATGCGTTCTACCAATCGTAAATCTTCTGTAATTACTTCGGCTACACCTTGCATTTCTTGAGTAAATTTTAAAGTTTTATTATAAGTAGTTTGTAAACCGTTTGGCAAAATTACATCCAACAAATACATCCCTTTTTCAGTAGGAATTAATGCAATTTTATTTACTCTACCTTTTAAAACCCCAAATTCATGATCTGGATAGCTACTCAATTTTATATTAACCGATTGTCCAATTTTTAGTTTTCCTGCATTGGTTACAGGAACTTGTACTTTACAAATATATGTTGAAACGGTTTCTGGTACAATAGTAAAAACTAAATCGTTAGTATTCACTGTTTGGTTTTTACTCCATACATTCATAAAAGAAACGGTTCCGTTTATATTTGATTTAAACAAATACCTTAGTTCCCAATCTTTAATTACTTTTTTTAATTGATTGAAAGATTGTAATGTTGCTTTTAATAAATTGATTTCTTTTCTAACATTGGCTATATCTGCTTGCTTTTTAGTGGTGCTTGAATTACTTATGCGTTCTTTTATTTGTGATATCGTAATGTTTACATCATTAAAACTTCGTTTAGCTTCTAAATAAGCTAACTTTTTTTGTTCAAAATTTTGTTCGGATATTACTCCTTTATCTAAAAGCCCTTGTAACCTATCTATATCTTTCTTTTTAAATAAGAGTTCTTCTTCGTTTATTTTCCTCTTTTCTTCCGAAGCTTTTAGTCTTAGTTTTAATTGTGCTAATGTATATTGATTATTAGCTTGTTCAAATTGATAAGAGTTGGCTGTTTTGTTAAGGATATATTGTATGTAGTTATTTTCAAAAACAGAAAATGCTGTTTCTATTTCTCCTAGAAAAAGTACTGGTAGTTGAGTCATTGGAAATTGAAAGTTTTCAGCATTCACATGTATGGTATCTACTATAGATTTCAACTGCATTACATCTTCATAATTTGCGGTGTTTTCAATCAATGCTAAGTGTGTGTTTTCTTTTACTTTTTGATTGTTTTTTACAAAAACACGCGCCAACTTTCCTGTTGTTCTTGCATACTCTTTCTGTGGCGGAATTGTGGTGGTTAATACAGCTTGCCCAGTTACAATATCAGAATACTTAATTACATACGATAAAATTAAAATTAGTACAAAAAAGAAAAAAAGTATGGTATTTCCCCACCTGTGTATTGCTTTTGGTGGAGAGGTTAATACATCTTTTACTTGCTCACTATAAATATGTAGTTCTTGTTCTTCCATCTTAATTTCCTAATTCAAGTTGATTTTTCACCAATTCATAATACTTTCCTCTTTGCTGCGTTAATTGCTTATGATTTCCTTCTTCTACTATTTCTCCATCTTCCAAAACAATAATATTATCCGCATTTTTTACCGTACTTAATCTGTGAGCTACAATAACTGATGTTCTATTTTTGATAAAAGCATTTAAGTTTTCCATAATTACTTTTTCATTATTGGCATCTAAAGCACTAGTTGCTTCATCAAAAAAAACAAAAAATGGATTTTTATACACTGCTCTTGCAATCATAATACGTTGTTCTTGTCCTCCACTTAACCGTATACCAGAAGTTCCTAATTCAGTATTGTATTTATTGGGAAGTTTCTCTATAAACCCATTGATATTAGCTATATTAGAAGCTTGTAATAACTTCTCTCTGTCTAAAATTTCGTTTTGTTCAGATTCTGAAATGTTGCCAGCAATAGTATCATTAAAAATAAAAGTATCTTGTAAAACAGCTCCACAATTCATTCGCCAAAAATCATTATTTACCACAGACAAATCTGTAGTATTAACCGTAATACTACCTTGTGTTGGTTGGTAAAATTTTAGTAATAACTTTAGCAATGTAGTTTTTCCGCTTCCACTAGCTCCAACAATTGCTGTAGTTTTTCCTTCTGGTAAGGTGCAATTGAGTCCTTTAAGCACAAATGGTTTGGATTTCCCTCCATATCTAAACCATAAATCTTTGATTACAATATCTTTTGAGCTGGGTAACTCTTTTACTTTATTTTCATTTTTAGCATCTTCATCTTCTTTATTATGAACCTGTAATAATCTTTCTAAGCTAATTTTTGCATCTTGCCAAACTTGGATAAAGCTTATAAAATTACTTAATGGTAAGTTTAATTGTCCTACAATGTATTGGATGGAAAGCATCATCCCTAATGTAATATTTCCTTGTACTACAGCGGTAGCCGATAAAAAAGTAATGAGTATGTTTTTTAGTTCATTTATAAAGCTAGATCCGATAGATTGATATTGTGCTAACTGTAATGAACTTAATGAGGTTTTAAACAAACTTATTTGTATTTGTTCCCACTTCCATCTGTTTTTTCTTTGTGAGTTATTTACTTTGATTTCTTTTACACCATTAATAATTTGCACTAATGATGTTTGACTTTGAGACAGTTCATCAAATCGTTTAAAATCTAACTCAGCGCGTTTTTTTAAAAAGAAAAAAGTCCATCCTACATAAGCTATAGCTCCTATAAGAAAAACCACGAATATTGTTAGGTTGTAAAAAGCTAACACAGCACTAAACACTAAAAATAAGACTAGTGAATATACCATGTTAAAAGTAGAAGAAGACACAAAGTTTTGTATTCTATTATGGTCATTTACACGTTGTAAATGTTCTCCTGTATTCCTAGTTTCAAAATATGGAATGGGTAGTTTTAGCATTTTATATAAAAAATCTGAAATCATTTTTATATTAAACCTACTTGTTACATGCAATAGTAACCACTCTCTAAAAATGCGAACGAGTGTTTGCGACACAAATAAGACTAATTGTGCCATTAGTATTAAATAGATAAATGAAATATCTTGTGTATTTACACCTATATCTACTACCGATTGAATTAAAAAAGGAAGAATAAATTGTATTAAAGTACCTACAGTAAGTCCTATAAATAGCTGATAAATTAGTTTTTTATAGGGCTTGATATAAGGTATCAAAAATGAAAACCCTTGATTTTTTGAAGTGCTTTCTTCTTGCGTATGAAACTTCGCATTGGGTTCTAATAGTAAAACAAACCCGTTATTATCAGGTGCATTTGTCCATGCTTTATGAAACTCCTGATGCGAATACTCTAATAAACCTTGTGCTGGATCTGCTACAAATACTTTGGTTTTGGACGTTTTGTACACCACTACAAAATGTTTTTGCCTCCATGGAACTATAAATGGTGTTGGTGCTTCATTAACCACACTGTCTAATGACAATCGCATTCCTAAAGTACGCATCTCAATAATCTCGGCTGCATCTGCAATACCAGCCATGGTTACTCCTTCTTTTGTTATACTTGCTTTTTCTCTTAAAAATTCTCTTGAAAAGCTTTTACCATGGAATTTTGACACCATGCGTAAACAAGTTGGCCCACAATCTCTATAATCTAATTGTCTATAAAAAGGAAATTTTTCTTTTTTCATTTATTAAAAGTTAAACAGTCCTTCTTTATCTTTTTTTAAAAATTCTTCATAGGCATTTAACTCACAAAAGCTATCATACCTAAAATCTACTTCTCTATTGCTCACATCAAACTCTTTAGTTAGTATTTTATACTTTTTTAAAGTTTCTTCACATTCATTATCTAACTGTTTATAAAACCCCAATCCTTTTGAGGTAAATACTTGGTCAAAATTTAATAGTTCTAACCCAGTTCTAAATCGTTCAAATTGATCTGTAAACCTGCCTAGCAATTCGTGCTTTTCTCTGCCTGAAAAGACATTTTTTTGCAATAGTTGATCAAAATATTTTACGCGTTGCCCTACTGTATACAAGCCATGAAAAGCACCATAAATAGTTCTGTAATCCCAATCCTGACCAGTAAAATTTCGCATAACTAAATTATCTACATCAATCTTAAAATAGTCTTGTCTATTATGAACCACATAATACAAATAGTTATGAGAACCTTGGTGTATTAACTCTTCTATAAAATAAATAAGATTGTTTTTTCCCAATACATAGAAATACAACATTCCTAAGGTTTCAACAGTAGTAAAGTTTAATATTCTTGGGTTGTCATGTAAATATATCTTTCGATTTGCAAAAACTAACTCTTGATAAAACTCTGGTAAGTGTTTTTTAATAATATCTATAGCTTCACATAACTCTTTGTAATTCTCTTTCCATACTGTTTTATGTTTAGGTTCTTTATTTACAATATGGCCTTTAGATACTTCTACAAAGTATTTTTCTTGAGTTGAATGCACTTCTTTTAGTATTTCAAAGTCTCCATAAACCAAGGGTTTTTCAATTTTTTCTTGTGTTTCTTTTTTTAAATATCCTAGTTTAGGAACATAGGCTATATTATTTTGATTGTAAGAATATTTTAGATTTAGTTTTTCTTTATTCGTATAATAACCTTGTAAGATTTCTTGTAAGGTTGTTGATGGAAAAGTGTTATTTTTTTTACTGTTAAAATAAGAGAATAATAAGGGTTCTAAAAAAATAGTATCATTATCAAAGTCTATTTTTTCAAACAAATTATTATCTTCTTTAAAAGTTAACAATTTTAAAGTTTCTATTATTTTTTCTTTGTTTTCTTCTGCTACACTTTTCATCATTTTTATTTTGTATGGTTATTCTATTCTTAAGAGGTTACTCTCTTTTAGAAAGCAACCTCTTTTAGATATTCTATCTAATAATTGGTTTTTTCACTCCAGTATTATCAATTGGTGGATATACAATTGGTGGTACAAGAATTTTATCATGACAAGCATTTTCCAATCCTCCTGAAATAGTGTTTAATAAATTTTCGTTGGCTATTAAGTTTGTCTTTTCCTTAAAGTCGTTAAATGATAACTTATTCATAATTTTAGTTTTTAAATTTTTTGTCTACTCTTTAAGCTTTTCGACTTCCGCTTTTTTAATAGATCTATTAATGCCTTTTTATTTTGTTATTTAAAGACATGGTAAAATTAGATGGATTAAAAAGGGAAATGATTACTAAAAACACTAAACATACACTGTTTAAAAACGGTTTTATTTTTAATTAAAACACTTTCAATTGACAGGAAAAAACCTGTTGATTTAAAAATAACTTTATTAATAAAGCCTCGAAATGAATTCGAGGCTAAAAGATCAATCTTTATCAAAAAACTTCTTTACTTCATATCATTAACGCGAGTAGTTTTTCTTACAGCTGTTCCATCTGCTGCATGAGTACGTATCTCAGGTGGTGGAGTCCTATCATGACATGCATTTTCTGTTCCTCCTGAAATAGCTTCTAATAACTCTATTGAAACTACTGATTCTGCTCTACTTTGTAAAGCTTCTAAACTTAATTTTTTCATAATACAAATTATTTAATTTTAGTTATTGAATAGCATCTTTTACTTTTACTGCTTGTTCTCTTTCGTCTGGAACTGATCTTACAGGTCTATCATGACATGCATCTTCTGTTCCTCCTGAAATAGCTTCTAATAACTCTATTGAAACTACTGATTCTGCTCTACTTTGTAAAGCTTCTAAACTTAATTTTTTCATAATACAAATTATTTAATTTTAGTTATTGAATAGCATCTTTTACTTTTACTGCTTGCTCTCTTTCGTCTGGAACTGATCTTACAGGTCTATCATGACATGCATCTTCTGTTCCTCCTGAAATAGCTTCTAATAACTCTATTGAAACTACTGATTTTGCTCTACTTTGTAAAGCTTCTAAACTTAATTTTTTCATAATATTAATGTGTTTAAAATTGTCCCTACTCTATTTTAGGCTTTTCAGGTTACGCCATAATCTATATTAATACCTCTCATGAGAAAGATAGATTATCTAAATAAAAAAGTAAATTGAAATTGTTTCACAAGCAAATTCACAACTAAACTATTTCTTTTCTGACATAAAACTACAAAAAAAACAAATTCGATTATATTATTTAACTTTTTTAACAAAAACACAAAAAAACCAAACCTAGAAATTACTCTAGGCTCAGTATTAATAATTATAAAATTCTCTTTCTTTTTGTTTTACAACAAAAAATTAGTATCCTAGCCACCAGTGATATACTTTAGTTCCATCTGGCTCTGGGCTTGGAATTGGTTGTAATGGTATTGTAGTTGTTGTTTTATCATGACACGCATTTTCTGTTCCCCCAGAAATAGTGTTTAATAAATTTTCATCAGCTGTTAAATTCGCTTTTGCTTTAAAATCATTAAATGATAACTTGTTCATAATTCTTAATCTTTTCTAAATTCTGTCTACTCTATTAGCTTTTCGACTTCCGCTACTGCTTTTGAATAAAGTATAATCTTTGCAAAGTTTTTCAAATGCAATAGCAAGGTATAGCAACTCTATAAACCTATTCTTTATTTCTTTCTGAATAGCCTTATTTTATTTCCGAATGAAAAAAATTAATATGAAGTATTCTTAATTTTACTCTTTTATAACTGTATTGTTGGTCAGTTCTTGGAATAAGCTTTCCAAGTTTTTGTTCTCTTTATTTAAACCTAAAATTTTAAGTCCGTTTTCTTGAGCAAAATCAAAAATAACTGGGCGCATATCTTCTGAAGAGTCAAAAGTAAGTATCCAATTATTTTCTGAAGTATTTTTAAAAGTGGTTATATTGGGTAATCTTTTTATAAACTGTTCCTCTAGCTTATAATCAAAAGTAACTTTTATAGTTTGTTGGTTACTTGTTTTTAAATCTTGTAAAGGAGTATTAACTACTATTACTCCTTTATTAATGATAATAACTCTATCACACACTGCTTCTACTTCTTGCATAATGTGTGTTGATAGTAACACTGTTTTATTCTTCCCTAATTCCTTTATTAATTCTCGGATTTCTACCAATTGATTTGGGTCTAATCCAGTTGTTGGTTCATCTAAAATCAATACTTCTGGATCATGTAAAATTGCAGCAGCTAAACCAACACGTTGTCGATAACCTTTTGACAGTTGTTGTATTTTTTTATGTGATTCTATCTCTAAGCCTACTTTTTTAACAACCTCAGCAATTTGATTTTTGCCTATTTTATGAATTGATGCTTGGAATTGTAAATACTCTTTCACATACATATCCAAATACAGTGGGTTATGTTCTGGTAAATAGCCAATATTCTTTTGTGCTTCAATTGGATTTACAATTACGTCTATTCCATTTACTAAAACAGCCCCTTCTGTAGGTTTTATAAAACCTGTTAATATTTTCATTGTCGTTGACTTCCCGGCACCATTAGGACCTAAAAAACCAACAATTTCTCCTTTGCCTGCTTTAAAAGAAATATTGTTTACAGCTTTTTGAGTACCATAATGCTTACTTATTGAAGAAAGTTCTATCGACATAATTGTTTCTGAAATTACTGAATGTATATTGTTATGCTTTTTCTATTTTCTACTGTAAGAAACGAAACTATAGGCGTATTTATTTTTTTCATCAGCTTTAAAATCTTCTCTTTTTACTTCCTTCCATAGCGCTGTATCTATCTCAGGAAAATAAACATCTGCTTCAAAATCTTGATGAACATGTGTTATATCTAATTTATCCACATAATCACTTTTTAAAACCTCAGCATATATTTGTGCACCTCCAATTATAAATATCTCATCATCACCTTTTGCTAACTCAAGTGCTTCTTCTACACTATGGGCTATTAAGCAATTCTCTTTAGTATAACTTTTATCTCTTGTTATGATAATTGTTGTTCTATTGGGTAATGGCTTCCCTATACTTTCAAAAGTATTTCGCCCCATTAAAATATGATGACCACTAGTCGTCTTTTTAAACCTTTTAAGATCGGCTGGTAAATGCCAGATTAAATCATTTCCTTTTCCTAGTTCATTATTTTTACCAATAGCAGCTATAACTGTAATCATTTTAGGTATTATTTGTTTTGCGTGATGCTTAAAGTGTTGAATATAATCTTCTATAAGCTCGGCAAAAGTATAAATCTCTTCTTTATCTTTTGATACATTTACTCGAGATTTCACTTTTTCTTTAGGAAAATTAAGCCATATAACAACTATTTGCTTATTGATAGCGATCCATAAAGTTATAATATCTTCTACTTTTACATTTTGCCAATTTTGTAACTGTACCCATTCATTTTGATAATAAACAATATGTGGTACTTCTTCATATTGTACACGAATATAACGTTGCAAATTATTAAAAGCTGAATCTACAAGATGCCCTAAAACTTCTTTTTTACTCCACTTACCTTGTCTTTTCTCTGTCCATTCTTTTTCAGAAATAAAAGCTAACTTCTTAGGGAAATATTCTATTATATCAGTTAAAGCCTGAATATGTTCTTCTACATATTTTTCACCCATTCTTTTATATAACTTGTAAAATCTTCTTTATTAGTAATTTTATCATCACTACTATTATCTATATTTTCAATAATAGTCTGGATAGCTATTAATACATTTTCATCATTAATTTCAGCTATTTTATCGTATATACTTTCTTTTATGGCATCTATTTCTGCAGTCATTTTTATTTTGTTTTGGGTTAAACAATCTATACTAAAATAACAACTCTATTTTTAAATTCTTTTATTAAAAACTATAAAAGAACGTTAAAATTAAACAGCTACTTTACCTTTTATATGCGGGTGAGGTTCGTAATTTAATAATTCAAAATCTTCAAATGTAAAATCTTCAATATTTTTTATAGCAGAATTAATCTTTATTGTAGGTAGTGTTTTGGGTGTTCTAGATAATTGTAACTCTAATTGTTCTTTATGATTGTTATATATATGAGCATCTCCAAAAGTATGAATAAACTCTCCTGCTTCATATCCACAAACCTGAGCCATCATCATCGTTAATAAAGCATAAGACGCAATATTAAATGGAACTCCTAAAAAAATATCGGCACTTCTTTGGTATAATTGACAAGATAACTTTCCATCAGCTACATAAAACTGAAAAAAAGCATGGCAAGGAGGTAATGCTGCTTTTCCATTAGCTACATTTTCAGAAAAAGATTTTGAGGTGTCTGGCAGTACAGAAGGGTTCCATGCAGAAACTAACATTCTTCTACTATTAGGATTCTGCTTTAAAGTTTCAATTACTTCTTTTAGTTGATCTATTTCATCACTATTCCAATTACGCCATTGATGCCCATATACAGGTCCTAAATCTCCTTTTTCATCCGCCCATTCATTCCATATTCGAACCCCATTCTCTTGCAAATACTGAATATTCGTATCTCCTTTTATAAACCATAGTAATTCATAAATAATAGATTTTAAATGTAGTTTTTTAGTAGTAACCATAGGAAATCCTTTACTTAAGTCGAAACGCATTTGATAACCAAAAACACTTTTTGTACCTGTGCCCGTTCTATCTCCTTTCTCATTACCATTTTCTAAAACATGTTTTACTAAGTCTAAATACTGCTGCATTTTATCTATTATTATTTTGAGGTAAAATTAAAAAAGCATTCATAAAATTTATGAATGCTTTTGAAATTGTTTTCAGTAAGTTATTAACTGCTTACGCCCAAACACATTGCCCGTTACCCATACAGTAACCATAATCACAGAATTCTACTCCTGTAGAAATTCTTACACAACACTTTCTTGGCCCCCCGCAGTAAGTTCTAAACCCACCGTTTACTTCATTTTGTTCTTTCCTAGAAAGAACTTTCATTCCTTTTAAATCTTTTAATTTTTTCATGGTTAGTTAATTTAAATAATTTAATTCATTATAAAATTATTAAAAAAAACCTGCAGAAAAAACTAAATATAAACTAAAACAGAATTTAATGTTATAAAATCTTAAAATTTATCCTATTATCATTCCTGCTATGGTAGCTGACATTAAAGATGCGATCGTACCACCTATAAGTGCTTTAATACCAAACTCAGATAATGTTCTTCTTTGTCCTGGAGCTAATGAACCAATACCTCCTATTTGGATACCTATTGATGCGAAGTTTGCAAAACCACATAACATATAAGTTGCCATTATTATTGATTTATTATACGTTAAATGTGTCGCATTTGCTACATCTTTCAACTCTGCTAATTGAATATACCCTACAAATTCACTCGCTGCTAATTTAATACCTAATAATTGTCCCATTAATGCCATATCTTCACTAGCAACACCAATTAACCACATCAATGGAGCAAACAAATACCCTAAAATAGCTTCTAAAGAAAATTTAGCATAGGGTGTATTTTCTGCCATCCAACCATTCAAAGAAGTAACATCACCTATCCAACCAAAAATCCCATTAATCATAGCTATAAAAGCCACAAAAACTAACAACATAGCTCCCACATTCATTGCTAACTGCAAACCTTCTGTTGTTCCATTAGCAATAGCATCTAATATATTTGACCCTATCTTTTCCGAAGAAACTTTTACATCTGTGTTCACTTCTTCTGCTTGCGGGTATAATATTTTTGAAATAACTATGGCTCCAGGAGCAGCCATTACAGAAGCTGCTAATAAATGTTTAGCAAACTGCAAACGTAATGTAGGGTCATCACCACCTAAAAAACCAATGTAAGCTGCTAATACTGCTCCCGCTACCGTTGCCATACCTCCTATCATTACTAATAAGATCTCTGAACGATTCATTTTCTCTAAATACGCCTTAATTAGCAAAGGTGCTTCTGTCTGCCCTAAGAATATATTTCCTGCTACTGATAAGCTTTCTGCTCCAGAGATTTTTAAAGTTTTACTTAACAACCAAGCCAATACTTTTACAACCTTTTGAATAATTCCTAAATAAAATAGAAGTGATGTTAAAGCAGAAAAGAAAATAATTGTTGGTAATACTTGAAAAGCGAAAATAAATCCAAAAGTATCCATATCAACTACTAAGCCTTCAAATAAGAATTTACTTCCTGCTCTTGTAAAATCTAAAATGCTAACAAAAACACCTCCAATAGCTTCAAATATTTTCTGAATAAATGGAATTTGCAGTACGCCAACAGCTATTAACAACTGAAAAGCCAATCCAAGACCAACAGTTTTCCAATCAATAGCTTTTCTATTCGCACTAAAAACAAATGCCAAAAACAACAACGTAAACATACCTAACATACCTCGCCATAAACTATTTATGGAGAAACCCTGACTAGCTATAATTTCTGATTTTTTATTTTCTTTTTCAACAGTTTTTAAAGGAACTACACTCTTTTCGATAACCTTATTAGCTGAAAACCTATAGAATACGCTCTTCTCAGATAACACTAACGATGTATCTGTTAACTGAGCTATATTATAATACCTTACGGTATCTTTGGGCTCTTTGTAATTAAATATTAATAAATTATTCTGATGGATATATGTTCCTGAAGCTTTTAGGTTATCTTTTGCAGTTAACGAATAGTTAAATTCACCTGATGACAACTTCATTGTATCTAATTCTGTAACTGAAAATAATTCAGTACCATTAGTCGTAGTAATCGATGAAAAATTCCACTTTCTATCTATGTTTTGACCAAATGTTAACAATGTAGCGCAAAACACTATAAGTGTAAATAATTTCTTCATTCTAAAAGTTTTAATAAATTAAGATCGTTTGCTAATCTCATCTCGGATTTTAGCGGCAAGCTCGTAGTCTTCATTTGACACGGCCTCTTTCAATTGCTCATTTAATTCAGCAAGAGATATTTGACTAAAAGCTTCCTCCTCTGCTCCTTCATCAAAAGAAAGCTCAAACTCACTTTCTTCAACTTCAGTTTCTTCAGAGATATCTTCGTCTATTTTTAAATAAATCCCAGCTTTATCTAATATATTTTCATAAGTAAATATTGGTGCTTGAAATCTTACAGCTAAAGCAATAGCATCTGAAGTTCTTGTATCAATAACTTCTTCAACACCTTCTCTTTCGCAAATCAAACTTGAAAAGAAAACACCATCTACTAGCTTATGAATAATAACTTGTTTCACATTTATCAAAAACCTATCAGCAAAAGTTTTAAACAAATCGTGAGTTAATGGCCTGGGAGGTTTTATTTCTTTCTCTAGAGCTATAGCTATAGATTGCGCCTCAAAAGCTCCAATAATTATAGGTAACGTTCTCGTACCTTCCATTTCACTTAACACTAAAGCATAAGCTCCACTTTGAGTTTGGCTATATGAAATTCCCTTAATAGTTAGTTTAATTAAACTCATGTAAACATCATCATAAAAACAATAAGACTGTCTATAACTTAGGCTTAAAGTTTGTAAGTTTTAGACAGCCCTATTTAAGTGGGCACAATTTACTAAAAATTATGTGTTATTTTATAAATTCTTTTAAAAAGAAAATTATACTTTTTTATTACCCTTGCTTAAACACTTTAAGCTTTTCTATTAATTGAGGTACAACTTCAAAAGCGTCTCCCACAATACCATAGTCAGCAGCTTTGAAAAATGGCGCTTCAGGGTCATTATTAATCACCACTTTTACTTTAGAAGCATTTACCCCTGCTAAATGTTGAATAGCTCCAGATATTCCTATAGCAATATATAAATTTGACGCAACAGGCTTACCAGTTTGCCCTACATGCTCACTGTGAGGCCTCCAACCTAAATCTGAAACAGGTTTTGAACAAGCTGTAGCCGCTCCTAAAACGTCTGCTAACTCTTCAACCATCCCCCAATTTTCAGGCCCTTTCAATCCTCTACCAGCAGAAACCACGACATCTGCATCAGCTATAGTAACTTTACCTGTAGCCTTACTAATAGACTCAGATTTCACTCCTAATTCAGGTAAACTAGCCTCAAAACTCTCTACTGAACCAGAAACAGCATTTTCATGGGCTCCAAATGAGTTCTTAGCTACTCCAATCACTTTTTTATCAGTTGTAACCTCCGTATTATTAAACCCTTTATTAGAGAAAGCTTTTCTTTTAACTACAAAAGGTGCTGTACTTGACGGTAAAGCTACCACATTAGATGCATAACCAGCCTCTAAACCAACAGCAACTAAAGGACCAACAGTTAATCCATCTACACTAGAGTCTATAACTATTGTACTTGCAGATTTTGCTTCTGCCACTTGTTTAATTATTGAAGCGTATGCTTTACCATTAAAAGAAGTTAAATCATTCTTAACCTCTATTACTTTATCTGCTCCATAAGCATTTAACTCTGAAGCCTCTCCACCATTAATAGTTAATGTCACTAAATCAACACCTAACTGTTCTGCTACTTTTTTTCCGTATGAAACAACTTCAAAAGCTGTTTTCTTAAATTTCCCTTCCGATGAATCGGCAAAAACTAATACAGACATATATTTTATATTTTTATGCAAATCTTTATTAACTACAAAAGACCTGACTGAATTTTTATATTATTTTTATTTAAATTGCTTTTGCTTCATTGTGCAACAAATCTATCAAAGCGTCTACGTTATCAACCAATTTTACCGCTCCTTTTGGCGCTGGCTTTTCAAAAGTCTGAGTAACAGTTGTAGTTGAAGCTCCAACTGGTTCAACAACACTCAAAGGTTTTTTACGCGCCATCATAATTCCTCTCATATTTGGAATACGTAAATCTTTTTCTTCAACAATACCTTTTTGTCCAGCAACAACTATTGGTAAAGTAGAAGACACTTTTTCTTCTCCTCCATCAATTTCTCTCTCTAAGCTAACGTTTGTTCCATCTACTTCAACCCCTACACAACCATTTACAAAGTTAAAGTCAATTAATGAAGCCAACATGCCAGGAACCATTTGACCATTATAATCTGCAGACTCTTTCCCTGCCAAAACTAAATCATATCCTCCATTTTTCACAACTTCAGCTAACTCTTTAGCAACCATAAAACCATCAGTTGGGACAGCGTTAATTCGTATTGCATCATCTGCCCCTATGGCTAGTGCTTTTCTTAAAGTTGGTTCAGTTGAAGCTTCCCCAACATTTACTACAGTAACTGAAGCTCCTTGCTTTTCTTTAAACCACATTGCCCTAGTTAAACTAAACTCGTCATAAGGATTTATAACAAATTGCACTCCATTCGTATCAAACTTTGTATCATTATCTGTAAAGTTAATTTTTGAAGTGGTATCAGGAACATGACTGATACATACTAATATTTTCATATATTGTTGTTTTAAAGAATCTTATTTTTTACTCGACGAAGTTACGCATTTTTTTTAAATTTACTATGCACGCATAGTAAATTATTTGTTTTTTCTTTATTTAACACCTCTTACACATACAAATTTAAGTAATACACTCAATAATTATCCTCATAAACTAATAAAAACTATACATCCCTTCGTTTTTAAGAAAAATGTAACCTTTTATTTACAGCTATTTTTATTACTTTTGCACTCTTGATAAACAACTACTTATAAAACGTATGAAAACAGTACAATTTAGAGAAGCCGTTTGCGAAGCAATGAGTGAAGAAATGCGCAGAGATGAAAGCATTTACTTAATTGGTGAGGAAGTTGCAGAATACAATGGTGCCTACAAGGCTAGTAAAGGAATGCTAGATGAATTTGGTGCTAAGCGTGTAATTGATGCCCCTATTGCAGAGTTAGGTTTTGGTGGTATTGCTGTTGGTTCAGCAATGAATGGAAATCGCCCAATTGTAGAATACATGACTTTCAACTTTTCTTTAGTTGGAATTGATCAAATTATAAATAACGCAGCTAAAATTAGACAAATGAGCGGTGGACAATTTAATTGCCCAATTGTCTTCAGAGGCCCAACAGCATCGGCTGGACAATTGGCAGCTACGCATTCTCAAGCTTTTGAAAGCTGGTATGCGAACTGCCCTGGATTAAAAGTTATTGTACCTTCAAACCCATATGATGCTAAAGGCTTACTTAAAGCAGCTATTAGAGATGATGATCCAGTTATTTTTATGGAATCAGAACAAATGTATGGTGATAAAATGGAAATTCCAGAAGGAGAATATATTATCCCTATAGGTGTTGCTGATATAAAACGAGAGGGAACAGATGTAACTGTTGTTTCTTTTGGTAAAATTATTAAAGAAGCATACAAAGCTGCTGAAGAGCTTGCTAAAGAAGGTATTTCAATTGAGATTATTGACTTACGTACTGTAAGACCTATGGATCATAAAGCTATATTAGAATCTGTAAAGAAAACTAATAGATTAGTAATTTTAGAAGAAGCTTGGCCTTTTGGTAGTGTAGCTTCTGAAATTACTTTTAGAGTTCAGGATGAAGCTTTTGATTATTTAGACGCTCCTATTAAAAGGATAACTACAGCAGATACTCCTGCCCCATATTCACCGGTCTTATTAGAAAAATGGTTACCAAATTCTAATGATGTAGTCAAAGCTGTAAAAGAAGTTTTATACGTCAAATAAAATAATTGAAAACGAAAAAATAAAATCCTTTTGGTTGTATAAACCAAAAGGATTTTGCAGTAAAATACTAAAATGAAAAAAAAGCTTTTATTTTTACTTTTTATCGTAACATCCTCAGTTAGTGCTCAATTAACATTAAAAGGAAAAGTGGTAGATGAATTCGATAACCCTTTACCTTATGTAAATGTTTTTTTACAAAACACTAATTACGGAACCACTACAGACGATAATGGTAAATTTTTCTTGAAAACGAAAAAGTTCAGAGGTACTTTAGAAGTATCTTTTGTTGGCTTTGAAACACAAACCATTAAGGTTAATCAAAAAACTAAACATCTTAACATTGTTTTAAAAGAAGTTTCAAACGAGTTAGAGGAAGTAATTGTAGTAACCAAACCTAAAAAAAGACTTAAGAAAAAAGAAAATCCCGCATACAAAATATTAAAAGAGTTATGGAAACGTAAAAGAAAACTTGGACTAAACCTTGTTGACCATTATCAGTATAAAAAAAATACAGCTATAGAAATAGGGCTAAATAACTTAGATACTGTATTTTTAAAAAGTATTTTCAAAGAAAATTACCAAAAAGACATTAAACAAGTAAAATATGATAGTGATGGAATTAACTATTATATACCTGTATACTTAAACGAGCAAGTTACCAATGTTTATGGTGATAATATTAATAATAGAGTAAGAGAAGATATTGAAGCTGAACGTGAAGAAGGTTTAGGTGCTCAGGGTTTTGTTTTTGACCGTATGTCTATGACTTTTCAAAATGTTGATATCTTTAGAAACAACATTACACTACTCCAAAAATCATTTGTAAGCCCACTTTCATCAGATGGTTTTGCTACTTATGACTATGTACTGTACGATAGTATTGTAAAAAATAAACAAAAATTATACAACATATATTTCTTTCCTAGAAGAGATGGTGATTTAGCTTTCCAAGGTAATGTTTGGATAGCAGACAAGAACTACTCTATCAAAAAAATTAAAATGAGAGTCCACAAGAGCATTAACCTAAATTTTGTTAGAGGACTAAGTTTTGAAAAAGAATTTAAAGTTGAAAATGATAGCATATATCTTCCTACAAAAAATGTTTATGAGGGTGATTTTACTTTAGTTGATAAAAACGAAAGTAATAAAGGGCTTACTATTAAAAAATCCATTGCTTTTGATCAGTATATTTTAAACAAACCTAAACCTGCTATTTTCTACACTCAAGAAATAGAAAAAATCAGACCTGATCAATTTAAGAAAGAAGAGAACTATTGGAACAAAACTGTAAGTAATGTAGATAAAGAAACATACTCTTTAATTGAAAATGTAAAAAGTAAAAAGAAAATTCAAAACATTACAGGCTTCATTAACACAGTAGCTAATGGATACCTCAACACTAGATTTGGCGTACAATTTGGTCCTTTTTGGACACTTTTTGCCAACAACCAAGTAGAGGGCTTTAGAACGAAGTTAGGATTTAGAACTTTTAAAACAAAAGATGATCGTTTTAGGTTAAGTGGGCATGTTGCCTATGGTTTTAAAGATAAAAGAATAAAATACGGGGCTGAAGCTAGGTATTTATTATCTTACAAACCAAGAATAGCTGTTGGATTAGCCTATCAAAATGATATTGAACAATTAGGTAGTGTTTTACTAAACACAACACAATTATTAGGTAGGAGCTTTGGTACAACTGCCCTTTTAAACAGAGGGGATAATTTCTTCCTTTCAGATGTTAAAAAAATAGCTGCAAATTTTGATTACCAAGTTAAACAAAATTTACATATTGGACTAAACTTATCTCATGCAAGAATAAAATCTGCATCTGAAAAACACTTTTCTATGAGCTACATAGATCAGCAAGGCCAATTGAGATCTCAAATTACAGATGTAGCTTCTGATATTTATGTCTCATATACACCAGGGCGATTTGTTTATGGTTATGGAGTAGAAAGACGCTTTGGTAAAAATATTTTCCCTACTCTAGTTTTAAACTACCGTAAAGGATATAAAGGGCCTTTTAACGGATCTCATAGTTATGATAAAATTCAATTCAAATATAGCCAACCTATTTTACTAGGAAAATTTGGTTTATTAGACGCTACAATTGAAGGAGGTAAAACTTTTGGCACAGTACCTATTGGATTACTCAACCCTGTACCTGCTAACCAATCATTATCGTTAGTTAAAAATACTTTTTCGTTATTAAACTATTACGATTTTGTAACTGACACATATGCTGCGACACATTTAGAGCACCATTTTAATGGTTTCATTTTAAATAGAATTCCTTTATTAAAAAAATTAAAACTAAGGAGTTTAGTAACTTTTAGAGCAGCCTATGGTACAATTTCAAATGAAAATAGAGCTATTAATGATGGGATAGTTAATACAAGAGGAATTGCTAACATTAACTATAATACACCTAATAAACTTTACTACGAATACGGTGTAGGTATTGAAAATATAGGATATGGTAATTTACGCTTTTTACGTATTGATGCTGTATGGAGAAGTAATTATACTCCACCAAATGGCTCTATAATTGCTCCAACACCTAAATTTGCTATACGCATTGGTATTAAACCTGGCTTATAACCATATATTTAACCCTAAAATAACACATAACATAGGCAATAAGGTGTCAAAAATTCACTACTTTTGCCTTCCAATTTTAGAAACGAAGATAAGATAATTATATGACTGCAAAAGAAAGAAAAACAGTTGATGTTTTAATAGAAATCCCTAAAGGAAGTAGAAATAAATATGAGTACGACTTTGATCTTGGAAAGATACGTTTTGACAGAATGCTATTCTCTTCTATGATGTATCCAGGTGATTACGGATTTATACCTCAAACACTTGCTTTAGATGGAGATCCATTAGATGTATTAGTATTAGGTGCTGAACCTACTTTCCCTATGTGTGTTATGGAAGTTAAGCCTATTGGTGTTTTCCATATGGCTGATGAAAAAGGACCTGATGAAAAAATAGTATGCGTCCCTGTATCTGACCCTATTTGGAACAAATACAATGACTTATCTGATTTAAACCCACATAGACAACAAGAAATCACTCACTTTTTCCAAGTTTATAAAGACTTAGAGAAAAAGAAAGTTGATATAGGCGATTGGGGTGATGCCAATGAAGCTTATGAAATTTTACAAAAATGCTTAGACAGATACGAAGAAAGCGAGCATAAGAAAGCTGGTAACTTTGTTATCTAAAAATAAAATATTTTTTATTTACATTAATAAAACCTCTAATGCTCATTAGAGGTTTTTTGTTTAGCTATTGATTTTGTTATATTTACAAACACATATAACTAATCAAATAGTAAAAACATGAAACAAAACATGATCTTTGTGCCAATAATATTGGCAATTTTAGGACTTATTTTTATGTATATAAAAATGGTCTGGGTAAAAAAACAAGACGCTGGTAGTGACAAAATGCAATCTATTTCAAAAAGCATTAAGGAAGGTGCACTTGCTTTTTTAAATGCCGAATATAGATTACTCTTAATCTTCGTTGCAATCGCATCAATAGCACTCTTCGGAATCTCTCAAATTGTTGATACTACAAGCATCATGATTGTTCCAGCTTTTATAATTGGAGCAATTTTTTCAGCTCTTGCTGGTAATATAGGTATGCGTATTGCTACAGATGCCAATGCTAGAACAGCTGAAGCTGCTAAAACAAGCTTACCACAAGCTCTTAAAGTATCATTCAGTGGTGGTACTGTAATGGGACTTGGTGTAGCTGGATTAGCTGTATTAGGCTTAAGTTTATTTTTTTTACTTTTTATATCTCAATTCATCACCCAAGAAGGTGATTTCTATAATGAAATGACTATTGTATTAGAAGCTTTAGCTGGTTTCTCTTTAGGTGCAGAATCTATTGCTTTATTTGCTAGAGTTGGTGGTGGTATTTATACAAAAGCAGCTGATGTAGGTGCCGATTTAGTAGGTAAGGTTGAAGCAGGTATTCCTGAAGATGACCCCAGAAACCCAGCTACAATAGCTGACAATGTTGGCGATAATGTTGGTGATGTTGCTGGAATGGGAGCTGATTTATTCGGTTCCTATGTAGCCACGGTTCTAGCAGCAATGGTATTAGGTAATTATGTCATTAGAGACATGTCTACTACTACAAAATTCGAAGATGAATTCAATGGAATGGGGCCTATTTTATTACCATTAGTTATTGCTGGTGTAGGAATTATTGCCTCTATTATAGGCACTTTTCTAGTAAATATAAAAGATAATAATGCTAAAGAAAGTCAAGTTCAAAAGGCCTTAGATACTGGTAACTGGACATCTATAATAATTACTTTAATTGCCAGTTATTTTTTAATAAAATGGATGCTTCCAGAAACTATTCAGATGAATTTCTTTGGAGAAGGTATAAAAAGTATTTCCTCTTCTAGTGTTTTTTGGGCATCTTGTATTGGATTGGCTGTGGGAGCTTTAATATCTATGGTTACATCATATTATACTAGTTTAGGAAAAAAACCAGTATTAGATATTGTACAAAATAGTGCAACTGGAGCCGGAACTAATATCATTGCCGGTTTAGCCGTAGGAATGAAATCAACCTTCTTATCTGTTTTACTATTTGCAGCTGCAATATATGGCTCTTATTTTTTCGCTGGTTTTTACGGGGTCGCTTTAGCAGCTTCAGCAATGATGGCAACAACTGCTATGCAATTAGCTATCGATGCTTTCGGACCAATAGCCGACAATGCTGGTGGTGTTGCAGAAATGAGTGAACTAGAAGAACATGTAAGAGAACGCACTGACATTTTAGACTCTGTAGGAAACACTACAGCTGCAGTTGGTAAGGGGTTTGCAATTGCATCAGCAGCATTAACTGCTTTAGCTTTATTTGCTGCTTATGTTACTTTTACAGGTATTAATGGAATAAATATTTTTAAAGCCGATGTTTTAGCAGCTCTTTTCATTGGAGGGATGATCCCTGTTATTTTTTCAGCCTTAGCAATGCAATCAGTAGGTAAAGCTGCCATGCAAATGGTTCATGAAGTGCGAAGACAGTTTAGAGAAATCCCAGGCATCATGGAAGGTACTGGTACACCTGAATACGCAAAATGTGTTGATATTTCAACAAAAGCTGCACTTAAAGAAATGATTTTACCTGGCTTAATTACCATTATTACTCCTATTATAATTGGACTGGTTTTTGGTGCTGAACCTTTAGGCGGGTATATGGCGGGAGTTTGTGTTTCTGGTGTAATGTGGGCTATTTTTCAAAATAATGCTGGAGGCGCTTGGGACAATGCTAAAAAATCATTTGAAGCTGGTGTTGAAATTAATGGAGAAATGACCTACAAAGGCTCAGATGCGCACAAAGCAGCTGTTACTGGCGATACTGTTGGAGACCCATTCAAAGACACCTCTGGACCTTCTATGAATATTTTAATAAAACTTACATGTCTAGTTGGTTTGGTTATCGCACCTATATTAGGAGGTCATGCTTCAAAAGACCATGCACATAACAAACCTGAAAAAGAAATAAAAATAGAGCTAAAAAAAACAGAAAATGTTTCTCTAAAATTAAATAAAGATAAAAAAGAAATTAAACCTCAAAAAATAAGTTAAACTAAATATTAAACTAAAACTCAAAACCCGATAGTTACTTTTTCTATCGGGTTTATTATTTTTGCCTAATGATTAGAACGGTTCGTGAGTTTTCAATAGACAATCCAAAGGAGTTTAAAGAAAAGCTTTTTATTTGGAGTACACAATTTGACACCTTTGTTTGGTTAGACTCAAACAATCATGACCAAACATATACTTCTTTTGATTGCGCTTTAGCCATAGAAGAATTTACATCAATCAAAACTGACTACCATAATGCTTTTGATAAATTAAAAGAATATCAATCTTATACTAAGGATTATATTTTTGGATACATCTCATACGATGTTAAAAATGATGTTGAACAATTATCTTCCAACAATTTCGATGGGTTAAATTTCTCTGATCTTTATTTTTTTCAACCTCAAAAATTAATTTTCATTAAAGAAAGCACTGTAGAGTTTCATTATTTACAAATGATTGATGATGAACTAGAAGAAGATTTTGAGGAAATATATGAAACAAACCCTAATAGTTTATCTCTAAACAAACCACAAAGTTCTGAAAAAATAAAAATAAAGCTAAGAATTCATAAAGATGAATATCACGAAAAAGTAAGTAAGGTTTTAGAACACATTCATCGAGGCGATATTTATGAAGCTAATTTTTGTCAGGAATTTTATATAGAAAACTCTACAATTAACCCTTACAAAATATACAAACACTTAAATGAAATTTCTGAACCCCCTTTTGCTACTTTTTTTAAAAATAACGAACAGTATGTGATTTCTGCAACACCTGAAAGATATATCAAAAAAGTGGGAAATAAGATTGTTTCTCAACCAATAAAAGGAACTGCTAAACGTTTAATTAATAAAATAGAAGACGATAAAATAGCTTTTGATCTAGCTAGAGATGAAAAAGAAAGATCAGAAAATATAATGATAGTCGATCTAGTTAGAAATGACTTATCAAGAACAGCTAAAAAAGGAACTGTAAAAGTTGAAGAATTGTGTAAAGTGTACTCATTTAAACAAGTTCATCAAATGATCTCTACAATTACTTCTGAAACTGCACCTAATATTCATCCTGTTGATATTATTAAAGACACATTTCCTATGGGTAGTATGACAGGAGCTCCAAAAATATCTGCAATGGAAATCATTGAGAAACTAGAAGAAACCAAAAGAGGATTATACTCTGGAACTATTGGATATTTTACTCCTGATAATGATTTTGACTTTAATGTAATTATCAGAAGTATTTTATACGACCAAAACAAACAATATATTTCGTATTCTGTTGGAGGAGCAATTACAGCTAAATCAATCCCTGAAAAAGAATATGAAGAATGTCTGTTAAAAGCCAAAGCTATGAAATATGTCTTATTAAACTCCAAATAGTTTACTTATATTTACTAATAAACAGAAGCCTTCTATTAACTTAAAATCTACTTAATGATTCACAAAGAATTTAATTTCAACTATCATAAAACTACTTTTTTTGGACAGTACTGGAAACCAGAATCAATTAAAGCTATTATTGTAATTATCCACGGAATGGGTGAACATTCAGGACGTTATGCACATGTTGCTCAAAAGCTTGCAGAAAATCAATTTGGAGTTATTGCTTTTGATCATTTTGGGCATGGAAAAACCAAAGGTAAGAGAGGTCATAATCCAGGTTATGAATACGTATTAGAAAGTATTTCTATTCTTATAGATAAAGCTAATGATTTTTTTGAATCTAAACCGATATTTTTGTATGGTCATTCAATGGGCGGAAATGCAACTATAAATTTTACATTACGAAAGAAACACCAATTATCAGGACTAATAGCTACGAGTCCTTTTTTAAAACTTGCCTTTCAACCTCCAAAATGGAAATTATCATTAGGAAAAGTAATGCAAAAAATTGCCCCATCTATAACATTAGGAAATGAAATTGAGACTCAAAATATTTCAAGAGATAAAATTGAAGTTAAAAAATACATTGATGATCCATTAGTTCATGACAAAATAAGTCCGAATTATTCATTAACCTTTATAGATTCAGGTCAATGGGCTATAGAAAATGCATCATTACTTAAAACTCCAACATTATTACTTCATGGTACTTCTGATAAAATAATAGACCATAAAGGCACAAAAGAGTTTGCAGACAATACTAACTACGCAACAATTAAGTTATATGATGGCGGTTACCATGAACTACATAATGATCTATGTAAAGAAGAAATGCTAAATAACATTATTGATTGGTTAAATAAACAGCTAGAAACGAATGCTTAAAGAATTTGAACAACATTTAACTACAAAGTTTCCTTTTCTGAAAGAAAAGAAAACTTTAATAGCCATTTCTGGTGGAGTAGATAGTGTTGTACTAACCTGTTTATTAAAAAAACTAAACTACCCGATAGCTTTAGCTCATTGTAATTTTCAGTTAAGAAACGAAGAAAGTGATGAAGATGAACTATTTGTAAATGAACTAGCAAATGAGTTAGATTTAGAAATATTTAACATTAGATTTAACACTAAATTACATTCTAAAAAAAATAAACAATCAACTCAAGTTGCAGCAAGACACCTTAGATACAATTGGTTTAAAACAATCGTTAGTACAAATAATTTCGATTTTTTAGCAACCGCACATCATGCTGATGATAATATAGAAACCTTTTTAATTAATTTTACTAGAGGAACTGGACTTGAGGGATTAACTGGTATACCAGAAATAAATAATTATATAATTAGACCTTTATTACCCTTCTCAAGAAAAGAAATAATTCAATTTGCTAAAACTCAAAATATCTCTTGGCGAGATGATAGCAGTAATACTCATACTGAATACTTAAGGAATAAAATACGCCATAAAGTTATACCTATTTTAAAAGAAATTAACCCAGGACTTACGAAAACATTTAATAATACAGCTACATTCTTAAAACAAAGTCAACAAATAATTGACGAAGGTGTTTCGTTAAAACACTCAAAAGTTGTATCTTATGACAAAAATACAACTAAACTTAGCATTAAAGAACTCAACAACTTAAACAACCCAAAAGCATATCTTTATTACTTTTTAAAATCCTATGGTTTTACCGAATGGAATGATGTTTATAACTTAATTAATGCACAATCAGGAAAAATGATTCTAACAAAATCTCACATATTATTGAAAGACAGAGATTTTTTATTACTTTTACCGTCTGATAAAAAAACAACCACTGATAAACAGCACTTTACAATAACTTGTAATACAAAAAAAATCAGTGAGCCTATAAATTTATCATTTAAAAACGTTCAAAAAAAAGTATCTTTAGATAAAAACACTATATATGTTGATAAAAATTTACTAAATTACCCCCTAACTTTACGCAAGTGGAACGATGGTGATTTCTTTTACCCCAAAGGAATGAAAGGTAAAAAGAAAGTAAGTAAATTTTTCAAAGACGAGAAAATATCACTAATTGAAAAACAAAATATATGGTTGCTTTGCTCTGATAAAAATGAAATTATTTGGATTTTAGGAAAACGTCAAGATAGACGCTTTTTACCCTCAGACAAGACAACTAATATAGTACAAGTTAAGTATATATCAACCCCTGTAAACAATTAATAGAATGAAAAAACTCTTTACTCTGATTTTATTTTTTATAGGTTTCGTTACATTCTCCCAGACAGATGATAACCCTCTTTTGGTTACGCCTACTGTTGAAAAAGTTTCGGACACCGAATATGATTTAATTTTTAATGTTGTAATTGCAGAAGATTGGCATCTATATTCCCAATATAACCCAGAGGATGCTTCACTTCCCATGACAATTACACCCGCTGAAGGGCAATCAGGTTATACCTTAAGTGGTAAAGCCAAAGAAAGTGAGACTGAAACAGAATTCAGTGAAATATGGGGAAAAGATGAAATTTTCTTTGTTGAAGAAGCTACTTTAATCCAAAGAATAAACCTTACAGATCCATCTTTAACTCAAATCACTCTTAATCTAGACGCCCAAGTATGTAAGGAATACTGTTTGCCTTTTGATGAAGATTTTACATTTTCATTAACCGGACAAAAAGTAGAACAAACTGTTGCTGAAGTAGATGAAAAAAGTGAGATGTTATCTCAATCGTTAAAACTTGACTTAAAAAACACCGCTTTATTAAAAAGCTCAACAGAACAAGCAACTGAAAAACAAGGAGACAGCTTATTAAATATTTTTTTATTAGGTTTTGTAGGAGGTCTTTTGGCTTTCTTAACACCTTGTGTATTCCCAATGGTTCCTTTAACAGTTTCATTCTTTACAAAGAGGTCTGAGCAAAAAGGGAAAGGCTTAGGAAGCGCTATAATGTATGGGTTCTTTATCGTTCTTATTTATGGTTTATTAAGTTTACCTTTCCACTTCTTAGACACATTAGATCCAGAGATTTTAAACAACATTTCAACTAATGTATGGTTAAATGTATTCTTCTTTTTAGTACTTATCTTCTTTGCTGGTTCTTTCTTTGGATTTTACGAATTAACTTTACCTAGCTCATGGAGTAATAAAGCAGATTCAGCTTCTGGAATTGGAGGAATAATAGGGATTTTCTTTATGGCATTAACTTTAGCTATTGTTTCATTTTCATGTACTGGTCCTATTTTAGGTTCATTATTAGCAGGTTCATTGACATCTAATGGAGGTGCAATGCAATTAACCGCTGGTATGGTAGGTTTTGGTGCTGCATTAGCTTTACCTTTCGCTTTATTTGCAATGTTCCCAGGATGGTTAAATTCTTTACCAAAATCCGGAGGATGGTTAAACACTGTAAAAGTTATTTTAGGTTTCTTAGAGTTAGCTTTTGCTTTCAAATTCTTATCAAATGCAGATTTAGTAGGTCATTGGAATATCTTAAAACGTGAAATTTTTATTGGTATTTGGGCCTTATTAGCCTTATTAATGGCATTATATCTTTTTGGATTTATAGGCAAGAAATATGGAAAAATATCTTTCTTTAGAATATTACTAGGTATATTATCATTAGGTATAGCTGTATATTTAGCACCTGGTGTTATGCAAAAGCCGGCTTGGGATCAAGGTAAAATATTAAGCGGATTTGCACCACCTCAATTCCATAGTATTTATCAACAAGACAATCAATGTCCATTAAATTTAAATTGTTTCAAAGACTTTAATGAAGGTGTTGCATACGCTAAATCTGTAAACAAACCTATACTACTAGACTTTACAGGATGGGCATGTGTTAACTGTCGTAAAATGGAAGAAAATATTTGGAGCCAACCTGATGTATATTCTGTTTTAAATAATGATTATGTATTAATATCATTATACGTAGATGATCATGAAAGAGTATTACCTGAAGCAGAACAGTTTGATTACATCAAGCCTAATGGTAAAATAAAAAGAATAAGAACCTACGGAGATAAATGGGCTACATTACAAATAGCTAACTTTAAAACTGCTTCACAGCCATTTTATGTATCTTTAAGCCCTAATCTAGAAGTATTAAACACACCAGAACAATACACAGACAAAGACACATACTATAAGTGGCTTAAAGATGGGTTAGATCGCTTCAAAGGAAATTAAAATATTTATTAAAACAATATTCAAATAAAGGCTTTCATTAAAAATGAAAGCCTTTATATTTTTATACCTTTAATATTTTATATTTTTCTAACTACTAAAAATAATTAAGTTCTTATTTAACTTAATCAAAAAATATTATTACACATTAAAATATATTTTATTAAAAGAATTTATTTTAACCATAAAAGACTAATACAGTACCAAAACAAACTAAATTCAACCTATCCCATATACACTATTTGTTTTATGCCTTTTACAGCTTATAAATTATGTAATAATAAAAAACAAGCATCTTATTATTCATCAATCAATAACAATAAAAAAGAGCTGTAATTTTAAAAATTACAGCTCTTTTTATATAAGATATTAATAGTGTTTCCTAAGCTTCAAATGGAACTATAGAAACATAAGATTTATTATCTCTTTTCTTTTGAAATTTCACAACTCCATCTACTTTTGCATGTAAAGTATGGTCTTTTCCCATATATACATTTTCACCTGGATTGTGTTGAGTTCCTCTTTGACGAACAATAATATTACCTGCAATAGCAGCTTGTCCTCCAAATATTTTTACTCCTAAACGTTTCGATTCCGATTCACGACCGTTCTTCGAACTTCCGACACCTTTCTTATGAGCCATCTTAATTGAGTTTTTTTAGATTAAACTTACAGGTTTATTTTTCAACGCCCCCGTCTAACTTATCTTGTAATACTTTTAATTCGTCCCACTTACCATCTGCAGCTAAACCAGCTTGAGTAGGCCAAGTATCTGTAACATGATTACCACGAACTCCTGCAATAATTTCAGAAATTTTAGCTGGCTCAGTTTTTGCTAACTCAGCAAAAGTTGAAATCCCAGCAGCAGTTAATGTTTCAGCGATCTTAGGACCAATTCCTTCGATTTTCTTTAAATCATCTCCTTTTTTTGAAGCCTTTGGCGCTGCCTTTTTAGCTTCTTTTTTTGGAGCTGCTTTGGTTCCAGACGCAGAAATACCTTCAATTTGAATTTCAGTTAAATATTGTCTGTGTCCATTTTTCTTTTTGTAACCTTTTCTTCTTTTCTTTTTGAAGACGATTACCTTATCACCTTTTAAGTGACCTAAAACTGTTGCAGTTACACCTGCACCTTCTATAGCTGGGGCGCCAATAGTAACGTTTCCTTTATCTTCAATTAGCATTACTTTATCAAAAGTTACTTTTGATCCTTCTGCCTCTTGTAAACGATGAACGTATACTTTTTGGTCTTTTGCTACTTTAAATTGCTGCCCTGCTATCTCTACGATTGCGTACATACTTATTATTTTGCGTTTATACATTTAACTTCAATCCATTCAACATGAATTGAGCGGCAGCAAAGATAAGTATTTTATTTTACTAAACAACCTTAAAAACAGAAATATACCCTCTAAAAACAAACACTTTAGATATTCTTAATTATTTTCATATTTGAATTGTAACAAATTTAAACATTACCCGTCGTATACAACATATATTAACTAAATAGTACGCAATGAAGAAAAGCTTGATAACTCTTTCTACAACTTTACTACTTGCCATTACAGCAAATGCACAAAAAGTTGAGTTCGAAGAGTACAATTTAAAGAATGGAATGCATGTTATTTTACATCAAGACAATACTGCTCCTGTAGTTACAACGTCAGTAATGTATCATGTAGGCGCTAAAGATGAACAGCCCAACCGTACAGGAATGGCTCATTTTTTTGAGCATTTATTATTTGAAGGAACAAAAAATATTAAAAAAGGAGAATGGTTTAAAATAGTTTCTTCTAATGGAGGAACTAACAATGCAAACACTACAGATGACAGAACATATTATTATGAGGTATTCCCCTCAAACAATCTAGAGTTAGGACTTTGGATGGAGTCAGAAAGGTTATTGCATCCTATTATTAAACAGGAAGGTGTAGATACACAAAATGAAGTTGTAAAAGAAGAAAAGCGACTTCGAGTTGATAACCAACCCTATTCTCGTTTTTTAGAAAATGTTAAGAAAAACATGTTTAAAAAACACCCATACAAAGGGACAACTATTGGTAAAATGGAACACCTTGATGCGGCAACTTTAGATGAGTTTTTAGCTTTCAATAAAAAATTCTATGTTCCAAATAACGCTACACTTGTTGTTGCTGGAGATATCAATATCTCTCAAACAAAAAAATTGATTGAGGCTTATTTTGGATCAATTCCTAAAGGAAAAGATATTCGTAGAAATTTTCCTAAAGAAGATCCAATTACTAAGGAGTTTTATGCCAAAGCCTATGATCCTAACATTCAAATACCAGCTATTGTACAAGCCTATAGAACTCCTTCTATGAAAACGAGAGATGCAAGAGTTTTGGATATGATTTCAACATATTTAAGCAGTGGAAAAAGCTCGGTCTTATACAAAAAGTTAGTAGATACTAAAAAAATGTCTTTACAAGCAGGTGCTTTTAATTTAAGCCAAGAAGATTATGGTACTTACATAATTTATGCACTTCCTTTAGGGAAAAACACATTAAATAGTTTAACAAAAGAAATTGACGAAGAGATTATTAAGCTTCAAAATAATTTAATTAGCGAGAAAGACTTCCAAAAATTACAGAACAAATTTGAAAATGATTTTGTGAACTCAAATTCAAGTGTGGAAGGTATTGCCAACTCTTTAGCTAGATATAATGTCTTATATGGAGATACCAACCTAATAAATAGCGAGATCGAAATTTACAGATCTATAACTAGGGAAGAAATAAAAAAAATAGCTAATAAATATTTAAATAAAAACCAAAGACTGGTAATGGAATATTTACCAGAATCAAAAAAATAACACAGTAATAAGACATATTATGAAAAAAATAATATTATCAGCATTAGCAGTTGTTACAATGTCTTTTGCTGTAAATGCTCAACAACTAGATAGAAGTATACAACCTAAACCAGGGCCAGCTCCAAAAATAAAATTAGGAAAGCCTGAAAAATTCAGCTTACCAAATGGGCTAAAGGTTATAATGGTTGAAAACCATAAACTTCCTCGCGTTTCTGCTTCTTTAACTATTGACAATACACCAATTACTGAAGGGAATAAAACTGGAGTTTCTAACTTAATGGGAAGCTTAATGGGTAATGGAACCTCTAAAATTTCTAAAGATGACTTTAACGAACGTATCGATTATTTAGGCGCTACTGTTTCTTACAGAAGTAATGGTGCTTCTGCTAGATCTTTAACCAAGTATTTCCCTGAAGTTCTTAAGTTAATGGCTGATGGAGTTAAAGATCCAAAATTCACTAAAGAAGAATTTGATAAATCTGTTGAAAGGACTTTAGAAGGAATTAAAGCCAATGAAAAAAACGTAAAAGCTATAGCTGGAAGAGTAGAAGATGCTCTTGTTTATGGTAAAAACCATCCCTATGGAGAATTTGAAACCAAAGAAAGCATTAAAAATATTACTTTAGAAGATGTAAAAAAACATTACAACACGTATTTCAGACCTAATAATGCGTATTTAGTTATTGTAGGTGATATTACACCTAGCAAAACCAAAAATTTAGTTAAAACCCTTTTTAATAATTGGTCTAAGGGTATTATCCCGTCTAAGGCATTAACTACTCCTACAAATGTTGATACTACAGAAATAAATTTTATAGACATGCCTAATGCAGTTCAATCTGAAATAGCTGTAGTTAACTCTTTAGACTTAACGCTTGGTGATGATGATTATTACGCAGCTTTATTAGCTAACAATATTTTAGGAGGTGGAGGTACTGCTCGTTTATTTATGAATCTTCGAGAAGATAAAGGATATACTTATGGCTCATACTCAAGTATTTCTCAAAACAAATTAAAAGGTGTTGGTAAATTTAGAGCAGGTGCAGCAGTAAGAAATATAGTTACTGATAGTGCTGTAGTAGAGATCCAAAAAGAGATTAATAAAATTAGATATCAAAAAGTAACTGCTGAAGAACTTAAAAATTCTAAAGCTGAATATATTGGTAGCTTTGTAAGAAATGTTCAAAAGCCTTCAACAGCTGCTCGTTTTGCATTAAATATAGCTAGATATAACCTTCCTGAAAATTTTTATGAAAAGTATTTAGAAAACATAAATTCGGTAACTTTAGAAGATGTTCAAAATGCGGCTCTTAAATATTTCAAAGGAAATAAAGCTAGAATTATAATTACAGGGAAAGGAATTGATGTTTTAAAAAACTTAGAAAAAACAGTTGATTATAATATCAAATATTTTGATAAATATGGAAACCCGTCTTCTAAACCAGCTATGAGTTTACCTATTCCTTCAGGAGTTAATTCTAACACAGTAATTGATAATTATTATAAAGTTATTGGTGGGAAATCTAAAGTTTTATCTGTTAAATCTCTTGCTATAAAGTCTAATGCAACTATACAAGGTATGGCAGTTAGTTTAAGCCAAAAATCTTCTTTTCCTAACAAACAATCAACTGTTGTTTCTGTTATGGGTAATGTAATGCAAAAAACTATTTTTGATGGCTCTAAAGGGTATCAAGAAGCTCGAGGGCAAAAAACACCTCTTGAAGGCAAAGAGCTTTCAGAAATGAAAAGTGCAACTTCTCCTTTTTCTGATGAACAATACAGAAAAGGCACCTTAGATAGAATTGAGCCTATAAATGGTAAAAATGCATATGTTATAAAATCTGGAGAGAATGAAGTATTTTATGATGTAAAAACTGGTTTAAAAGTTAAAGAAGTTAAAACAATGAAAGGACCTCAAGGTGATATGAAAGTTCCAATTACTTACTCTGAATATAAAGATGTAAATGGAATTAAATTTCCTCATAAAATGTCTCAAAAAATGGGACCAATGGAAATGGAATTTACCGTCAAAGAAATTAAAATAAACGAAGGTGTTTCAGATGCAGACTTTCAATAAATAACTCTTAAATAAAAAAGTCAAGTAATTTACTTGGCTTTTTTATTTAAGAGTTTTGTTTGTTCACTAAATACACGCCAAATAAAATAACTAACGCAGCAAACAACTGAATTAAACTTAATTTTTCCCCGTCAACAACTCCCCAAATAACAGCTACAATAGGTATTAAATAAGTTACAGATGTAGAAAATATAGGTGATGAAATTTGAATTAATTTATTAAACATAATTTTAGCTAACCCTGTTCCTACAATGGCTAAAATAAAGATATAAACCAAAGACAGTTCTGTTTTTTCAGTTAGCTCGAAAGAGGTAAAAAATCCAGAAAAAATAAGCACTAACAATGCTGGTATTACAATCAAGACAAAATTACCTGTAGTAATTGCTAAAGCTTCTAGATCCTGTAAATATTTTTTTATAATATTTACATTAAATGCATAACCTAAAGAAGATGCTATTGGCAACAATGCATACCAATAATTTTGATGTGGGTTTAAATCAGCTCCTTTCAATATTAAAATAACAGTACCTAAAAGCCCTATTAAAATTCCAACTATTTGACTTCTCTTAAAAACTATACCAAAAAATATTGCTCCTACCCATAAAGCATTAAAAGGGGTTATTGAATTAAGAATTGACGCTATTGAACTATCAATACCTGAAATAGCATAAGCATATAAAAATGAAGGAAAAAAAGTTCCTAATAACGCACTTATCAAAACCCATTTCCATTGATCCCTTTTTATTTGCTTTAACTTTTTAAACCCAATAAAAAAAAGAAAAATAGCTGTTATAATTACTCTAAACGCTCCTAATTGTATTGGGGTTAATCCAACTAATGCCTTCTTCATTAAAATAAAAGAGCTACCCCAAATAAGAGATAAAACAATTAAGTACATCCATTTTTGCTGATGATTATTCATTTTCTTGTTGAATTTAAATGCAAAAATCGGATATTAATAGTTAGAAAACTTATTTTATTGATAAATTTGCGATATAACCCAATAACACAAAATAATGAGTATTAAAAAAATAACATTAATTTTTACTTTAATTAGCTTTTTAGCAATTAGTTGTAAAAGCCAAAAGGAAGATGCTAAAGAAATTTCATTAAGTATTTCAGGAATGACTTGTGAAATAGGATGTGCTAAAAAAATTGCCTCTGATTTATCTAAAAAAGAAGGAGTAATTGATGCTAAAGTTATTTTTAATGATAGTATAGCTAATATAAAATATGATGCTAACAAAACTAACAAAGCAGATTTAATTGCATTTGTAGAAGGGATTGCTGGAAACATGTATAAAGCTTCTGAGATAAGCTCAAAAAAAGAAGGAAACTTAAAGAAATGTAAAGCTAATTGCGAAATGGCTTGTTGTAATAAAACTGAAAACAAAGAAACCAAAGGATGCAAAGGTGATTGTGAAAAAGAATGCTGTAAAGCAAAAACAGAAGAAAAAACTAAAACTGCTTGTGCTTCTGATTGTAAAAAAACATGTTGTGATAAAACAGCCTAGATATAAAATATATAAAACTCCAAAAATGAATTTGGAGTTTTATATATTTTATATCTATTTATTTAATATTTCTGTAGCCCTTTTTTCTAGCTCAGCCTGAAACTCTTCCATTACTGGTTTTACTGTACTATCAGGTATATCTGCCACTTTAATATACATTAAACCATCTATAGCATTATTAAACTTTGGATCTACATTAAAAGCTACTAATCTTGCATTTTGTTTAACATACTTCTTAATTAAAACTGGAATTCTTAATGCTCCTGGTTCTAACTCATCTATAATCTTATCAAACTTTTGCATATCTGCTTCGGTTGCATCAAATACAAAATCTTTGTCAGCATCTTTAAGTTTTACTTTAAACTCTTTTTTCGGATGTATATATTGTGCTACGTAAGGATCATAATAATGAGACTTCATAAATTCAATCATTAAAGACTTTGAAAACTCTGAAAACTGATTACTAATACTTACGCCTCCCATTAAATATTTATATTTTGGATAACGTAATGTTACATGAACAATTCCTTTCCATAATAAAAACAATGGCATAGGCTTTTGTTGATATTTTTTAGATATAAAAGCCCTACCCAATTCAATAGTGCTTTGCATCATTGTATGCAATTCTGGTTCTATTCTAAACAAAGTTTGAATATAAAAACCGTTAATTCCATACTTTTTGAAAATATCTTTCCCCAATCCCATTCTATAAGCACCAACTAATTCTTTTTCATCATTGTCCCATAAAAATAGATGGTAATAATACCTATCAAACTTATCTAAATCAATAGGTTTATTAGTTCCCTCTCCTACTTCTCTAAAAGTAACTTCTCTAAGCCTACCGATTTCATGTAAAATATTTGGAATTTCCCTTGCATTTGCAAAAAACACCTCATAATTTTTACTCATTAACAACCTCTTTCCATCATCTCTTAATTTATCTACTTCCTTGACAAATAAGTCTGGAGCTTTTTGAGAGGCTATTTTTTTTACTTTTTTAGGGATTTTTAAATTTTGTGTAGACAGAATCTTTTGAGGTGTCTTCTCAAATGGATTTGCCAACATATAAGTTTTTTTACGTAAAAATTGATAAAAATCGGTAATTTCAGAATAGGCGTCTTGATCTTTTACAGAAATAGGCTTCCCTATTCTAACTTTTATAACTCTATTTTTTTGAGATAATAATTCCGAAGGTAATTTTGCTGTACGTAATGTATCGCTTATTTTAGATAAAAAATAAAAAAGCTTACTATTCTTTGCATGGAAGTATATTGGAATTACAGGCACTTTAGCTTTTTTTATCAAACGAACTGCACCTTGTTCCCATTCTTTATCTACCATTAACTTTCCATCTCTGTATGTAGATACTTCTCCAGCTGGAAATATACCTAATGGTTTACCTTCTCTGAGGTGTAATAATGCATTTTTTATACCTGCTACACTTGATTTAGCATCTTTATGCCCCTCAAAAGGATTAACAGGCATTACATAAGGCTTCAACGGCTCTATTCTATGTAATAAAAAATTAGCTATTATTTTATAATCAGGTCTTTTTTCAACCAATAACTTAAGTAATAATATCCCATCAATCCCACCTAACGGATGATTTGAAATTGTTATAAAGGCTCCATCTTTAGGAATACGTTTTAAATCTTCCTCTGGAATTTCAAATTCAATTTGAAACTCTTCTAACAATCCATTTAAAAATGGTAAATCTTTTTTATGCTTGTGTTTATTATAAACCTCATTGGCTTTAGAAATACGCAAAATCTTCATTAACAACCAGCCCGATATCGTTCCAAACACTCCAAATTTATCGGCACTAATTGCTTTTGCTATTTCTTTAGGTGTTACTAATCCCATATTAGAAAGCAGTTAGACATAACTGCAAATATAGCGTAAATTTATGAGCTTTTCACTTTTTCTTGTATGACTAACTGTGCTGTTTCTGTATTAATTTGTCTAATAATTGCTTGTCCTCTTTTTCTAATAGAAGCAATAGCCTCATCCGTAAAATGCCTTATTGTAAATAGGGTAACATCTTTATAAGAAGTTATCAAATATGTCTCCTGAAGTTCTTCATACAGCGCATCAAAATTCCCAAACTTATCTTCTACACATACTGAAAAACTTAAAGCTGAGTTTTGAATTAGATTAACTTTTAATTTAAAATCATGAAGTCTTTTAAAAACATGGCTAATATTATCTTCCACCATAAAAGAAAAGTCCTTAGCAGATACTGATATTAAAATTTGATCTTTCTTAACAATGTAACAAGAAGTTAATGGCTTTAACAATACCCCTTTACTAATTTTAGTTCCTTTTTTATTTAAATCATCGAAAGAACGGACATATAATGGAATATTTTTCTTTTCTAAAGGTTGAATTGTTTTTGGGTGTATTACAGAAGCCCCATAAAAAGCCATCTCTATAGCCTCTGCATATGATATTTCTTGTAATAGTTCAGTTTCAGAGAATACTCTTGGATCAGCATTTAAAACACCTTCTACATCTTTCCATATAGTTACACTCTCAGCATTTAAACAATAAGCAAAAATACCTGCCGTATAATCAGAACCTTCTCTACCTAGAGTAGTTGTTTCATTATTGTTTCGTCCTAAAAAACCTTGCGTTATGTTTAATTTTGCTACATCAATATTATCCTGAATTGTTTTTTCTGTAAAATCCCAATCCACTTTTGCATCTCTGTAATTAGTATCTGTACGTATAAAACCTCTTACATCCAACCATTCATTATCTACATCAATAGTTTTTAGATATTCACTAACAATAGTAGTAGACAACAACTCTCCATATCCAACAATTTGATCGTAAATATAATTGTAATTAACTGATTTATTACGAATCATAAAACCGCTAAGCTCTCCAAACAAGTGATCTACTTTAGCATAAGCATTAGCTTTTTCATCCGAAAACAGTCCTGCCAGCATATCATGGTGAAAGTTCTGTATAAATAATAAAGCATTATTTATGTCTTCCTTTTTATAAAAATAGGCATCTACCAATTTTTCAAAAGCATTAGTCATTTTACCCATTGCGGAAATAACTACTAATGTATTTTCTGTTCCTTCATGTTTTAAAACACGAGCAACATTTTTAACTCCTTCTGGATCTTTTACTGAAGCTCCACCAAACTTAAATATTCTCATTCTTTTAAATATTCTCAATAAATTCACGTAATTTTTCTTCTCTCATTTGTACCACTTGCCAACCATCTAAAATTTTAGCACCAGTACTTTCATAAAACTTAATGGCTCCCTCATTCCAATCTAAAACCTCCCAAGCTACTCTTTTATAACCATTATCATGAGCATACTTTAAAACTGCCGCATATAAAGCTTTTCCTGCCCCTATACCTCTTTTAGATTGTGTTACCATTAAATCTTCTAAATGGATAGCTTTTCCTTTCCATGTTGAATAGCGTTCATAAAACAATGTCATTCCTATAATTTCTTTATCATCTTCTTCTGCTACAAACGTCTTAAACTTAGGATTAGACGAAAAACCATCTCTTAACAAATCTTCTACTGTTAAATCCACTTCATTAGGCAACTTTTCAAAAACTGCCAATTCAATAATTAAATCTAAAATTTGTTGAGCATCTCTTGCTTCTCCTTGTCTAATAATAAAACCCATGTACAAATAAATTTGTTGTAAATATACTTTGAATACCTATGCCTTAAAATAAAGCAAAAAATTAAAACACATCATTTTTATTTGTTGAAAATTTTAAAATACGAAATCGTTGTAGAAACGTAAAAAAGTTGGCATCTTTGTACCAAACACAAAGATCTAACATGAATAACAAGCACACGACTCTTGGTGAGTTTATTATTGAGAATCAAAAAGACTTCAAATATTCTTCAGGTGAATTATCTCGCTTAATCAACTCTATACGACTAGCTGCTAAGGTGGTGAATCATGAAATTAGAAAAGCGGGGTTAGTAGATATCACTGGTGCAGCTGGAGATATAAATGTTCAGGGAGAAGCACAACAGAAACTAGATGTTTTAGCTAACGATTTATTTAAACAAACACTTATTAATCGTGAAATTGTTTGTGGAATTGCTAGTGAAGAGGAAGATGATTTTGTTATAGTTGAAGGTAGAAATAAAACCAATGAAAATAAATATGTTTTATTGATGGATCCTTTAGACGGTTCTTCAAATATTGATGTTAATGTTTCTGTGGGTACTATTTTTTCTATTTACAGAAGAATTTCTCCTATTGGCACACCAGTTACAAAAGAGGATTTTTTACAAAAAGGAAGTGAGCAAGTTGCTGCAGGTTATGTTGCCTATGGAACTTCAACCATGTTAGTATTTACAACAGGAAATGGTGTAAATGGATTTACCTTAAATCCTGCTATTGGAACTTTCTACTTATCACACCCTAATATGCAATTTCCTGAAATAGGAAAAATATACTCTGTAAGTGAAGGTTATTTCACACATTTCCAAGAAGGAATGAAACGTTTTTTAATTCATTGTAAAGAATTAAACAAAGAAGACAACAGACCTTATACTGCAAGATATATAGGATCTTTAGTTTCTGACTTCCATAGAAATATGATAAAAGGAGGCGTTTATATTTATCCTGCTACGGCTATTGCTCCTAAAGGAAAACTCCGTTTATTATACGAATGTAACCCTATGGCTTTTATCTGTGAACAAGCTGGTGGTAAAGCTTCAGATGGTTTTACTCGTATTTTAAACATTCAACCAACTGAGTTACATCAAAGAGTTCCTTTTTATTGTGGAAGTAAACAATTAGTTGAAAAAGCGGAGAGTTTTATGACCGAGTTTTCTTCTGATGAAAAACCTATTTATTAAATTACTATAAAACAATATAGATTCTAGTATAAAATTATTAATAGATATTTTATTTTTAAATTAGTAAGCTAAAACATTTAAAAATGAAATATCTATTAAAGATTATTATTGTTATTCTATTCTTAGGTACTCAATCTATTTTTTCGCAAGACAAAAACATTACTGGTTTTGATGAAATTATTTATAGAGCATCCACTAGAGGAACCTCTATAATGGTAAAAGTACACCCCAATAAAGTTCAGTTTAAAAACAATGAAAAAGATAATGAGTTTAAGATTTCAAACTATAATCAAAAGAAAATAGTAAATCTTTTAAATAAACTTAACCTTAAAGAAATTCATAATTTAAAAGCACCTACCAACAATAGAGCATCAGACAAGTCTTTACATGCTACAATAACTATCAATACCAATGGTAAAACATACAAGTCTGCTACTTTTGATGCAGACAACCCTCCTAAAGAATTAAAAAGCTTACTAAAAGAAGTTTGTAGTTTAGGTAAACCAGAGTAAAATAATAGCATTTAAAATCTAAGTTAATAAAAAATCCAGTGTTTAAAACTCACTGGATTTACTATTTTCTAAAAAATGATTCGTTATAGATTTTTAACTTAACATCATTTTAGCTTTTTTAACAGCCTTAACTAAAGCATCTATTTCTTCCTTAGTATTATAAAAAGAAAAAGAAGCCCTAACAGTTCCAGGAATACAATAAAAGTCCATAATTGGTTGTGCACAGTGATGCCCTGTTCGAACTGCAATTCCTAACTTGTCTAAAATAGATCCTATATCATAAGGATGAATACCTTCTATATTAAATGAAATAACAGACGTTTTATTTGTAGTTCCATAAATTCTTAAACCATCAATTTTTTCAAGTTGTTCTGTTCCGTAGGCTAACAAATCATTTTCCTGCTTAGCTATTTCATCAAACCCAATAGCATTCATATAGTCAATAGCTACTCCAAAGGCAATACCGCCACAAATATTTGGTGTTCCTGCTTCAAACTTATGAGGTAATCCAGCATAGGTAGTTTTTTCAAATGTAACCGTTTCAATCATTTCTCCTCCACCTTGATAAGGCGGTAATTGCTGTAATAATTCTTCTTTACCATATAAAACACCCACTCCAGTTGGCCCGCACATTTTATGTGCAGAAGCAACATAGAAATCTACATCTAATTCTTGAACATCTGGCTTAATATGCGGACAAGCCTGTGCTCCGTCAATTAATACATATGCTCCAAATTTATGCGCTGCATGAATAATTTCTTTAATAGGATTAATAGTCCCTAAAGCATTAGATACATGGTTACAAAAAACAAGTTTTGTTTTTGCATTCAATAATTCTTGAAACACATCCATACGCAAAGAACCATCCTCATCCATTGGAATTACTTTTAAAATGGCACCTGTTTTTTCACATAACATTTGCCAAGGCACAATATTAGAATGATGCTCTAAAGCAGAAACTATAATTTCATCATCTTTTTTCAATATTGAAGCAAATCCAGACGCTACTATGTTTATACTATGAGTAGTCCCTGATGTAAAAAGAACCTCATAGGAATGTTTAGCATTAAAATGATGTTGAATTTTTACCCTTGCTTCTTCATATTTATCCGTAGCTTCTTGACTTAAAGTATGTACTCCTCTATGAATATTTGCATTATAACCTGTATAATAATCTACAATAGCATCAATAACTACCTGAGGTGTTTGTGAAGTTGCTCCGTTATCAAAATACACTAGAGGTTTACCATGAACTTCTCTTTTAAGAATAGGAAAATCAGCTCTAATTTTATCAATACTAAACATATAAATATTAAATTTTCAACAAAGGTAATACTTGATTAGTAAAAAATGAGTTCTATATAATTAAAATATATATATTAGCCGTAAAAAACGTTGACCATGAAATTATTAAAAAAGTTTTTATTTGCTATTTTAGTTTTACTTGTTATAGCCTTTTTTTATAATTACCCAAAACTTAACATCCTAGCAGGATATTCAGCTAAAAACACTGCTTCATCTGTATATGTTGCTGGTAGAACTTTAGCATTTACAGACAGTACCGATAATAATTTTTCGCCAATTAATTTAACTGATGACTTTATAAATAAAAAAGAACAAACAGCTATAGGTTCTGCTTTTGGTCTTTTAAAAAGAAAAGCGGTTTATAGAGAAGGCTTAGGTTGCGTATTGGTTTCTGATGATTTTGATCCTACAGAAAACTATCTAAGACCAAAAAGAGTAAAACCAGACAATATCACCCCTTTTCCATACGGTAGTGGCATACCAAAAGATACTGTTTTCAATAATATTAATTATAGAAAATTACACAATGCTGTTAAATCTATCTTTAATGAAACAAACAAAACAAGAGCTGTTGTTGTTGTGTATAAAAACAAAATAGTTTCTGAAAAATATGACTCTGGGTTTGATAAAAACTCAAAGCTTTTAGGCTGGTCTATGACCAAAAGTATTACCTCTACTTTATTTGGAATTTTACAATGTCAAGGTAAAATAGATGTAATGACAAAAGCTCCTATTGAAGAATGGCAAAATGATGAAAGAAAAAATATTACCATTCATAATTTACTACAAATGAATTCTGGTTTAGAGTGGGAAGAAGATTATAATTCAATATCTGATGCAACAAGAATGTTATTTTTAGACAAAGATGTTACAAAAACACAGATTAATAAACCTTTAATAGGAAAACCTAACGAAACTTGGAATTACTCTTCAGGAACTACTAATGTATTATCAGGCATATTACGTAAACAGTTCCCTACACATCAAGAATATCTTGATTTTTGGTATAGCAGTTTGATTGATAAAATAGGCATGAGTTCTATGGTTGTTGAAGCTGATATGAGTGGAAATTATGTAGGTTCTTCATACGCTTGGGCTACACCTAGAGATTGGGCTAAACTTGGTTTATTATACCTAAACAACGGAAATTGGAATGGAGAAAATTTATTTGATAAAGATTGGGTGAAGTATGCAACAACACCTACCCCCACTTCTAAAGGTTGGTATGGTGCGCAAATATGGTTAAATGATGGCGGTAGATATCCAGATGTACCTAGGAACATGTATTCTTTTAATGGGTATCAAGGGCAAAACGTTTTTATATTACCAGACCAAGAATTAGTAATTGTAAGAATGGGATTGACTAAAAATGCAGATATTAATGTATTTTTGAAGCGAATTATTTCGTCTATAAAAAATTAACATCATGAATCCGTATTATTACGTATTATCTATTAATGGATTACTATTCTTGTTTAGTATTGTTTTTTATTTTTTTCCTCCTAAAAAAATAAATGGATTTTACGGATACAGAACCAACAAAACCATTAAAAATGAAAGCATTTGGCAATTTGCCAACAATTATTTTAGCAAACAGTTTTTAATTTATGCTGGATTATCCTTTATAGCTGCGTTAATTTTTGTGTTTATTTCTAAAGAAATAAGCTGGCAACCTATGGCTATTATGTTATTAGCATTGGCTGTATCTGTAATTAAAACTGAACAAGAAATAAATAAAAATTTTGATGAAGAAGGGAACTCTAAATAGTAAATACTAGTTTTTATTTACTTTTATACTCCTCTTTTAACAAAGAAATATCAGTAATAATTTTTTGTATATTTTCAAGCTTAGTGCCATCATAAATTCCTCTTATACGACGTTCTTTATCAATTAAAATAAAGTTCTCGGTATGAATAAAATCTTGATCACCACCATCACCTTCATCTAAAACGGCAAAATAACTTTTCCTAGCCAACTCATAAATATGCTTTTTATCTCCAGTAGTAACATTCCACTTACTATCAATAATTCCTTTTCTTGTTGCATATTCTCTTAATACAGATACACTATCCATTTTTGGCGTTACAGAATGTGATAAAAACATTATGTCATTATCATTTTTAAAATGTTCTTGTAATTTACTCATATTATGAGCCATAGGAATACAAATCCCTTGACAAGTAGCAAAAAAGAAATCTGCTACATAAATTTTCCCTTGGTAATCTTTTTCTGTAACTATTTTCCCATTTTGGTTTACTAGAGAAAAATTAGCTATTCTGTGATTTTTTGTTAGATTTCTTATAGAAAAATCTACCAGTTTTGGATTAATATCAGATGGATTATAAATAGGTAATTTAGGGTCAACTTTTACCAAGAAATAAAATACTGGTAAGCATATAGCCGAAAAAATGATAAAAAAAAGTAAAGTGTTCTTTGATTTTTTAAAGAATTCTATATCCATCTTAACTAAAGTTTCAAGCAAAAATACGACTTAAAACAACCTTTGTAAATCTCTATAGTAAAAACTTTGTTAAAACAAGCTATCAATAACAACACAAACTTTTAGAACTCTTTTTAAAAACGTACATTTGTCAGATTTTAAATTTTAGAAGCAACTACCATTTATGGAAATATTTATAAAAGCATCACAATTTATTTTAAGTTTATCTCTCTTAATTGTGTTACACGAGCTAGGGCATTTCATCCCTGCTAAGTTATTTAAAACCAAAGTAGAAAAGTTCTATTTATTCTTTGATTATAAGTTTTCGTTATTCAAAAAGAAAATAGGTGAAACTGTATATGGAATTGGTTGGATACCTTTAGGAGGATATGTTAAAATAGCGGGTATGATTGACGAAAGTATGGACACTGAACAAATGAAAGAAGAACCTAAACCATGGGAATTTCGTTCTAAACCTGCTTGGCAACGCCTTATTATTATGCTAGGTGGTGTATTTGTTAATTTTGTTTTAGGTATTTTAATCTACATCTGTTTAATGTGGGCTTATGGAGAGAAATTTTTACCTAATGATAGTGTAAAAGATGGTGTTTGGGTGCAAGACCAATTAGCTAAAGATTTAGGTTTACAAACTGGTGACAAAATTGTAAGTATAGATGGTGAAAAGGTTAATAAGTTTGATGCGCTTCCATTAGGTTTCATTAATGGAGAAAAATATACTATTGAACGAAACGGACAAACTGTACAAAAAGAGATTCCAACGGATTTTATATCAAAATTAGTAGATAGAGGTAAAGATGCTGGAAACTTTATATCACTTAGACACCCTTTTGTAATTGCTGAGGTTTCTAAAGATTCTCCCAATATAAATAGTGGATTACAACCAAAAGATATAGTAGTAGGTATTGGAAATAGTTCTATCAAATATTTTGACCAAGCAAAAAGTGAATTACAAAAACATAAAGGGCAAGAAATTAACCTTACTGTAAGAAGAAATAATAACAATGTAGATATACCTGTAAAGGTTACTAAAGAAGGTAAAATTGGTGTTGCTCTAGCTGGTTTATCTTTGCCTGATTTAGAAAAATTAGGCTATTACAAATTAGCAAGTAAGTCTTATTCTTTTACTGAAGCTATTCCTGCAGGCTTAAACAAATCATGGACTACCTTAACAAACTATATAAAACAAATGAAAAAAATTGTAAATCCAAGTACAGGAGCATACAAAGGCTTAGGTGGTTTTATTTCAATAGGTAGTATCTTCCCTTCTGAGTGGAGTGCACAAAGCTTTTGGGGAATCACGGCATTTTTATCAATCATGTTAGGTTTTATGAATCTATTGCCTATACCAGCTTTAGATGGTGGACATGTAGTGTTCACTTTATGGGAAATGATTACTGGTAAAAAACCAAGTGATAAATTTTTAGAGTATGCACAGGTGGCTGGATTTGTTTTATTATTAGCCTTACTAATTTTTGCTAATGGTAATGATATATTCAGGTTATTTAAGTAGTAAAGAAAATTTTCAATAAAATATTTAAGCCTTAAAAGAGTCTATTTCTTTTAAGGCTTTTTTATATTTTTAAAGGATGGATTTACAACCTCCTTTTAGAAAGATTATTCATGTAGATATGGATGCATTTTATGCTTCTGTAGAACAACTGGACAATCCTGAATTAAGAGGTAAACCAGTAGCAGTAGGAGGTGGCGGAAAAAGAGGCGTGGTTTCTGCCGCAAGTTATGAAGCAAGAAAATTTGGAGTTCGGTCAGCAATGAGTGGCGTGTTAGCCAAACAAAAGTGTCCTCAGTTGATTTTTGTACGACCTAGATTTGATAGATACAAAGAGATTTCTTCAAAAATTAGAACTATTTTCTATGAGTATACAGACTTAGTAGAACCGCTTTCTTTAGATGAAGCTTACTTAGATGTTACCGAAAATAAAATGGGAAACCCTTCTGCTAGTTTAATCGCCCAAGAAATCCGACAAAAAATATGGGAAGAACTAGAATTAAGAGCTTCAGCTGGAATATCTATTAATAAATTTATAGCCAAAGTAGCTTCAGATATTAATAAACCAAACGGACAAAAAACAATAAAACCTAACGAGGTAATCTCTTTTTTAGAAAACTTGCCTGTCAATAAATTTTATGGAGTAGGAAAAGTTACCGCAGCCAAAATGCACAATCAAGGTATCTTCACAGGAATTGATTTAAAGAAAAAAACATTAGAGGAATTAATTAAACTCTTCGGTAAATCTGGATTACATTATTATAATATAGTTAGAGGAATTCATACTAGCAGTGTAAAACCCAACAGGATTCGAAAGTCTATTGCTGCTGAAAGAACTTTTAAAGAAAACTTATCTTCTGAAATTTATATGTTAGAACGTTTGGAGCAAATTGCTGAAGAATTAGAACGTAGAATGAGTAAATCTAATACCAAAGGAAAAACATTAACTTTAAAAATCAAGTATAGTAATTTTACACAGCAAACAAGAAGCAAAACAGTAACAGAATATATTTACCTAAAACAAGATTTTATGCCTATTATTAAAGAGTTGTTATACCAAGATACTTTATTAGAATCTGTAAGGTTACTAGGAATTTCTTTCAGCAATTTAAATACTGAAAAGAAGACACCTGTTTGGGTACAATTATCTTTTGACTTTTAAACAAGTGGTATTTTTAAAGAAACCTTGGTTCCTGACGGCTTTCTATTTTCATCAACTAAATCGATATATATTAACGAATAATTGTTTTTATATCCATCTGTAAAATTCTGCAATCTTTGTTTGGTTAACTCAATACCTATAGATTTTCTTTTTAATGATTTACTCTTTTTTATTTTCATTGCCTCTGCCCTACCAATACCATTATCTATTATTTCAATTTGAATAAACTCATCAGTAGACTTCTTGACAGATAAATCTACTTTTTTACTTCCTTTTTTAGAAGACAATCCATGCCAAATTGCATTTTCTAAAAAGGGCTGTAATATTAATGGTGGAACCTTTACCTTTTCCAAATTTATCGATTCATCAATACTTTCTGTATAAGCTATTTCATTTGAAAACCGGATATTTTCAATACTCATATATAAGTTCATTGTTTTTAGCTCATCACTTAAAGGCACTTCTTTTGTTTTTGATGATTCTAAAATACTTCTAATTAATTTTGAAAATTTATTTAAATAATAAACCGCATTTTTTTGTTCATTATTTATAATGTAAAGCTTAATAGAGTTTAGTGCATTGAATACAAAATGAGGATTCATTTGACTTTGCAATGCTTCTTGCTCTAACATTAATATTTTTTTATCGTTATTAAGCAATCGCTGTCCATAAATAGCATACAACAATACGCCAAACAATGCTATAGAAACTAAGGCTATGATTAAAATATTTCTATTTCTGGTGAGCTTTAGTTTTGTTATTTCATTTTCTTTCGCTAAGTTTTTTATTTGATTATTTTTAACCTCATTATCATACTTATTAATAAGGTTATTTACATACATAATATTTCTATCATTGAATGTTTTATGATTACCATCAATAGCTTTTTTATAATATTCATAGGCTTTTTTGTAATCTTTTTTCTGTTTATAAATTTCAGATAAGTAATCGTAAGATTTATTGGTATTTGTAGGAATACCATGTTTTAAAGAAATATTTAAAGATTTTTTTATGTATGTTTTAGCTTCTTTTAAATTCCCTAATTTAAATTGAGAATACCCTAAGGTATTATATACTCTAGAAGTATAAAACTTGTTTCCTATTTGTTCAGACAACTGTTTTACTTCATTAATATACTTAAAGGCCTTTTGGTAGTTTCCCTGAAGAATTAATACATTACTAATACTATTATGACATATGACTTTACCAATTTTTGAATCACTTTCTAAATTGTATTCTAATGATTTATTATAATTAGTTAAAGCACTATCTAATTTTCCTAAATTTTGATATGCAAAACCAATATTTTGATGATTTATAGCCAAACCTCTTTTGTCATCTAACTCTCTTTGTATAACAATAGCTCTATGAAATTTTTCAAGAGCTAATTTGTATTGTTTAAGTTTTAAGTAAATATTACCAATACTATTTTCAGAAACACTTTTACTAATTTGAATATCTTTTGAAGGAGCATCTATCTTATTAGCTAATTCTAATGCAAATTGGTGGAAATTTAACGCACTCCTAATTTGATCTTTTCTCCTGTATATAACTCCAATTTGATTTAACGTAACAATCTCAGCATGCAAGGCCTTTTCTTTTCTAGAAAGGTCAAGTGCCATTGTATAATACTCCAAAGCTTTTTCATAATTCGTATTATTTCTATAATACCTTCCTAACATATTATAGGCATACAATTGCCCTAATCTATTTTTATTTTTAGTAGACTTTTTCAAAAGAAGGTCTATTTGTGTTTTATCAAACCTGTATTTATTAAAGAAATGTTGCACTTTAAAATAGCCCGTTAAATTTTCTTTAAAAAAGGCGTTAATAATACTATCATTTTTAACACTTTGAGCAGAAACAATAATAGTAGAAAGTAGTAGTAGGTTTAAGAGGAGGCGTTTCATTAAAGTTTAAAATTTGTCTAAAAAATCGGATTTTTTTTGTCTAGAAACCGGAATTTTATGATTGTTTTCCAGTATAACATATCCATCAGACTTTAAAAATTCTTTTATCTTATTTAAATTAATAATGTAAGAATTATGGATTCTGAAAAAATGATCTTCAGGAAGTAAGGTATTAACTTCTTTTAATTTTTTAGTTATTACAATTTTTTTATTGTTAGTTGTATGAATAGAACAATAGTTCCCATCTGACTCAACAAATAAAATTTCAGATTGTTCTAGAAAAATAAGCTTTCCATCTGTACTAATAGTTATTTTGCGTCTGTTAAACTTTTGGTTAAAACTAGATAAAATTTGATCAAACTTACTAACACTGCTTGTTTTTGAATGATAACTTTTAATTCTATTTAACGTTTCTTCTAAGTCATCAGAGTCAATAGGTTTTAGCAAATAATCAATAGCTTGATTTTTTAAAGCTTTAATAGCATACTCATTATAAGCAGTAGTAATTACAATTGCAAAATCTTTTTTTTCTAACTTTTTCAGCAATTGAAAACCGTCCATTGTAGGCATTTCAATATCTAAAAACAAACAATCTATTGTGTTTGAGTTTAAATAATTAATGGCTTCATCCGCTTCATTAAAGGTGGTTATCACCTCTATATCATTACTGAAGTTTGACAACTCCCAAGTAAGCCCTTGTATTGCCTTAGGTTCATCATCTACAATTACAGCTTTTAACATAATACCTTTACCTTTCTATTTGTATCAAATGTAACCCATAAAATCTTAAAATTAAAATGGGCAACACAGTAAGATACTAAAAAAACAAGACAAAAAAAACCTGTTATAACATTAAAATTACCAATTATACATGTTAAAAAGCAGAATATACATTAAGCTTTTATTAAATTATATTTTAGTCCCATATTTGTGGTGTAATATACAAGGGGAATCATTTTGATAATTGGGGGATTAATCAATAATGATAATTAAACTGAAAAAGACTGTCTTATTAAAGACAGTCTTTTTGATTTTATAGAAATTATTTATTTTCTAGTATCTGTAGTGCTCAGGTTTGTATGGTCCTTCAATAGTAACACCAATATATTCTGCTTGGTCTTGGCGCAACTCAGTTAACTCAACTCCAATTTTAGCTAAATGTAATTTTGCTACTTTTTCATCTAAATGTTTTGGCAACATATACACTTCATTTTTATAAGCTTCTGAATTTTTCCACAATTCAATTTGAGCTAATGTTTGGTTGGTAAACGAGTTAGACATTACAAAACTTGGGTGTCCAGTAGCACAACCTAAGTTTACTAAACGTCCTTCTGCTAAAACTATAATATCATTTCCTTTAACTGTATACTTATCTACTTGAGGTTTGATTTCAACTTTAGAATCTCCATGATTTCCATTCATCCAAGCCATGTCAATCTCATTATCAAAATGTCCAATATTACAAACTATCGTTTTGTCTTTCATTGCTTCAAAGTGCTCACCACGTACAATGTCTTTGTTCCCTGTAGTAGTAATTACAATATCAGCCTTACCAACAACTGTTTCTAGTTTCTTTACTTCAAAACCATCCATAGCTGCTTGCAACGCACAAATTGGATCAATTTCAGTAACAGTAACAATACTTCCTGCCCCACGGAAAGAAGCTGCGGTACCTTTACCTACATCTCCATATCCACAAACAACTACACGTTTTCCTGCTAGCATTACATCAGTTGCTCTACGAATAGCATCTACCGCAGATTCTTTACAACCATATTTGTTATCAAACTTAGACTTAGTTACAGAATCGTTTACATTGATAGCTGGCATTGGTAATGTACCATTTTTCATACGCTCATATAAACGGTGTACTCCTGTTGTAGTTTCTTCAGACAATCCTTTAATTCCATCTACTAAATGAGGATATTTATCTAATACCATGTTTGTTAAATCTCCACCATCATCTAAAATCATGTTTAAAGGCTTTTTCTCTTCACCAAAAAATAAGGTTTGCTCAATACACCAATCAAACTCTTCTTCGTTCATTCCTTTCCAAGCGTATACAGCAGTACCAGCAGCAGCAATAGCAGCAGCAGCCTGATCTTGCGTAGAAAAAATATTACATGAACTCCAAGTAACTTCTGCACCTAAAGCTTGTAAAGTTTCAATTAAAACAGCAGTTTGAATAGTCATGTGTAAACAACCAGCAATTCTAGCTCCTTTTAAAGGTTGCTCATCTTTATACTCTTCACGCAAACTCATTAAACCAGGCATTTCAGCCTCAGCTAATTCAATTTCTTTTCTACCCCAATCCGCTAAAGAAATATCTTTAACTTTGTGCGGTACATATGTTGTAGCATTTGTGCTCATATTTTTGTATATTTATTATCGAATTTTCCGAGCTACAAAGTTACGGAATAACTTTTTAATTTATGCCTCTATATAAAACAGCAACAGTTACAGATACTACTAAAGCCTTGATTTGGAAGATTGAGGAATCTTTCTCTGATTTATCAGAAGGAATTCAACTAACTGAAAGTAGTTTAAACCGTGTAAATGGGATGAAATCTGAATTGCATCAAAGAGGTTTTTTAAGTGTACGCCATTTATTAAAAGAGGTTGGATATTCTGATAATGATTTAATTTATGATGAGTTTGGGAAACCTCATTTAAAAGACGGAAAATTTATATCTATTACACATTCTTTCAATTTTTCAGGTATTATTATTTCAGATGACTATCCTGTAGGAATTGATATTGAAAAGCAGCGTGATAAAATTGTAAAAATTGCTAGGAAATTTACACCAATTGAAGAATATAGAACTATTGCTAATCATAACGCTTTAGTTAGTAAATTAACAATTGTTTGGGGAGCTAAAGAGAGTTTGTATAAGATATACGGAAAGAAAAAACTACTTTTTAGAGACCATATTTATATTGAAGATTTTGCTTTTGCTGATGGAAAAACTACTGGAAAAATAAACTACAAAGGAGATTCTTCTGATTACAGTATTAACTTTTTAGAGTTTGATGGGTTTACATGTGTGTATGCGTATTAACACTTATTAAAATTAAAAGCTCACCTATAAATTGAATACCTATAGTTTTTTGGTATAGGTTTTGTTAAAGTAACCACTTTAATTTAACACTTATCAATTACTATGAAACTACACTACTTTTTAGTACTTGCTTTTTCTTTAAGTTTTAGCAACTGTAAAAAAGAAAACCAAGAACCTTTCATTCCTAAAAACTACTTAGCGAATTTTATAACCGAAAAACCTCAACTTTTTAATTTAGACACCATAGAGTATAAAGAAGTTATTGGCAAACATGGCACAAAAATATTCTACTCTAGAGATTTTTTTGAACTAAAGGAAAATCAAAAAGTACAACTAGAATTAATCGAGTTATACGATTTTAAAGAAATTCTATACAGAAACATTCAAACGGTAACTACCGATAATGAACTGCTTGAAACTTCTGGTGTTTTAAAAGTTGTATTTACTTCCAACGGAAAAAAACTGAAACTTAAAAAAGATACTAACATTATTGTTTATCCGCCTAAAGGAAAATTAAAAGATAATGATATTTTTCTTTCAGAAACCGATTCAATAGGCAATATCTAATGGGAAATTACCAATCAAAACTATGTAGAAGCTCTAGAAGACGTAGGAGGAGGAATTAGTATAATGCATAGAATTTTAGAAGACTCATTACCTTCATTCAAAAAAAGAGTCTTAGTTAAAAATACCATTAGGAAAAAAGTTAGAGATTATTTTGTTTTAAATAACAACTCATGGAGTTGGATTAATATTGATCGTTTTGTAAAGGATTTACCTCGAATTAATTTTTCATTAAAAGATAAACTCAATAAATTCTCAGGTTTTGGGATGTATATAAAATATGATAGTTTAAAATCCTTCGTTACTTTTTCAAGACTTAAAAATGACTTACTCTTTGAAGATATTCCTGTAAGCAACAGAACGAATATTATAATTTTTGGAAGCTCAAAAGACCAAACATACTACGACAAAATTGAACTACATGAATCTCACAATAACTCAGAATTAAAATTAAACATGAAAAAGATCAGTGAAAAAGAACTACAAAGAATAATCAACAAAAATATATAAAGGTTTTTCAAACACACAATTCATCACTAAAGAATACCCATGTTATTTTTGTACAATCTTTTTTGAAAAAAAATATTTGATTGTACAGATGTGTACAACGAAAAAAAAAGTTTTAAAAATAATTGTACACTTTTGTACAATGAAAAAATAAAAAATATTTTTTCTTGTACAGATTTAAAAATACAAGTATTAGCTGATTAAATTTATCTTTGCTATTCACATTTTTTAGAAATACATGAAAATTTCAGTAGAATTAACATTAACCCCACTTCAAAATGAATTTGAAGAACCAATAATTAACTTTATTAAAAAATTGAGGGCTTCTGGTTTAACTATTTTAGAAAATCCGTTAAGTACGCAGGTATATGGCGAGTATGATGAAGTAATGCAGTTAGTTACTTCTGAGTTAAAAAACTCGTTTGAATTAATAGACAATGGTATTTTATTAATGAAAATTGTTAAATCTGACAGGAGTAATTATGAACCAAATTTTTGATTTCCTTTTTGGGCAATACGCTACTTATAATCCTATAGATATTTGGCTAGAAATTATTGCCGTTTTTTTTGGTTTTTTATCAGTTTGGTGTTCTAAAAAGAATAACATCTGGGTATTTCCTACAGGAATGATTAGTACCGCTATTTTTGTATACTTACTTTTAAAATGGGAGTTGTTAGGAGATATGATGATTAATGCCTACTATTTTGCTATGAGTGTGTATGGTTGGTATATATGGACTCGTAAAGTAGATGATGAGCGGGTAACTCCAATTTCAAGAACTACCACTAAAGAGAAAAAAATTAGTTTAATTATTTTTGTAGGAACTTTAGTGTTTGTGTATTTAGTATATGTAAGTTTTGACAAATGGAATAACTGGACAGCTTATATAGATACGGTTACTACTGCCATTTTCTTTGTAGGAATGTGGTTAATGGCTAGAAGAAAAATTGAAAATTGGATATATTGGATAATTGGCGATATTATTTCAGTTCCCTTATATTTATATAAAGGATTTACCTTTACTAGCTTTCAATATTTATTATTTACGGTTATTGCAATTTTAGGATATTTAGCATGGAAAAAAAACTTAAACAACAACCAATTAACTTAATTAAAGTAGTTTTATTTGGTCCAGAAAGCACTGGAAAAACCACTTTATCAAGGCAATTAGCACGTCATTACAATACCGTTTGGGCACCTGAGTTTGCCAGAGATTATTTGCAAGACAAATGGAATAATGAGCGTAAAGTATGTGAACAATCAGACATATTGCCTATTGCTGAAGGTCAAATACAATTAGAAAATAGTTTAGCTAAAAAGGCAGATAAAATTCTAATTTGCGATACCGATTTACTGGAAACTAAAGTGTATTCTGAAGAATATTACGGTGGATTTGTGGATCCAATATTAGATAAAGCGGCAGTAAATAACACCTATGATATTTATTTTTTGACCTATATTGATACACCTTGGGAAGAAGATGATTTAAGAGATAGACCCGAGCAACGATTAGAAATGTTTATGGCTTTTGAAAATGCCTTGAAAAAATACAACAGGCCATATGTTTTATTAAAAGGAGATAAAGAAACCCGGTTACAAAAGGCTGTAAGTATTATTGATGATTTATTAGCTACTAAAGAAAACTTATATTCTTTTTCTGATACTTTAAATGATTTTGATATGCATTTTATGCATCAACAAGGAGATATAACCCATTTCTCTTTCTAGTAATGAATATTAAGCAATTAATTAACGAACTTTCTTTTAAAGCTGTTAGAAGCTCAGGAGCTGGTGGACAACATGTAAATAAAGTATCTACTAAAATTGAGTTGGTTTTTAACGTACAAAAATCACAAGTACTTTCTGAAACAGAAAAAGAATTGCTCCTTAAAAATTTGACTCGTAAATTAACGATAGAAGGTAACTTAATCATAACTTGTCAAGAAAGTAGATCACAATACCGAAATAAGGAAATTGCTATTCAAAAATTTGTAGCACTAATAAAGGAAAGTTTAAAGAAAAGAAAAAAGAGAAAACTAACAAAACCTAAAAAGTCAGCCATTCAAAAAAGATTAGATCAAAAAAAGATACTATCAGAAAAAAAGTCTAATAGACAAAAACTTAAATTCTGATAGTACTTTATTGTTAGTTGTATAACCTTCTAACTACAAAGGAATATTCCCATGCTTTCTTTTAGGTCTATCCACTTTCTTGCCTTCTAACATGGCAAAAGCTTTTATTAATTTTCTACGGGTTTCTTCTGGTAAAATAACCTCATCTACAAATCCACGTTCAGCTGCTGTGTAAGGATTTGCAAATAAATCCGCATACTCTGCTTCCTTCTCTAATAGCTTCGCTTCTTTATTTGCTGCTTCCGCTATTTCTTTTTTAAAGATAATTTCACTAGCTCCTTTAGCTCCCATTACTGCAATCTCTGCAGATGGCCATGCAAAATTCATATCAGAACCAATATGTTTAGAGTTCATTACATCATAAGCTCCTCCATAAGCTTTACGTGTAATTACACTAACTCTAGGTACTGTAGCTTCACTAAGCGCATATAATAATTTTGCTCCATTGGTAATAATAGCATTCCATTCTTGATCCGTTCCTGGTAAAAACCCTGGTACATCTACTAATACCAATAAAGGAATATTGAAGCAATCACAAAAACGTGTAAAACGAGCGGCTTTTTTGGAACTATTTACATCTAAACATCCTGCTAAACTCATAGGTTGATTAGCCACAATTCCAATACTTCTGCCTCCTAACCTAGCAAAACCAACCACAATATTTTCCGCATAGTCTTTATGAATTTCAAAAAAAGAATCCGTATCGGCAATACCATTAATCACTGCACGCATATCATAAGGTTTATTAGCACTATCAGGAATAATAGTTGCTAACTCTTGTCTATATTCATCCGCCAACGTATAGGGCAGTTTTTGCGTTACTTCTTGATTATTTTGCGGCATATAACTCAATAATGTTTTAATATCTTCCAAACATTGTACATCATTAGCTGCTGTTAAATGCGTTACTCCCGATTTAGTTGAATGTGCACTTGCACCTCCTAATTCTTCAGAAGTTACTTCTTCATTTGTTACTGTTTTTACTACGTTAGGCCCAGTAACAAACATATAACTTGAATTTTCAACCATGATTGTAAAATCCGTCATGGCAGGAGAATACACTGCTCCACCAGCACAAGGTCCCATAATAGCTGAAATTTGAGGAATCACTCCAGAGGCTTGCACATTTCTGTAAAAAATATCAGCATAACCACCTAATGATCGAACGCCTTCTTGGATTCTTGCACCGCCAGAATCGTTCAAACCAATTAATGGCGCTCCTACTTTCACTGCTAAGTCCATAATTTTGCAAATTTTCTCAGCATGTGTTTCTGATAAAGAGCCTCCAAAAACTGTAAAATCTTGCGCAAAAACGTAAACTAGTCTACCATTAACAGTACCATAACCTGTTACTACACCATCTCCATAAAACTTTTGATTTTCCATACCAAAATCGGTAGTACGATGCGTAACTAAGATGCCTATTTCTTCAAAAGAACCTTCATCTAAAAAATAATCGATACGTTCACGAGCTGTTAACTTTCCTTTTTTATGCTGACTGTTAATACGCTTTTCTCCTCCACCTAATTTGGCTTCGGTTAATTTATGTTGTAATTGTTCTATTTTAGATTTCACGAGTAGGTACTTTTAAAAGTTGTTGTTCATTTAAATAGTGTTGCAAAGCAATTTTTGCAGCAACTGAAGCTTCTGCTTTATAGGTAGTCTCTAAACTTTCTTTTGAATAATACTTTTTTACAAAATGTGTATCAAAATTACCAGAAATAAAGGCTTCATGCTCACAAACAAATTTCCCAAATGGTAATGTGGTAGCAATTCCTTTAATTTTATAATTATCAATTGCTTTTTTCATAAGTTGAATGGCTTCTTCTCTTGTATCTCCATAAGTAATCAACTTAGAAATCATTGGGTCATAATAAATGGGAATTTCCATCCCTTCTTCAAAACCATCATCTACTCTAATATTTTCTCCATTTGGAATTTTATACGTTTCCAAAGTTCCTATACTTGGCGTAAAACCATCTAAAGGATCTTCTGCATAAACACGAAGTTCTAATGCATGACCCTTAATAGTTAAATCTTCTTGCGAAAAAGACAAAACCTCACCTCTAGCTATTTTTATTTGCTCCTCTACTAAATCTACCCCAGTAATCAATTCTGTAACTGGGTGCTCAACCTGTAAACGCGTATTCATTTCCAAAAAGTAAAAATTTTTATTTTCATCTAATAAAAACTCTACAGTTCCTGCACCCAAATAATCACAAGCTTTTGCTACTTTTACAGCAGCCTCCCCCATCTTTTCACGAATTTCAGGTGTTAACACACTAGAAGGTGCTTCTTCTACTACTTTTTGATGACGTCTTTGAACTGAACACTCTCTTTCAAATAAATGTACAATATTTCCATGGCCATCTGCCAATACTTGAATTTCTATATGACGTGGAGAGCCTACATATTTTTCTATAAATACAGAACCATCACCAAAAGCAGAAGTGGCTTCTGAAATAGCTCGCTCCATTTGTTCTTTTATATCTTCTGCCTTTTCTACTACACGCATTCCTTTTCCTCCGCCTCCAGCAGAAGCTTTAATTAAAATAGGATACCCAATTTCATCTGCTATTTTAGCAGCATATGCTACATCTGTAACTGCTTCTTCTATGCCTGGAACCATAGGAATATCATAAGCTTTTACCGCTTCTTTGGCTGCTAACTTACTCCCCATAACTTCTATAGCCTTAGACTTTGGCCCTATAAAAGTAATTCCATTACTGGCTACAGCTTCTGAAAAAGCAGCATTTTCACTTAAAAACCCATACCCTGGGTGTATGCCATCTACCTGTAATTCTTTGGCTACAGTTATAATTTTTTCACCTAATAAATACGATTCATTAGAAGGAGCTGCCCCTATACAAACCGCTTCATCTGCAAAAGAAACATGCGGTGAATTTCTGTCTGCTTCAGAAAATACAGCTACAGTTTTAATTCCCATTTTTTTTGCAGTACGCATTACCCGCAAAGCAATTTCTCCTCTATTGGCAACTAATATTTTCTTCATATTATGCTTCTATTTCAATTAAAATTTCATTTTTTTCAACTTTATCTCCAGAATTTACAGAAATGGATTTTACAACTCCATCTTGTGGTGCAACTAGTGTATTTTCCATTTTCATGGCTTCTAAAACCAATACTCCATCTCCTTCTTTCACTTCTTGATTTAAGTCAACGTTAATAGAAACAATAAGCCCTGGCATAGGTGCTTTAATAGTATTCTCTTTTTTATTAGAAGAGGCTTCCATACCCAATTCACTAATCAACAAATCAAGCGAATCTGCAATTTTCACATTGTAAACATTCCCATTTACTTCAACAGTGTATTGTTTTTGATTAAAGTTACTTTCTAGAATTTGGGTTTTATAATTTCGATTTTCATTAATTAAATGATATTGATTTTTAGACTTTTTACTAATATCTAAGTCCTCTAAGTCTGTTTGTTCAATATCAAATTGATATAAAGAATTAACGGTAGTTTTAAAAGATTTACTCATATATATTGTATGATTGTGCCTACTAAAATATCAAATAAAATATCAACTTTTGGTACTTTTTTACCATTAATAATTCAAAAAACAGTTTTACCTTTGCGACATTCTCATAAAGGGGTGCCGTAAAACAGTGATAATAGTTTATTTAAAAACTTATAAACTTTTACTACTCAATGATGGCTGAGATCATACCCATTGAACCTAGAACAGGTAATGCTGTTTAGGGATTTTGATTGTCATTACTAAGAAAACCAAGTAATGATTTTGGTATGTGTTATAAATAATCAAATTAGAATAATCACCTCTTTTTGTTCGATTTTATTTAATAAAAAATGAAACCGATTTTTGTTATTAAAAAAGTGAAGACAGTAGCTTTTTTAATGGTATTATTTGTGTCGTCTATTATAAACGCACAAAATTTTACGTTGTCAGGAAAAGTTGTTGATAAGAAACAACAAGGGCTAGAAGGAGCTACCATTGCAGTTAAAGCTTTAAGAAAGGGAACTATTACAGACTTTGAAGGTGGGTATAAGTTGAGTCTTCCAAAAGGAAAACATTTAATTACAATTTCCTATGTAGGGTTTAATACCTTAGAAAAAGAAATTACGATTACAAGTAATCAAAATGTAACTTTTGAATTAAATTCTGAAGATAATTTATTGGAAGAGGTTTTAGTTTCTGCTGTAAGAGTAAAAGCCAATGCTCCAATTGCACACTCTAACTTATCAAAAAAAGAAATAGCAAAACGTAACTTAGGTCAAGACATTCCTATTTTAATGAATTACTTACCTTCTGTTGTTACCACTTCAGATGCTGGTGCAGGAGTTGGTTATACGGGCATTAGAGTAAGAGGTTCTGATGCTACAAGAGTAAATGTAACTATTAATGGTATTCCTTATAACGATAGTGAAAGTCAAGGAACTTTTTGGGTAAACATGCCTGATTTCTCCTCTTCAACTCAAAGTATCCAATTACAAAGAGGTGTAGGTACTTCTACCAATGGTGCTGGGGCTTTTGGTGCTAGTTTAAATGTATTAACAGATGTAGATTCTGATGAAGCTTTTGGAGAAATAGCTACTTCTTTTGGTTCATTTGGTACTCAAAAATATACGGCTAAAGCTGGTACTGGTAAATTAAACAACCATGTTAAGTTTACTGGACGTATTTCAAGAATTAAATCTGATGGGTACATTGACAGAGCTTCTTCTAATTTAAAATCATATTTCTTACAAGGGAGTTATGTAAGTGATAATACTTTAATTAAGGGACTTGTTTTTGGTGGTCACGAAATTACCTATCAATCATGGAATGGAATTGATAAAGCTACTTTAGAAAAAGATAGAACTTTTAATTCAGCTGGAGCTTTATATGATAGTAATTGGGATGTTACTGGTTATTATGATAACGAAGTTGATAATTACAAGCAAGATCATGCACAATTGCACTGGAATCAGAAATATACTGAGCATATTTCTTCTAATATTGCTTTACATTACACTTTTGGGAGAGGTTTTTTTGAGCAATACAAACAAAATGAAAGTTTTGCTGATTATAATTTAACTCCAATCAATATTGGTGGACAAGAGGTTAACACTACTGATTTAATAAGAAGAAGATGGTTACGCAATGACTTTTATGGAATTACTTATAATATGAATTATAAAGATGACCATTGGGATATTCTTTTAGGAGGAGCTTGGAATCAATATAAGGGAGATCATTTTGGAGAGGTGATTTGGGCTCGTTATGCTTCTAATAGTGAAATAAGAAGTCGTTATTATGACAACTATGGTAATAAAGAAGATTTTAACTTATTTATAAAAGCAAATTATAAATTGAGTGATGCTTTAGAGTTATTTGTAGACTTACAAAATAGAAATGTAACTTATGAAGCTAATGAAATACAACCACAATTGGTAAATGATACTTTTAATTTCTTTAATCCAAAAGGAGGTATTAACTATCAATTAAATGATGCCAATAATTTTTATTTTTCATATGCTAGAGCACAAAGAGAACCTAATAGAAATGATTACGAAAATGGAAACCCAAAACCAGAAAAATTAGATGATTTTGAATTAGGATGGCGCTTTAACACCTCTAATTTTAAAATAAACACTAATGTTTATTATATGTTATATCAAGATCAGTTAGCATTAACTGGCGAAATAGATAATACTGGGGCTTTTGTAAGAGCCAATATTGGTGAAAGTTTTAGATTAGGAGTTGAAGTTGATGCTTTATTGAAATTTACAGATTATTTAAGCATTACACCAAATTTCACTATTAGTCGTAATAAAAATGTTAGTTTTAAAGAAACTGATGGAACTGTTGTTACTGATTTAGGAAATACTGACTTATCTTTTTCTCCAGAATTTATTGCAGGTAATGCTATTAACATTACTCCTATAGAAAACCTAAACATATCTTTATTATCTAAATATGTTAGTGATCAATTTATGAGCAACAATGAGTTTAAAGATTCTAAGTTAGAAGGTTACTTTGTAAATGATTTAAGTGTTAACTATACTATAAAACCTAAAACGATATTAAAAAGTATTGTATTATCTGGTTTAGTTAATAATATTTTTGATGAAGAATATAGTTCTAATGGTTATATGTGGGGAACTACTCCATATTATTACCCACAAGCAGGAACTAACTTTTTAATTGGTGCTACTTTAAAATTTTAATCATAAAGTTCATACCAATAAAAAATGCAACGGCTTTCACCGTTGCATTTTTTATGTTTATTAATATTTTGTTTTTTAGTCTCTAGACATAAATATTTGCAATACATACCAAAATAAAAGCATTAATGAAGCAAATAAACCTAATGCTGCTGGAATATAATCATCTGTTGAGTAATTATGAACTAAATTAGAAGTTTGATACAAAATAGAACCTCCTGCTAATACACACATTCCTACTGAAAACCATAAACCAAGGTTAAAACCAAACAAAGTTCCAGCAATAAGTAATGCTATTGCAATAAAAAATCCTACCGACAAACCTGCTCTCATAAAAGAGAAATCTTTTTTAGTAATAAATACAATTGAAGAAATACCTGCAAATAACCCTAAAGTTACAATTCCTGCTTGCTGTAATACCTCAAAGCTATTCGTATAACTTATAGCAATGTAAATAAGTGGTATAAAAATAAAGGCTTGGGCAAAGATGTATCCAGAATACGCTAAGTATTGTAAATTCTTATCTGTAGTTTTTAATGCTGTACTTTCTGCATAATTTGTCACTAACATAAAACCACCCAATAATAATAACCATTTGTAACCTTGGGTCATAGACAAGGCAAACTCTACAATTGTTGCACTTTGTAAAAATAGGTATTCAAATAAAATAAATAAGAATACACCACCAGCAACATGTGCATACGTTTTCTTATAGAAAGCTACTCTTTCTGCTTCTGAAACTTGTGATACTAAAACTCTGCTGTTGTTGAATGAATTTTCCATAATACGTTTTTTAATTTTTGAGCAAATATATCTAATAATTAAAAGACTCAAAAACACCAACAAATTATTATTGTTTATTTTTTAACAAAAAATATAATTTTTGTTCATTTTTTTAACTAACATAACACAAACTTGACGTTTTACAACCTCATCAAGTAAACTAACAATAAAATAAAATCTTAGATAAAAAGTTGCTCGCTAGTGATTTTTAAAGGGCTCTTTAGACACAACCAATGTTAAAAAAAAATGTTTTTATCATTAATAAAAAGTTATATATTACATATCATTAAAAAAAACCTAATATTTTTACATTATACACAATACATTAACATACTTTAACTTTTAAAGTATTAATTAGGTTTTTAAGGGGAATTTATTAAACTTTAATTTTAAACATGAAAAAATCGATTTTAGCAATAGTAGCTGTCGCTGCTATTTTAGTGGGATGTAATGAAGAATCAAAAAATGATGCTGTGTTAGTACAAGAACAAGAAATTGACATGAGCAATTTTTATGTAGAAACTGAAGAACTACAACACCGAGGAGCTTCTAACAAATGTCATTCAATGTTAGTATTAAACCGACAGTTAAAAGAGAACCCTGGGCTGTATAAAAAAATGTATGATGTAGAATACGCTACTAGAAAAACATTAGCTAAAAAAGGCAAACCAGGTGGTAATGGTGGCAGTGGTGATGTAGATATTACTCCTATTGCAGATGGTTTGGGTATAATTAATATTCCTATATACGTACATGTGGTTTATAGTAATTCACAGCAAAACATAAGTAACACACAAATAGCTTCACAAATTAAAGTTCTAAATGACGATTTCAGAGCTAACAATAACGACTTAAACTTACCTTCTGGCACTACTTTTGAAAATGATGTAACCGATGCTGAAATTGAATTTACTTTAGCTGGTACTTATAGGTATTCAGATTCAAGAGCTGAATGGGGAACAAGAGATGATGTTAAAAAGGCTTATCCACCGATTACTCCGGAAACACATTTAAATATCTGGGTAGCTAATATTGGTGGAGGAATATTAGGATACGCTCAATTTCCAGGTGGAACACTTACTACTGATGGTGTTGTTTGTGCCCCTCAGTATTTTGGTAACACTGGTTATGTTGAAGCTCCTTTTAATAAGGGACGTACTATGACACATGAAGTAGGACATTACTTAAATTTACGTCATATTTGGGGAGATGGGAGATGCCGTCAGGATGACTTTGTTGCTGACACTCCTAGCTCAGATGCTCCAAACTATGGATGCCCTTCTTACCCTACAACCAACTGTAAAACTACTGATATGACTATGAATTACATGGATTATACTAATGATGCTTGTATGTACATGTTTACTGATGGTCAGCGTAACAGAATGAGAGCTATCTTTGCTGCAGGTGGAGCAAGATCTTCTATGATATAAACTAAACATTAAATAAGAGTGTTTAGTTTAACCTCTAAACACTCTTCATTTCAATAACAACTTAAACCCTTCTTTATAAATTCTATTATAACCTTCGGTGGAATTTATCAAAGTTTAGCGTTTATAAAGCCTACTGGCAATTAATTAATCACTTAACTTTAATTTTTTTACAATGAAACGAATTGTATTATCATTAGCATTAGTAGCTAGTGTATTCATTGGATGTCAAAACAATGAACAAAACCCAAACGACCTTAACAATGAACTTCCTGAAAACCCTTTAGCAAAAGCTGAAAAGCAATGCTTTACTATGGATGTATTGGATGCAAAAATGGCTAACGACAAATCTTTAAAAGGAAAAATGGAAGCTGTTGAAAATTTCACCAAAAATTATCTTGCGAAAGTTAAAAAAGGAGAAATTGCCCAAAGATTGGTTAACGGAAAAATTCAAATCCCTGTAGTTTATCATGTAATATATAGACAGGCTAGTGAAAACTTACCTCTTTCTGTATTACAAGATCAAATAACGGCCATGAATGAAGACTTTAATTTACAAAATCCCAATAGAGGTGCTTTGCCTGCTGAGTTTTCAGGTGTAGAAGCCAATGTTGCTATTGATTTTGTAATAGAAGATGTCATTAGAGTTCAAAACACTAAAAAAAGAAGTTGGAAACCTAATGACGATATGAAATTTACTTCTAAAGGTGGAAGTGATGTTGTAAATCCACAAGAATTCTTAAATTTTTGGATTGTTAATTCAATGCCATATAGAAGAGGACAAATCTTAGGATATGCTCAATTTCCAGGAGGAAGTTGGTCTACTGATGGTATTGTTTTAGGGCACAGATTTGTTGGTCGTAACCAAAGAACCGCTACTCATGAAGTAGGACACTGGTTAAACTTACGTCACATTTGGGGTGACGGTGGATGTGGTGCTAGCGATTTTGTAGCTGATACTCCTGATGCCGACGAACCTAGTAGAGGATGTCCTTCATACCCTACTGTAGAATGTGGTAGTAATAACATGACTATGAACTTCATGGATTATTCTGATGATAATTGTATGTACATGTTTACGAATGGTCAAAAAGCTAGAATGGATGCTGTTTTTGCTCCTGGTGGTTTTAGAGCAACTATGGCTGACTAGAAACTAAACTAGGTTATTATAGATTATTTTTTAAAAGTAAAAACCAGCGGTTATATAACTGCTGGTTTTTCATTTATAAATTCTTGTCTTCTTATTTATTTAAAAACTGATTTACCATTTTTTCTAATTTATCTAATCTTTCTTTTAAGTTTTTATTTTCTTCTTTTAACTCTTTTAATTGTTTTATTTCTTTTTCTTGTTGAATAGTATATAAGGTTAACTCTTCTATTTTTTCTAATAATTTAGCATCCATATTACCTAAAAAGAAACCTTCTTTTTCAACTTCTTTAGCACTTGGTATATTTTGTAAATGCCCTTTGGTTTTAATATGGTTTTCTACCTCACTTAATGTTGGCAATTCATAAGTGTTTTTAAAAACATAATCTGGCCAATTTTCATACTTTGCTATTTTAACTTCTGTTGCGGCTACTCTTCCATCTACTCCTAGTTTAAACCCTTTTGTATCTGTTGTACCAATACCTACGCTACCTCCATCTTTTCTATCAATAACTAACTGTGCATGTGCTAAATCTGTTTTTCCTATGGGTAAATTTCCGCTTGATGTTCCAATACCTAAACCTACTTTTTCATCTTCTGCATCAATAGCAATATCAAAATATTTAACTGCTCCTTGAGTGTTTTTTGAGTTTAATCGAATTCCTCTTGTTTTATCAGAAGCATCTCCATTTTGAAAACGGGCTATTAAATCTTTATCTGTAGAAACAGATAAACGAGCATCCGCATAAGTAATCCCAATTCCCACATTACCAGTTATACGATTCATAGACATTATATACTTACTATTTACCACATCCGTATCACTATGAGTTCTTATATAAAAACTTTTACCGTCATTATGCGCGTTAAATAGCCAGTCATTTTTATCCTTTCCATTTACAATTAATGCTCCCCAATTACCATCTCCAGCTCTTAAACTTCCATTGACATCAAATTTTGCCCCAGGTCTAGTAGTATTTACACCAATTGACTTTGAGTTTAAATCAACATGAAGCAAATTACTAATAGTTACATGATCTCTAGTTTCATTATTTGGAACTGTTGCGGCACTAGTAATAGTTATATTATTTGTATCATATGCAACTACACTTAATCCCTCTACTAAAACACGAGGAGTATTCCCTGTTTTTAAAAGGTGGTAAATAGGTACTCTTAAGTTATTATCAACAAATTCCATTTCTCCTATTTTCCATTCAGCTCCAATATGACCAAAATTAGTTGGTACTTCCGAAGAGTGAGAAAAATAACCTCCTTGACTAACTGGGTTTTTAGCTATCTGAAAACGTTTCGTATACTTTCCACTAGTAAGCCTATGCCCGTAACCTCCTGTAATAGTAACTTCTACATACCCCCACAACTTTGCATCTCCAAAGTTAATATAAGCCACTTGATTTTCTAAACCATTTTGAAATGACCCAAGGCTTTTATTCCAATCAAAATAATTTTCTTGCCCTACCACAAGAAAATTTGCTAATAAAAAAGCAATTACTAAAATTTTTGTTTTCATATTTTGTATCATTTTGTTTTCTTTTAAATAAATTGAAAAGTGGCTAGCATTATTTTTGTAAAGGATAATATCATAGCTCTTTTTCGGGGGTAAATTTATAAAACACTGTAAAGTACGCAACTATTTTTTCAGCATTTTAATCATCAATTTCTTAACACAAATTAAGCTTGTTTAGATTTATTAAAAATAACTATATTTGTCCCATGGATTTATGCATTGAAGATTTACAGTATACATTAACAGTTGGAGGAAGAAATTGTTATCAATTAGACTTAGGATTTAAGGTAATTGATTTTACTTTTTGCCAATTATTAGCCTTCCGTAAAAAAATATTGTGGTATACTTCATACGAATCTATAGAAGCTATTATTGAAGGCGATAACTTTCTTTTGCTTTCTGTGGCTGACAATCAGCATATATTGTATATAGAAATCCCTCAACTTTTAGCTTTACGGAATGTTGTTTTAGCAGCCTTCAATACGCCTGAACTCACTTAAAAAGCTTTACTAAGACTACTTTTAAATTACCTCTACTGCTTACTTTGCGCGGTTATAATCTGTATCTTTACTAAGTACCTAAAATTATAGAAACATGGAAACAGCAATAAGAAGAGATATGATCTTACATGTGGAGATTGTAGACTTGTTAAATCATCAAATTATGATGGAACAAAAGGCTTCTTCTAAGTATTTGGCAATGGCTTCTTGGTGCGATCAACGAGAATTAAGAAATAGCGCGAAATACTTTTATAACCAAGCAGAAGAAGAACGTACACACATGATGAAAATTTTTAAGTTTGTGAACGATAATGGTGGAAATGCACTTTCTCCTACTGTTACAGAAGTTCCTCACGAATTTGAAAGTTTACGTGCCATTTTTGAAGCTTCATTAGATGCAGAGATAGAGGTTACAAACTCTATACATCATGCCTTTAAAACAGCCAGACAAGTTGGTGATTTTACCTCTGAAATTTTCTTACAATGGTTTGTTACTGAACAAGCAGAAGAAGAAGAAAAGGTAAGAGATATTTTAGATATGATTGGTTTAATGGGAGATATGCCTTTAAAAATGATTGATGAGCGTATTCCTACGGAATAAATTTTCATTTCATAGAAACACAAAAAAAAGGAAGTTCAAAAAATTGACTTCCTTTTTTATGCTTAATTCTAAAATCTCTTTAGATATTTAAAGACTTAAATAAATCTAATAATTTAGCATCAGATGGTCTTGGTGCTCTTGCATCAACAATATTTCCTTCTGGGTCAATTAAAATAAAACGAGGAATTCCATTAATTGCATAATCGGTAACAAATTTTGATTGCCAGTTATTATCTGCAAATAATTGCACTCCTACCATTTCTTTATCAACTATCATTTTTTTCCAAGCTTCATGATCTTTCTTATTATCTATTGAAATACTTACAAATTCAATATTCTTATCATGAAACTCTTTTTCTACTTTCTTTAAGTGTGGAATTTCATTTTTACAAGGCTTGCACCAAGTAGCCCAAACATCAATGTATACATACTTTCCTTTTAAATCTTCTAATGACGTTGTTCCTCCAGCATTATTTTCATAGTCCACAAATTTTGGAGAAAGTTTTCCTTGAGCAAGGTTAGTCTTAATATATTGCTCTTGCTCATAATTTCTATTAACATATTGCTTGAAGTTTTCAATACTTTCTTCTTGATTTTTAACAAATGACTCTTCAAGTTTTTTTGCGCTTAATAAAGATTTAAAGTCATTAACATAACCTGTTACTTTACTATCAAATTCCGCTTTAGGCAATTTTAATAAGTTCTCATCATTAAAAAAACCTTCACGTAAAAGCGCAGATTTTGCTAAGAAATTATTCTCTTCAGATCCTGCTCCAGTATACGCAATAGTTTCATCAAATTCTTTTGTATCAATGGTCATTTTAATATCATCACCATTCTTAAAGAAAATAGAAGTATACTCTTTTCCATCAAAAAGATTGTAAACTCCCTTTTCAACTTTCAAGGTATCTTTAAAGGATCCATCTTCAGCTACTTCTATAACTTTTTTATATCCAGCTCTGTTGGTAATTGTTAAAGCGTTAGAGTTTTTATTTGTTATTTTACCAGAAAAAGAGACATAGTCCTTTGGTTCCTGCTTACATGATACCAATCCTATTAGTACCATTGCAAAAAGAGTGAGTTTTCTCATTAGTTATTTAGTTTAAGGTATTTATTATCTGTTAAATATAAGTACATTGTTTTAAGTTTATATTTCCAAAGAATTAAATAATTCTATTAACCTTGGATCTGAAGGTCTTGGCGCATCTGCATCTACAATATTCCCTTGTGGGTCTATCAATATAAAACGTGGTATTGAATTTATAAAATAGGCTCTTGAAAACGATTGATCTTCATTTGCATATAACTGAACTCCTCCCATTTCTTTATCTTTTATCATCTTCTTCCATGTATCATAATTTCTTTTTGCATCCGTTGAGATACTAACAAAAACTATATTTTTGTTATGATATTGTTTTTCAACACTTTTTAAATAAGGAATTTCCTTTTTACAAGGAAAACACCATGTTGCCCAAACATCTATATAAACATACTTCCCTTTTAAATCATCCAATGACATAGTTCCTCCTTCATAGTTTTCAAACTTAGTAAACTTAGGAGAAGGAGTACCTTTATTCAATTTAGTAAAAATAAAATTTTTCTTAGGGTATATTCTTTCAACATATTGCTTTAATCTATTGGCATTTTCTTTTTGTTGGGCAATAAATAATGAATCCTTTGAACTTTTTCCAAGACTACCATTAAAATCATTGATAAAGTCATTAACCTTAGCGTCAAAATTGTTTTTGGTAAGTTTAAATAGATTTTCATTTTCCAAAAACTTTTTATTTGACTCCATTGATTTTACCAAAAAAGCGCTTTCTTTATAACCTATACCAGTTAAAGAAAGGGTTTCATTTACGTTATTAGCATCTGAATTTATATTTATACTATCTCCATTTCTAAGAAAAAGAATTACTGGAGTTGCTCCTACTTTTAGTGAATAGATTCCTTTTTTTAAGCTAAAAGTATCTTTAAAAACACCGTTCTCATCAACCTTAATGTTTTTTTGAAAACCTAATTGTGAATTTGCTAATAATAAAGTCTTAGTATTTAGGTTAGCTATTTCCCCGGATAAAGAAGCATAGTTCTTCACGTCCTTTTTATCATTTTTACAAGATGTTAATGCACCTAACAACACAATAAGGCAAAGTAGTTTTTTCATTTGAAGTTTCTTCTAATATTAGCCAACCAAGTTAAGGAATATTCATTAAAGTCCCACTCCTATCTAAAAAGAGTTATCAAGCTTGCCTCATAAAGAAAATCTGTAAAACTAAAACCACACTATAATCTAAACAAAGAGAATATAAAGCTATCCTAACCACCCTTCCCTATCTAAGCTCCTGTATTGAATTCCCTCCATAATGTAATTAGATTCAATGTTTTCGGTTCTTGATAAATCTGCAATAGTTCTTGATACTTTAAGAATTCTGTCATAAGCTCTAGCAGAAATATTTAGTTTTCCATGGCATTTTTTAACAACTGTTTACTCTCACTAGATAGTTTACAAAACTTACGAATTTGCCTCACATTCATTTGAGCATTATAATGGATATTGTTAAACTCCTGAAATTGTAGCATTTGAACTTCTCTTGCTTCAGTTACTCTCTTTCTTATTTCTGCACTACTTTCACCTTTTCTAATATCAGGTAACTTATCAAAAGGTAATGGAGTTACCTCTATATGAATATCAATCCTATCAAATAAAGGTCCTGATATTTTACTTTAATAACGTTGCACTTCTGCTGGTGAAGAAACCACTGGTGCATCTGAATCATTAAAATATCCTGATGGGCTTGGGTTCATACTTGTTACTAACATAAAACTACTTGGATATCCCAAACAAAAAATGCCCTACTAACATTAATAAATCAATCACTAAAACATATATCTAAACATTAGTTTACCTTTAATCTCTTGGCTAAAAAATTGATATGGATAAAAGTATAATAGCTCGATTTTAAGCAAGGAATTAATATAAAAAGAAATCAGTTGATATGATTAAAAATTATATTAATGAAACATGGTCGTTTGAATAAATTAAATTTATTATTCATTCTAATTTTGAAAAAATTTTCTTAAAAATATACTCGTATGTTTTTAAATGTCCTACAACAATAGTTCCTTTAATACTGTAATCTGTTTTTAACTGAATATTTGAATTCATTTTGTTAAAATCTACAATACAATAAAAATTCCCTTTTTGTTTCGTAGGGGAAATATAGTTTATTTTTCCTTGGATACCTCCGTATTTATAATAATTATATGCATTAAAGTTTAACTGTACTTTTTGTCCTTTTTTTAGATATAAAATATCTTGTTCCGCCACATTAATTTTTGCATAAAAAGTTTCTTCTTTTGGTGAAATAGTTACCAATGGTATTCCTTTTTCTATCTCTTGTAAGTTCTGTTTGGTGTTGTATATAAAAGAAATAGAACCGTTTGTTGGCGCACAAATAAATAGTTTGTCTTTCTTTTCTTTTATATATTCTTGATTGTATTGAATCTTTTTCTTATTCAAATTTAATTTTTCAATCTTCAACTTATTAAATGCTATTATTTTATCTAAATTTAAAAGTTTAGTCTCTATATTTTTTTCTGTTTCAAACTCTTTATTTACTAAATTTTCTAATTCATATTTCTTTTTTTGAACTATAGATTTAGCTCCTATAAATGATTGTTTTTCTGATAGTAACTTTTTATGTTCTTTTTCAAAGTTAATTCTAGAAATTACTCCTTTTGTATATAATATAGAATCTGTTTTAAACTTGCTTTTAGCAATGGTATAACTTTTTGCGGCTAAATTTATCTTTTCACTCCAATCTATAAGTTCTTGTTGTAAGTTTAATCGTTTTAAATGAAACATTTTAGATTTAACCTGTCGTTGTTTTTCATAAATAGATTTCTCTTTATTAGCTTTTATAATTGCTTCTTTTAAATAGCTAATATCTTGCTCTGTTGTTTCTTTTTCTACATAAGAAATATAATAGTTAGATATTACTTCTTTATTTTGAAGAACAAGTAAAGTATCTCCTTTTTTTACTTCTTGTCCTTCTCGTATTTTTATCGTTGTAATAGTTTCTGATACTGGAGAATTAATTTGCGTTTTAGGATTTTTAGAATACACTAAACCGTTATTAAAGTAAACTGTATCATCTACATTCAAAAAGAAAAGAATACCCAGAAAAAGGATTAAAAAAAGTAGTGTTACCTTAAATAGTAATGCGATAATTCGTAGTGGTTTAGTTCTGTATAATATTGAGTTTTCCATGGGTCAATTCATATTTTTTTGAAAAAGAAATGTTTTTTACAGGTTCGTGAGATACAATAATATATTTCCTATAATCTTCATTTATATGGGTTTCAATAGCTTTTCTACTCTCTGTATCTATCCCCGATAAAACTTCATCTAATATTAAAACTTCTGCAGATGAGAAAAAGGCGCGTAGTAATAAGATTTTTTTTCGCTGACCTGTAGATACATTTTTACCATTGTTTACTATCATAAAGTCAAAACCTTCGTCTTTTGTTGCTATAAAATCATAAAAACCTATTTTTTTTGATACGCTAATAATTTCAGAGATTGCTATTTTATTCCCTAAACAAATGTTTTCTAACACAGTATCATTAAATAACAAATCATCATTTGTAGATAGCAATATTTTACTGCTTAAAACTTTCGCGTCATAAAATTTTGAAAGTGTATTATTAATTATAATCTCTCCTTTTTCTAATTTATATAATGCTGTTATTATTTTACTTAAAGTAGATTTCCCTGAGCCATTAGTTCCTAAAATTTGAATTTTTTCATTACCTTCAACAGCAAAACTTACATCTTCTAAAACTATGTTGGTATTAGCATAGCCAAATGTTATGTTTTTAACTTCTAACCGGTTAATTGAAAAACCTGAAATTCCTTCTGTAGTTTTATTTTGTTGTATTTTTTCTTCAAAATCAAAAAACCTCTTCAGAATAATTTGATTTTCTTGTAATGTTAAATTCTGACTTAAAATACTTTTGAAGGCGCTAAATATTTTACTAGATAAAGCTATAAAAGTAATAATTTGTCCTAACGATATACTTTGTGTTCTAATTGCGTATTTAGATAATAGTAGAATTATCAGTATAGACATAAATCCAACAATTACAGCTACTACAGTGGTATTTATTAAGTTTAGGTATCCGTTTTTTAATTGTATTCTTAAATAAGAGTCTATGCTTTTATTAATTTTTTTCGAGGATTTTTTTTCTATTCCAAAGCTTTTGATAATCTGAATGGCTTCTATTTTTTCTATCACTTTAGAAAGGAAGTTTGCTTTTTCATTAAATCGAACTCTTTCGTTATGTTTTAATTGTGGAGTTATAAATACAAACCAGGCATAAAAAATTATAAGTACTCCTAAAATTAATAGTGATAATTGCCAGTTGATGAAAAAAAGAATGAATAATGAATATAATGAGATGGAGATATCTATAAAAACGTTAATGAAAAACTTAGAAAAAAAACGTTTTAACTTCATTGAATCTGAAACTCTTTCTACTAAATCTCCTTTTTTATAAGATTGAATAAACTGTAACGAAAAAGAATTAATTTTTGTATCGAATTTTTGAAGAAAAAAACGATCTAATTGATTTTTTAAATGTATTCCTACAAAACGTTTGTATGTTGATGTAAAAATGTTGAAAATTTGATATATGCCCAAACCTATACAGAAAACAACTAGTGTTCTCATATGATATGTAGGCAAAATATGATCGATTAACAATTGATTTATAAAAACAGCTAATTGTGTAACAAAAGCAGAGAAAAAAGCAACAAATATGTATATAAACCATAATTTTTTGTGTTCTTTTAGCTGTTTAAATAATTTCCAATAAATATTTTCTTTCTTATGTATATCATTACTTTTTCTATAGATTTGATCTGGCTTTTTTACAGTTAAAACAACAGGAACTTTAAAGTTTAATTTTTCTTTTTTGAAGTATAGGTTCTGAAATTCTTTAGGAACTATTAATCCTTCTTGATTTTCAAGAACATCTATTAAAAAATTATTCGCAGATCCTTCGTTTTTAAATCCAAATGTTTCTTTTATATATTTAAAATAAGATAATTTATTTGCAAGGTTATCTATTGTATTTGTTTCTAATATTACTTCACTATTTATACCATAAACCTCTAATTCTTTTGCTATAATTGTTTCGTAATACGATTCTTGTTCTATTAAATTTTCATCTGTTTTACTATATGTTATTTGAGATTCAAGCTCTTTTGATTTTAAAAAATATGTTGTTCCATTTCTAGGATCATAAATTTTAAATTTTTCTCTTTTCTGTTCCTTTATTACTAAATAATCATCGTTTTTTTTTCCTTTAATTGGTAAAATAAACGGGAAGTCTTTATTAGAAAAATGATCTGATGTACTCTTCCATAGTTTATATTCTACTTTAAAATCATCTTCTGATAAAAAGTTTTTTATCTGCGCTAAAGAAATTCCTTTTTTTGTAGGTTCTAATACTTGTTTTATTTGATCTCTACTGGTATGTATTCCTAAAATGTTATAAATAATATGTATAGCAGCAATTCCACAATCGTTAGACTGTAATTGCTGTTCTGTTGTTTTAAAAAACATATAGTAAATTGGTTTAATGAAGTACTATTATGTGGTTACAGACTTGTTTACAGAAAAGTTTTTTCTATTTCTTTTTTATAACTTAATTATTTAATTTTTTATTCTGTTTAATGCTGGGGTTTGATAGGTATTTGTAGTTTCTTTTTTAATAAGAGCTGATGTTTTTTTATAATATAGAGTTAATTCAGCAGTGTCTTTTAAAAAGTCTATATGATGTATTTTATAATTAATAACATCAATTCCTAAACGTTCTTTCAAATCTTTTTTTAATGCTTCTCCTTCATTTATATGAATATTCTCTATTTTTTCATAAACCATATTTAATACTTTGGTTCTTGAAAAGAATCCTTTACTAAATTCCGTTATATCTTTGATTTTTATACTTAAAAAGATAATTAGCATATTTAGAAAAATACATGTTATCATAAAAAGTTCTTCATTAATGTTCATAGGTATTTATCTTATTCAGTGTTTTTAATTGGTGTTTAAATCTGTTGTATTTTAAATTGGTATTTGTAATACACATTCCTATACAATATTTGCTAAAACTAGCTTGTTTTATAGATGCTAGTTTTAAAATTTTAATTAGCGGTGTATTAAGTGTGTTTCTTCCATCTATCTTTATTTCTAACACAACAATATTATCAAGAGAAAATGTTTTATTATTTGCTCTAAAACAAATATTTAAATCAATAGTGCATCGTTCTTTAAAATTTTTATTAACTAACGTAATTCTATTAAACTTATTAAGTAAACTTGGAGTTAAATCATCACTATTCCATAATGTATTTTGATTGATAAATTCTTTATCTACATTTGATAAATACTTTCTATCATCACTTTCAATTCTTTTTTTAATAGTTCTTCCTTTATTGGTCTTAAATTTTATTTCTGAAAAACTAGTATTTGTGTTTACATATGTGCGTTTTCTTATTTTTAATCTCGTTAGTTTATTGTTATGATGTGCTAAATAGAAATCTTTTGCAGGAGTATCAAAATACAATGTTTTGTAATCAAATACTTTTCTTTTATCTATCGTTAAAATAAAATAGTGATTATTTAATTTTCTAAGTATCGTTTGAAAGTTTTCTAAATGAAAAAAATACTTTAAATCTACTCTATTCATTAGATTAACTTCTTCTATTTGATCTAATGTGATTGTATCAAAATCGCGTGAAAAATTCATTTAATTCTTCTCTAAAAAAAGAAGAGGTTGAATTCTAAGTTAACAACCAAATAATTCAGCCTCTTCAATATTATTTTTATTGTTTAATAACTTTTAAATTCTTTTTATTATTAATGTTCAAAAAGTAAAGTCCTGTTGAAACATTATCTAAATAGATTTTTTTATCTGTTCCAGACTTAATAAGCTGTCCATTCAAATTAAATAGCTTCCATTTTAAATCTGTAAATGTTCCTTGAATTGTAATATTATTTGTTGTTGGATTAGGGTATATTCCTATTTTATTATTAACAACATCTATATCATCTGTACTTAATACATTTCCATTTGTAGCTCCTGGAGTTGGTATAGTAAACGTAATATAATCCGCATCTCCATCTACTTTGGCTCCATAAGAAGTACCTGTATCTATATCGGTAAAAGAAATTTCTTGAATTTTTGTGGTAGCATCTGGAGCTGTTAATATGACTTGATCTGTTCCTTTTAATTTAAAATCTAAATGATTTGCTCCTTGTTCTAAATCCTTATCTGCCCACAGTAACAAAAATCCATTTGCTGGCACTGTTGTTTTACTAGCGTCAGTATCTGGAATTTTCCATTTTAATGGTTCTGATAATTTATCTGAAATGTAATACCCTGCAAGATTTACAGGTGTACTATTCGGGTTATAAATTTCAATCCAATCATCATATTCACCAGCTTCGTCTGTTATTGTAGTATCGTTTTTACCTTGAACTTCATTAATTACAAGATTTGTACTCGTAACTGCAATAGGTTCAAAAACTGCTTTTAAACTTGTATTTGTTGTAAATGTTGGGGTTATGTTTTCATCTGTACTATTTACAGCTCCTTCCCATCTTACAAACTTATATCCTGGTAATGCTTCTGCTGAAAATTTAATAGGAATATTACTAAAATAGGTTCCTGTAAAAGTTTCTTTAATTGATTTAACATTGTGAACTCTTATAAAACCTCTATTAATATTTGAACTTTCATACGTTACTTGAATTGGATCTTCGATTCCTTGTGCATTTTTAATTCTCGTAAAAATATTTGCATCGATTCTTTTTTCTACGTCTTTTCGTAATGCCGCTATATTTGCTTTCCATTCAGTTAAGTTGGCAAAAGGAGCTGGTGATGATCCAGAGCTACCATCGTAACCTTGTTCTAATCCTAATGCTACGTTTGCAATTGCATGTGCAGGAATTTCGCTTTCTAATTCCTTTTCCATTGCATCTAAAATTTTTAATGTACGATCTTTATTATATACATGATTAATTAAAGCGGCTATTAATTGTAATCCTTCTGTTTTATAAGGTTCATGCGCTCTCATTTCTGATGGTATAATTTCATTTACTGACATAGCATTAGTTAATGGTACATGCTCAAATCCTCGTAAACCAAAAGTTGCATCATAATCGTGCATAAAATAATGATTTTGATGTGGTGTTTTTCCAGATAAGTCTTTCCAACTTCCAAAACCATATTCATTTAATTCTGCATAAGAAATTAAGAATTGTACATTTACATGATGATTGAAATTCAATATTTTATCTAATTCTGCTCGATCTGTTGTAAAAGTATATAGAATAGGATCTCTACCATTCTTTTCAAACTCACCAGTTTTTAACCCGTAATTATCTTTAATGTAAGAGTTATCATCATCTTCTCTTACATTAATAATTCCTTGATATTTTCCATTTACATATAATGCAGCTGGACGATATCCTTCAAAAGGAAAATCAGTTAAATTATCTTCGCTTAAAACTCTAGAAACAAAAGCATCTCTAAGATGTGTTTCTGCCCAATCTTGACTAGAGTTTCTTAATAAAAAACTTCTGAATTCATCTAATTCTTTATTTGGAAACATTTTATAATCAAAATCTTTATCTCCATAAACAGCATCTGCCTCTACTTTACCGTTTAATTGTGGCATGCCTCTAGAAGTTTTTCCCGATGCTCTAAAACTCGCATATTGATTAATAGCTACTGTTCCATCTTTTTCTATAAATATAAATTCTACTCTACCATCAATAACTTCTTTATTCCCTGAGTTTTTAGATGAATTGTCAGATGTTAATAATATTACGGGTAAATCGTGTGAAGCACCAATAATATAAGATCTATTTTCTGTAATACTATATTCTGAAGCTGATTTAATCACTTTACTCTTTAATATAGTGCTTTTACCTATTGTAATTGGCCCAGAATATGCTGTAGTGCTAGTTGTAGGCTCTGTTCCATCTAACGTATAATACAATGTTCCTTCTCCTTTGAATGTAATTTCTACTGTTTGATTTGTATCATACAATCCTGAAGGAATATTAATATTAATTTTTGAATCTAAAATGGTAAATGCAGAGGCTTCATCGTTGGCAGCATGTGGTGTTGGTTTACTTAATAATGTATATGCCCCATCACTTTTTCTTCCATAAGAAATATCTTTTTGAATTTCTGGAAATTCTATCCTTTGGATTTCGGTTTCATCATTTTTAGAAAAAACAAGTGTTTCTCCAGAAGCTGATAGTTTAAAATTTGTACTTAACCAAGAGTTTGTTCCATCTACATCTATCAATAACAACCCATTAGCCGGAATAGATATACCAGATGGGAATTTCCATTTTTTAATATTATCTGGATCATCACTTAAATAATAATCACTTATATCTATTGGATTACTTGTTATATTTTTAAATTCTATCCAATCTGAATATTCAAATTTAGAATTCCTGTATGTAGTTAAATTTTTAGATTGAATTTCATTGATTACAACTTCTTGAGAATATAAAGAAGTAGTTAACAGTACTAATAATAAAAGATATTTTTTTTTCATGTTGATATTATTTGACTGTAATACAATTCAACTTCTATTTTCCCTATAGAAAAACAAAAAAAATCAGTTACCCTATTAATTCTTTGAATCCTTTTACTGAAGTTGGGCAACCAATATTTTCATGTTTTTGTGCAAATTTACAATTGGATTACCACCATTTCCTATAAATATTCCAAAAGGAAATCTTATTTCTTCTTTCTTTTTATATCTCGAAAATCCATTAACAATGCCCTTTTTAATAAAAATACTTGGTTCACAATAATGAAAAATATTTGCCTATATTATCATAGAAAATGGAGAACCATAGATAATAGATATTCAACTAGAATAGTATATATGAGGAGGTCTTTTAATTATGCATTCAAGTTCTCCTTTTATTACTAGCACTCACAATGCAAATCTTTAATAAATCAAACTTTACTTTATTAACAACATTTTTACTCTTGAAAGACTCTACATAATGACACGAAGTGCATTGGTAAAAATGGAATACGTTACCAGCATAACTATATATGCAATCACATTTTAGATGAAACAAAAACACTATAAAATCAACCTATTGTATTAATTAATGTAAATTCTTTTTAGAAGAATTTATAGTATAAAAATGAACTATCCTAACCAACCTTCTCTATCTAAACTTCTATATTGAATTGCCTCCATTATATGATTTGATTCAATAGCAGCTGAATTTGATAAATCTGCAATAGTTCTTGATACTTTAAGAATTCTGTCATAAGCTCTAGCAGAAAGATTTAGTTTTTCCATGGCATTTTTTAGTAATACCTTGCTTTCATCTGAAAGTTTACAAAACTCACGAATTTGTCTCACATTCATTTGAGCATTATAATGGATATTGTTAAACTCCAGAAATCGTAGCGTTTGAATCTCTCTTGCTTCAGTCACTCGCTTTCTTATTTCTGCGCTACTTTCACCTTTTCTATCATCAGATAACTTATCAAAAGGTACTGGAGTTACCTCTATATGAATATCAATCCTATCTAATAAAGGTCCTGATATTTTACTTAAATAACGTTGCACTTCTGCTGGTGAAGAAACCACTGGTGCATCTGAATCATTAAAATATCCTGATGGGCTTGGGTTCATACTTGCTACTAACATAAAACTACTTGGATAATTTACAGTAAAACGCGCTCTTGAAATAGTAACTTCTCTATCTTCTAAAGGTTGTCGCATTACTTCTAAAACGCCTCTTTTAAACTCTGGTAATTCATCCAAAAATAATACGCCATTATGTGCTAAAGATATCTCTCCAGGTTGTGGATGGCTATTTCCTCCTCCTATAAGTGCAATATCAGATATTGTATGATGTGGTGATCGAAAAGGTCTGTTACAGATTAATCCTGAATCTTTCACTTTTCCTACTACCGAATGTATTTTTGTGGTTTCTAATGCTTCATGTAAACTCATTGGCGGGAGTATCGAAGGAAGGGGTTTTGTCCCCCATTTTCCCCTAATTCGGAAAACCCTGAGCTGGGCAGGGTAAGACGCTTTAAGTTAAAGCTAATAGTGTCGTGTCCAATAATTATTGTATCGAGTACGGTTTCTATAATCTCTCTTTTATTTTTCCTATCATAGCTATCCCATTTACTATATATTTCTTTTGAATTATTTATAATAAAATGAGTTGAATTTTGATGTATTGAATCATTTGCTATTTCACTTTCTAGGTTAAGTATTTTTTGTTCTAGCTTTTTTGATTCCTTGTATGGTTTATCATGATACTCTTTAAATGCCTCTGTCGGTATTTGACCACTCGTGTGTAATTGTAATAAGTTTTGTAGTTCTTCTTTTTGTTTGCCTAATTCAGCTTTGAGTGTTTCGTATTTCTTCTCTTTATTTTTGAGTGCTTTTTCTGAGTATTGAAAATATTTTGCGAGTTCTTGTTTGTTTTGAAGAAAACTATTAAGTCTACTTTTAAATGCTTCTTCTAAATCATCTCTCCTGATTTTGTTATTACATTCTTTGCTCACACATTTGTAATGAGTTGATCGAGACCGAACATTCATACGACTACTACAGTGACAAAATATATAATTAGTGAATATGTGAACTTTACGATTAAGTACTGGTTTTCTATTACTATCCTGTTCATCAAGAATGTCATTTACTTGTTGCCATAGTTCTTCTGAAACAATTTGGGGACAAGGGTGAAAGTACCATTCTTCTTGTGGTTTTAATTCTGTTGCTTTAGTAATTGGATTTTGTTGGGAAAAATTTGACCTACGCATTCCTTTGGAAATAGGGTCGCGTAGCCATCGTTTGACCACACCTCGTGAAAACTTTGCTCCACTTCGTGTTCGGTATCCCATATCATTAAGCATATTAGCAACCGTAGTTTTTCGTTCTTCTTTGAGAAAGAGTTCATACATCATCTTGCGAATAGGGGCTTCTTCAGGGTGTAGCTCAAGTTCATTCCCATTCCACTTAAAACCAAATTGAGCTTGTCCTCCTATCTTTTTACCTAATTTTGCTCTAACTTCTACAGACTGCTTAACACGTGAAGCGATTTCTTCTCTTTCCCATTGAGCCATAGCGGCAATAAGGGTATAGAATAGTCTTCCAGCAGGGGTTGAAGTATCAATACTTTCATAAATAGAAATAAGGTCAGCGTTATACATTTGAAAGTAATCTGCAAAGTCAAGAAGTTCTTTAGTATTTCTTGCAAATCTGGCTAGTTTGGAAAAAATAAGACCTGTAATATGTCCTTGCTTAATATCATTAAGCATTTTTTGGGTTTGCTCAAAATTAATTACAGTTTTACCAGATTTTCCTGATGAATCATATATTTCTTTAACTTTCCAACCTTTGGCTTTGGCATAAGCTAATGCTCGCTCTCTATGGTGTTCGGGTGATTCTCCTTTGGCTTGGTCATCAGTTGAAACGCGTATCCATATACCTACCTCTTTTGTTTTCATATTTAGTTGTTTATAGGTCTAAGTTAACACTCAAAAGTAACACATGAAAGGGTGTGTTACTTTTTCTTTTTAAGTAAATTTTTGAGTTTTGAAGCAATATTTTTACTTGGCATATTTTTGGCGTCATCAGGGTGGTAATTCACATCAATACGCCAACCTTTAACCCTTTTTGGTGGAGCTTTTGTGTCTTCTTCTGTAGGTATATCAAGATACTGAACCAGTTCATCAGGTTTAATATAAAAAACTCTTTTCTTCTCTTGAGTATTTAGAGTTTTTGAAACTTCTTTTTTGATATTCTTTAAATGTACTTCGCTTTCTGAAACAAGGTACACTAATTGATATCCGTGGGTTATACACTTCTGTATGTTTTTTACTTCATAGCTATTGGAGTTACTCACGGCTACTTCTATAGCAATGCGTATATCATTTTTAACAAGTCCAACATCAACACGCTGTCCATTTGGTAATTCTTCTTCAAGGTGAACACGATAACCTCGCTGATGAGCAATAGTTCTGATAAAGTTTTGAATAGAGCGGTGTTTGCGTAATGTTTCTTGCTCTTTTGCTTGTTTAAGGTAATTTTCCTTTTGTTTTTCAAAATCTGTTTGGTCGCTAGTTTCTTCTTTAACTTCAGAATCAATGTTTACAAGCCTTGTCTTTTTCTTTTCTTCTACCTCTTTTTTTACCTCTATATCTTGTTGAACCGTTTTCGTCTCAACTTTAATATCATCGGTATCTTTGTTTTTTTCTTTTTGTATTTCCTTAATTTTAGGTAATAGAGATTCAAGTATTTCTTCAACTTCTTCTCTCGGTGTTGCATATCTCTTTCTAGTGTTATCAATCACATACTCTCGCACTGTTTTTGCTGATTCTGCTACTTTGGGTAAAGGAAAGGTTGAAATATTACAATCTTTGTTTGAGCTACCAATACGGATAATGGCTTGTCCTGTTCCTAAGCTTTGTAAATCATCTGTATCAAAAAATGAAAAACCAGATTCTAACTTTTTAGCGTCAATATCTCCCAACCTAAAACATACTCTTGTATGTGGATTAGAGATAACAGAATTCAGAATTTTTGTGTCATCAATCTGTCCTAATTCTTGGTGGGCAAGGATTAACCCTAGTCCATATTTTCTAGCACTTGATAAGATTTTTGTAACATTTGGTGTAATAAAATTCTGAAACTCATCACAGTAGATATAATAGGGATGTCGTTGTTTTTGAGGTATATTTTGTCTACTAAGAGTTACTTGATTAAGTTTAGATAAAAAAAGAGAACCTAGAATATAGCTATTCTCTTCACCAATTAAACCTTGAGATAGTTTGATAAGTATAATCTTCTTTTCGTTAATAGACTTTTGGAAATCAACCCCAGTTTTTTGAGCCATTATACATCTTATTGTTTTAGGGCGGAGAAAGGTGTCTATTCTTGTAAGTAATGGGGAAATCCCTTTACGCATAATAGGATATTCATTATTCCAATAATAGTGAAACGAGGGGTTGTTAACATATTTTAGGAAGTTTTGCCTAAAAGCATCCTCCAAAAGGAATCTTTTTAACTCAATTAAGGTCCCGCCTTTGGAGCTTTCAAGAAAAGTATTAATTGCATTGGATAAAACAGCAGTCATATTATCACCCCAAGCAGTAGCGTGTTGCCTAAAAGTATTAACCAAATCAGAGCCTAATACAATTTTTTCAATATCTGAATTTGCATTCAATAAATTAAAGCCAATAGAAAACTTTTCATCTGATGGATCTATAACTATTACATCATCTTTTCGGTGTTGTGGAATGCGAAGCAACACATCTTCAACGATGTCTCCATGTGGATCGAACAAGGTACAGCCATTACCAGCGTTCATGTCTTCTATCATCATATTGGCGATAAGGGTGGATTTGCCAACACCTGTAGCTCCGATGATATGGGTATGACGCAATCGCATTTCATCGTTTAAGGTAACGTTTGTTTCAATACCATTATGGGTATTAATCCCTAGAATATATTTTTGCTTAATAGCTTCTTGGGGAACATATTTTGTCTTTTCGTTACCGATCCCGAGCTTTTGAGATACCAGCGTTTTATTCGGATAATGAACAAAGGTATTCAGTTCTTTGCTATTGAGGATAAAGCCTAAACGGTTACTTAAACGATGATGTAAATTGTATGTATGAAAATCATAATCATATCCCTCATTAGAAAGAGGTATTAATTTGTTGTACTGAGATTGCGATATGCTCGTAATACTTCTAGCTAATTCTTGGGCTAAATATTGGCTCTCTCTATTATTTTCCCCTTGAGTAGCCATACGCATAACGACTGAAAACAAAGGATTGGATATCTTATCCTTTGCACAGATTGGCATTTCAGGGGAATCACTAAAAAATGAACCACCTGCTCCGTCGGAAACTGCATATATGGTGTCTTTGGCAAGTGGGGAAGTAATACCTTTGAATAATATTTGTAGTACTGCAACTTCATTACCTTGCAAAGATTCCATAGTAGCGATAACGGAAGTTAAGGGATCAATACTAAATGATTCTGTGGTATGAATACTTCGCATATATTCATCATTCAGTCCAAAATCTGCAATTGCAATCTCTTTTTCTTCATTAAAACCAAATTCAGTAATGTCAATATCTCGTACTATGGCTGTAGGAAAATATGCCTGTATTTGTGAGCGTACTCTCCCGATATCATATTCACCACAGACTATTTGAATAGCTATGGTGTCTGAACTTCCTACAATCTCAAAAGAAACCATATGTTCAGTAAATGACAGCATATTCAGAAATTCAATATTTCTCTGTACGTTTATTTCACTTCCTTTAGGAAAGGAAAGAGAGAAACCTACTAAATTTGGTTTTTCACTAAATTCTAAAAACCGAGGTATGACCTCGGTTAGTTCTTGTTTTGGCTCTTCTTGCTTTTTGGGTGGAGCAAGTAATTTACCTATTTGTTGAAAGAGCGTTGGCACACGTCCATCGTCGATAACAGGGTTTGTATATGTTCCGTGATGAAAGGGAACATACGGAACTTCTATATCAATTGGAGTTTCAAAATGGTAATAGCCACGGTGACGATATTCCCAGTTATAGAAATGGAGGGTTGCTTGTTCGCTTGCGGTTAGTTCCATGTTTATCTAAGGTTTTTAGCGATTAAAAATATTATTCAACATTGGCTTACGTTCAGCTTCAGTCAAAGCACGAACCCCTTTATCATTAGTTATATCATCAATAACTTTGAGTACTGAATTTTGTGCGTAGGACATAAACATACTTGCCGTATCTACACGGTAATAGGTAATAGGGAACCACATTTCAGCTATCCATTTTCCCACAAAAGGAATTAATGAAATCAACATTTTCATAAAAGAGTTCTTATAAAGTAGCCACCAAGAGATAAAGAAACCGTCACCAAATTTACTCGCACAAATATCATATTGATATCCTCTCCATGTAGCACGTAGATAAGTTCGGTAGCGAGACATAGGTCCACCCTCTGCTAAGTACTCTGTGGTAACTTTAATGTTTTTTATTCCATGTGATAACAGCTCTTTTGATAAGAGGGAATAGAAATCAGTGGGGGAATACTCAAAGTTATCAATTAAGGTGTTCCAATTAGAATGGTGTTTTTTAAGATGTTTATTCATCAAGTATCTGATGATAAAAATCAGGAAAATAATAGAGATTATTATAACTGAATAATTAGCTATAAAAGAAAGAAAATCGTCCATAAATTAACATGTTTAAAGGTTAGTTATGATGAAAATTTACAGAGTGTTTTTTAAATGACAATGGAAAAATGACAAGAGGGCTTTTTCAGAGGACAACAGGTTGGGATTTGGTGATTTGTTTATAGCGTTTTTAAAAAATGCTTATTTACGGATATCCATAATACCTTTAATGACAAAGTAAATAGATTTGAAAACTATAATTAACATTACTTTATATAATTTGTAATTTTTTTGATAAAAAAAAGCAAAAACTTTTCCCAAATAAAAAAATAAAGTATTTTAATCGAATTAAATTAACTAAACACAAACTTTTAACTTATGGGAGGACAAGCTGGGCTAAGAGGCTATATGGCTCAAACCTTAGTAGCAATAATTGACTCATTAAATGAAAAAATAAATTGGAAAACTGTTACACTCGAGTCAAATGAGGAATCTGAAAAAGTAGATATTGTATGGGTATTTAAAGATGAAACTAAAAAAGTTGTACAAGTAAAATCAACAAAAAACGAATTTAGTTATGCAAAAGCAGTAAAATGGATAGCGGAATTAAAAGAGAAAACACTTGATGCTTCTCATTATGAGTTGTTTCTAGTTGGAGATTTACAAAAAAAACTAAAAGACAATATAATTAACGACAAACTTAATGGGGCCTTTGTTAAAAAAATACCTTTAAGTTTTAATTATTTTAATTCAGTCATTACTGAAAGAATAGATATTTTTTTATCATCTTTAAATAAACCTAAGGTACCTCATTCACTAAGATCATTCATTGCCAGTAATCTTAAAAATGAATTTATAGAGAACTCTATAATCGGTAAAGAATTAACGCCCGAAAGGTTGAAAATAGAATTGTTAAAGTTATTTGAATCGTTTAAAGAATATTTACAAGCCAGCCCTTACGCACTTCTTATCGATAGTGAAAAAGTAAATGATAATGAAATTGAAGAAAGACATTTACTAACGCACCATTTCTTAGAATTAATTGGTTGGAAAAACTTCAATTATAAACAGACTTGTAGTGAATATAATGAGCGAACTGATGAAGATGATAACTATGAAGTAGATTATTGTGGCTTTAAGCCAAGTAGATTAAAAAGTAGCGAAACAGACTATATCTATATCAAATCAAAAGTAGTTGATAATTATGATAGAATTTATGAAGAAAAAAAAATGCTAAAAGAATTTAGTCTTTCTTTTGATAAGGTTTCAAAAAGTTTTGAACAAGATGAATTTGATAATAAATCAAACACAAAGCGTTTTTTTGTAAACTTATTTTTTTCATTAGATAACGAACAAAATAATGAATATATTATTTCAGAAATTAATAAGTATTATAATAATTTAAATAATAATAGTATTTACTATTTATTAGATAATAAACAATTAAATTTCATAATACGCTCTATAATTACAGCTAAATCCTTTAGAAATGATTGTGCTGTTAAATTTCTATATCCGATAACAGAAGATAATATGAAAGAAGATAAAATTGGTAAGCGGGATTTTTATTTACCCCCTCAATACCTAAACTCTTCTATTTTACCTATAGTAAAGGAAAACAATGGTAGAATCTCTGTATTAATATTTTGTAATGATACTTATAACCAAACAAATTTGAGAAAAATAATCTGGCTAACAGTTGCTATAACTACCGGATTGGCTAATGAATATTTAATTTATTTCCCTGATTACTCTGATAAATATAAAAATGAGGTTTTTAATGTTTTAAGAGAGTTTAAGGATGAATTATTAATACAAAAAACAAAAGTTTATAGGTTAGAAAATGTTACACTAAATCAATTAAAAACTATACCGACTTCAATTAAAAAGACCGAAAACTTTAAAAACGATATTGTAAATGAGTCTGTACTAGAGGAGATTAATTATAAACCTAATAATGATTTTTTAAATAATTATTTGCCTTATGGAAGTATAATTAAACCTTTCCTTGATAGCCAAGAGATAGATTCTGATGACTTAAAAGATTTTTTATCAAAAAAGGGGATATTATTTAAGAATAAAAATAAGGAACTAATAATTGATCTGATGACTAATTTATTATATAGTCCAAATGAGATACAAGATTTGTCTAATAGCATTAAAAATAAAAAAGGAAAATCGAAAAAAATCGAAAAAGGAAGCTATATAAAATCAAAAGACTTTAATATTTCGTCTCTTGAAAATACTATCAATTCTGCTCTTACTACTATAAAACCTATTTTGAAAGAAATTGCAAAAGAAAAGAATGCAAAAATTTCTTCAATTCAGCCTATATCAAAAAATAATACTATCGAAATAATTATTAGTTATGAAGAATATAACCCAAATAAACAAGCTATGATTAGTAGATCCACTCAATTTGCAAAAGTGGTTTTTAAAAATAGTGCAAAAGAAATAGAGCCAAAACAGGTTTTTAGTAATAGCCTTGGGAGAAAAATGAGTAAAAAAGTTCTATCATCTATAGAAGATAGACTTAAGAGGGAAAATAAAATTGTCGAAATAACCCAAGATATAAAGTTTTCAAATTTTAAAAGTAACGAGGAAAGAATTGAGTTTCTTTTCAGTTTTTTGGATTTAGATAACAGCTTAATTTTTACTAAAGCAAATTTAAAACATTCAAGGTATGGGTTTGATGAAATTCAAGATATTCCAAAGGAGTTACATGACAAAATAGGCAAAAAACTTAGAGCAAAAGTAAGTGGGAATGATATAAAAGATATAAGAGAATTTTCAGATTTAGATTATAGAAAGTTTATTTTGCTTGAAAGTGTTAATATCTCCCTAGAATATGATTTGCAAGGAGCTAAAGGTCTTCTTTATGTAGATATTGATTTTTCAGGAGCTTTAAAAAATGAATTTCATCCAGAAGGAATCTTAACTTTTAGTACAACTAGTAGACCATATTCATATCATAAAAAAAATAAAATTCAAAACCTTGATAACTTTAATAAAAAAGTAGATGAAGTGTTTTCTACATTTAAGAAAAGTAAATTAAAAAAATTTAATTTAATATGATTTCATTTGCTGAAGCTGTAATAGAAGATTTATATATTCATGAAGTTGGTAATAAATTTAGAAATGATGGAGTAATCATTCATGATAATGGTGTAAATATAGAGAACAATGATAATTTAAAATATGCACTTAACACTTACTTTTTTTCTTCATTTCAAGGTAATGAATCCTTGTATCAGTTTTATCATGAGGTAGATATTTACATGAACGAAGTATTTGTATATGTTAGTAATATTTTTGATAATCATTCTAAAATGAGGCAAGAATCTATAAATATTTCTAAACACTTATATAATTCTAGTTTATATCCTAATATAAAGACAGGAGAACTATGTGTAGTGTTAGTTAAAAATATATCATACAAGAAAGAGTACTATGATGGGATAGGGTTATTTAAATCTGAAAATAAAGATACTTTTTTAAAAATAAAAAAAGAACCTCAAGGCATAAATATTTTAGATGAAAAAGGTATAGATATCAAAAAAATAGACAAGGGGTGTATTATTTTAAATAAAAATAAAAAAAATGGATATGTAATATCATCTATAGGTACTACAAATAAAAAAGAAGAAGCTAAATATTGGATCAACGAATTTTTAAACTTAACCTCTTTAAAAAATGAATTTCATCAAACTAACAAATTCTTGGGCTTAACAAAAAAATTTATAACAGAGCAGTTAGTTCAAGATTTTGAGGTTAATAAGACTGATCAAATTGATTTTTTAAATCGTTCTGTTACTTATTTTAAAAAGCATGAAGAATATAAAAAAGATGAATTTGAGGAAATAGTTTTTGAAGATGATAGTATTATAGAATCTTTTAGGGATTTTAATAATAAACAAGATAATTGTGAGAATGATAAGTTACCTGAAAAGTTTAAAATTTCAGAAAATGCTGTAAAAAAACAAGCTAGAGCTTTTAAAAGTATACTAAAGCTTGATAAAAACTTCCATGTTTACATTCATGGTGATAAAAGTAAAATTGAGAAAGGTGTTGAAACTGACGGGAGGAAATATTATAAGATATATTATGAGAATGAAAGGTAGTACTAAATTTATTAGGTAGTCCACCCGAAGTATTTACCTGAAATTAAAAAAAATAATTATACAATGAATAATCAATCAAGTAATGATAGTTTTATCGAACTTCATAGAATGGGTAAGGATTACTTCCAGGTAATTGATAGGGCTAATAACAATAATTCAATTTTTATTCGTTTTACGCACAATGACTCTGAAGAGATAAGAATTAAAAAGATAAATGAAAGCAAGGAGAAGCTAATTGTTGAAAGAATAAAATCGACCTTAAAAACAAAAAATCAGTAGTTAGACTTTTCAATATGACAATTCAAAATTATACAGAACACATAAATCAATTAGTTCAAGAAATTGGAGTTTCAGAGGCTGAGATATTTAACCCTGAATTTTCTCCTAACCTTGAAGAGTATCTAAATATTTTTTCATTTTATCAAGAGGCATTATTGCACAATAATGATTTTGGTATTGAACCAGCTTATTTATTTTTCAAGAATGACTTCTCTCTTAATGCAGCTGCAACAAAAACGTTAAATGATGTCTACTTAGTTTCAATTAACATGGGTACTATTAATTGGTTAATTGATCGATTAAAAACCAATAGTGCATTGGTTGAAGAAACAGATATTAATTTGTTCAGAATATTGTCACCCTATCTTGATATACCGATTAATAGATTATTATATCAAGCTTGTTGTCATTTTACTTTTTATCATGAAATGGGGCATCTAATTCAGAATTCTGATTTATTATTAGATACGTTAAGAGAGAATCCTAATGGTAATGTAAATTATGATTTTAATAGACATTTGCTGGAAATAGACGCAGATACATTTAGTGCCTTATGTTTGGGGACTCATATATTCCAATATTGTGATCGTCTTTTTGGTGAGAATTTTTCTCAAGAACAGTTGGAAGGTTTGGTCGTTTTATTTTCAATATCTATATTTCTTTATTTAATTTCTTTTCCAGGTAACTCTTGTGAATTTTATTTGAGAGAATCTACACATCCACACCCTGCCCTCAGAATAACAAATTTATTGATGGTTTTAACTCACTATTGTAATAATTCACTTGACTCGAGAAACAGTGGTTTCACGATTAATCAAGGAAATATGTTTATTTACGCAATGGAAATAGCGGAAGAACTTCAAGATTTCTTCTTTGAAGCACCGTTGGTTAGCAATTATAGACAAACTATGATTGATAATAGGATAGAAGCAATCACATACTTATCAGAAATAGTAGATGCAAATAATGAGTTAGAAATTACGGCTACAAGTAAATGGAATATTAGGCATGCTAATCAATAAAAAGGACAGTTTGGGTCTGTCCTTTTTTTATTTGTGTTGTCTATTATTTCGAATAAATTTATTCTCTTAAGTCAACAACAATATCGCTCTCTTTTATGATAAATAGTGAATTATATGATGTTTAACCGTACTTCGAGTGCTATATATTGTAATGTTATATATAAAGTTAACATTAAAGAAAGACTAAGTTAATACCTATATTAATTCTCATTTAGTCAGTGAATCTATTTTTGTTACTGATTTTTAACAATAATAATTTACTACTTTATGACAAGAAAACTACTAACCTTACTATGTTTATTTGTGAGCATATTTATATATGCACAAATCCCAACATATTATAATGATGTAAACCTATCTCAAACAGGTAATTCATTAAAAAATGAACTAGCAACTAAAATAATTGCCACCCACACAAACTTTTTAAGTTATACACCTGAAGTGTGGAATGCTTTGAAACAATCTGATTTAGATCCGAACAATAGTAATAAGGTTTTACTAATTTATGGATATAATGATAATGACGGAGTTTTTAAGACTGATAGAACTAGAGATAAAAATGATAATGGCGGTACTGTTGGTACTTGGAATCGCGAACATGTATACCCCAAATCTTTAGGGAATCCTAATTTAGGTACTTCAGGACCTGGGTCTGATGCTCACAGTTTACGTCCTTGCGATTCTCAGATGAACTCAACAAGAAATAATAGAAAGTTTGGAAACGGAAATGGAAATTCAGGTATACAGTCTTCAGGTGATTTTTATCCTGGAGATGAATGGAAAGGAGATGTTGCTAGAATGATGATGTATATGTATTTACGTTATGGAAGTCGATGTTTACCTAAAAATGTTGGTACTGGAACATCTGTTTCTTCTGATAGTAATATGATTAATTTGTTTTTACAGTGGAATGTTGAAGACCCTGTAAATCAATTTGAAGATAGACGTAATAATATACTTTCAGGTATTCAAGGAAATAGAAATCCTTTTGTAGACAATCCTGCTTTTGCTACTCAAATTTGGGGAGGTCCACAAGCGGAAGATCGATTTGGTATTGGTTCAGGTAATGATACACAAGCTCCAAGTGTACCTCAAGGCTTAATTGTTTCTAATGTAGGTAGTACTTCTGCTACTTTAACTTGGTCTACTTCTAGCGATAATGTAGGAGTTGTTGGATATGACGTGTACAGGGGAAATACTAAAATTGGTTCTACAGGTTCTACAACTTTTACGGTTACGAGTTTGAGTTCTAATACTACTTATACTTTTAAAGTTATTGCAAAAGATATAGCAGGTAATGTTTCGAATGCAAGCTCGACGGTATCGGTTACAACTCTTGGAGGTGGTTCATCTCAAGAGCTTTTCTTTTCTGAGTACATAGAGGGGTCTTCATATAATAAGGCTATAGAAATTGCAAATACAAGTGGTAGCTCTATCAATTTATCTGGCTACTCTATCAAGAAACAGACTAATGGTTCAGGTGGCTGGTCAAGTACCTATAATTTAAATGGCTCACTGAATAATGGCGATGTTTTTGTAATAGCACATAGTTCTGCTTCTTCAGCTATATTAAATGTAGCTGATGTTACTACTGGTAATGGTATTGTTACTTTTAATGGTAATGATGCTATTGGTTTGTTTAAAAACAATGTGCTAATTGATATTATAGGTGTATTTAATTCTTCAAATACTTTTGGTGCTAATGTTACCTTACAAAGAAATACTACTAGCCCTAATATTACCTATACCATTTCTGAATGGAATGTATTTGATGTAAATACATTTAGTGGTTTAGGTACTTTAAGTGGTGGTGGAAGTTCTGCTGATACCGTTGTTTTGAATCAGGCTAGTTTTGAGTCTGGTTGGGATAGTTGGTCTGACGGAGGTGGAGATTGTGCACGTTATTCAGGGTCTCGCTCGTATGAGGGAAGCTACTCTATTAGAATTAGAGATAACTCAAGTACAGCTTCATCTATGACTTTAAATTCAGTTAATATTAGTTCTTATGATTCTGTTGAGGTAACTTTTAACTTTTATGCTTACAGTATGGAAAATGGCGAGGACTTTTGGGTACGATATAACGATGGCTCAGGTTGGGATACAGTAGAATCTTTTGTTTCGGGTAGTGATTTTGATAATAATAATTTCTACTCTGCTACCGTGACGTTAAATAGGAATAATTACAATTTTGTAAATTCAGGTAGTTTCAGGTTTCAATGCGATGCTTCGTCTAATGCAGATCAAGTTTATATAGATAATGTTACTATCCGTGGTGTATCTGGTAGCTTTTCAAGGAGTGCTAAAGCTAATATAGTTTCATCTAATGTTACTACTTCTATTGAGTATTTATATAGTTTAGATACTAATAATAATCTTAATGATTTAGAGGAAGATTTTGTTGTTTATCCTAATCCTGTTACTTCTAATGAATTAAATATTAGTATTAATGACGCACCTGATGTTTCATACAAAATAGTGAATATGATTGGACAAACGGTGAAAACAGGAATAGTTAATATTAATCCTACTGAATTAGATGATTTAAAAACTGGTCTTTATGTTATTGAGGTAAATGACGGTGATGAATTAATGAGTAAGAAATTTCTAAAAAAATAAAGGTTAAAAACTGCCCGTTAGTCTCGGGCAGTTTTTGATTATAAAATTGTAATTACTTAAGATATATAAGCTCCAATTTATTGAGTAATGAAAGGGAAATATTAGTTTTTATAATAATGCGTTATACCCAACGAAATTGCATCAAAAATAGCCATTGAATAGTGTTCTGGCTGATGAGAAAGTCTTCTTTGTGGTAATTCAACAGGTAATTGTTTTAAATTTTCACTTATCACTTTAGCTATTTCATATTTAGAATGTGCATGAAAAGAATTAAATACAAATCGAATATCATTACGTGAGTATTTATGCACATTAAGATTATTTAATAAGGCATGGTTTTCTATAAGTTTTATTACTTTTTGAACTCTTTTAGATTTTCGAGAACCATAACCTTTTGAGTTTTCAAGAATAACAATTTCAGGTAAATAGAAATCTATCTTTTCCTTTATTTTTTTTAAAAGAACTTTGTTTTTAATAGGGTATTTATGAATTACCACATTATAAGCATTCAGGACGGTTAATGCGTCTTCAAAAACAGCTATTGAAAAACCTCTTGAGTGTACAAAAAATGCTACTATAACCCTTGTTTTTCTTTTGTTAGGTTGTTGACTCATACGATGAATCAGTGATTATTTTATTGACAATTTCTTTTAGAAAAGATACTTTATGCTTGCTTTTAGGTGATTCTTCCATTTCTAAATCTGCTATAAGGTTTTTTATTCTAATCATTAATACATCAACCGTTTCTTTATATATAGAAGCAAAAAGATCTCTTAATGAAACATCGAAAAGCATATGATATACAAGTTGTAATTCAGGCGTAGGATTTCTGTGTCCATGTTCATAACGGACAAGATTACTTGGCTTCATATCAAGAAGCCTTGCCATGTCTTTTTGATCAAGAGGAGATTCTGTGCGTAAATTTTTAAGTAGTTTTTTTGAATGTGTCATATTAAATTAAAGTGCCAGTGGGATTAAGCTCCACTGGCACTTTGCATTGTAACGAAGTATATTTTTCGATTCTATTATGCACACTGTATTCATAAAATTACCCAAATGGATAATTTTTTCGTGGTGCGTACAATATTCAACAACAAACTCAATACTAAATGGTTCGCTAGGCATCTTTATAAACTTCAAAAATAATTTAATTATCAGACACTTAAATTTAATCAGTGTAACTTATTTTGAGTGTTAAATAGATGAGTATAGGAATAAACTTGAAAATTCTTTACTTTCGTAAGGTATAAATATTGAACTACCCAAGAATATGAAATTACGTGTTGAGAATTATAAATCTATAATAAGTGATTCTTTTGATTTCTCTCAAATAAATATTTTGATTGGAGAAAATAGTGCAGGGAAAAGTAGTATTATTAAACTCTTTCTTTTATTAAAACAAGGTATGATGGGGTATAAAAACCGTACTTCATTCAATTTAGCTTTAAAAGGCGAGTATTTTGATTTTGGAAACTTTAAAGATTTAATATCATTTAACAAAGTAGATGAAAAAATTGTTTTTGAATTTGAATTTGATAATTATCATGAGTTTTATGTAGAGTTTATAAATGATTTTTTTGAAAATTATATAATTCAATACGATCAAGAGGTGAAAGATTTTATAAATTTTACTATTGACAATGTAGTTAAATTAAAATTTGAATTTGATTCAAATATAAAACATCATTCAGGTGTGGTTACAACTATTTATAATGAGTATATAGGAGAAATTACTTTAGAGTCATTTGTTAATGAAAATGTTACTTTTAAAACAGATTCTTGTAATTTATTATTTAATGAAAAAGGAAAAGTAACAGAATATTCTTCTATTGAATTCGAAAAAGAATCTTTTTATAAATATTTAAAGTCTGATTCTTTATTAGAAGTTATAAAAAAACAAGAAAGCAATCTTAATGATAAAGAGATTTTTATAAAGTTTCTACCTATTTCTTTTTTATTAATAAGTCAAAATTATTTAGAGGTCATATTGGATAGAATTACTTATATAAATCCTATTCATTCTAGCCCTAAAAGATATTTTATTATTGACGATCCCAATACAATAAGAGATGATAGTTTAGAATCAATGGTAAATTTATTAAATGATGAAGAAATAATAACTCCAGAAACCAAAGTTCAACTTTTAAAAAGATTAAATGATGCAATTAATTTTCTAGGAATTGCAAATGAAATTAAACTTGAAGAAGCTTCTAATAATATTCCAGTAGTAGAAGTAAAAGCCAAAATAAGAAATTTTTGGAGTAATATTATGGATGTAGGTTATGGATTGTCTTTACAGTTACCCATAATATTTAAAATTATTATGAATGGTATTATTGGAAGAGGAAATTTAATAATCATAGAACAACCAGAAGTTCATCTACACCCCCAATTACAAGCTAAGTTTATTGAAACAATCATTAAATATGGAGGAGAATGTAGATTTATTATTGAAACACATTCAGAGCATATTATAAGAAAGCTTCAATTATTAGTAAAAAATAAAGAATATGGTTTAACTCATAAAGATGTATCAATACATTATTTCAAAAGAAAAGAAGAAGGTAGTCAAATATCAAATCATAAAATATTAGAAGACGGGAGGTTGTCTAAAAATTTACCTTCTGGATTTTTTGATTCATCTTATTTACTTGCTAAAGAATTATTATAATGATTTTTACCCCCGAAGTTGATGTTTTTTTAAAATATCTAGAGACAAGAAATAAATTCAGAAAATCAAATACAGAATTAATAAGACAAAATATATTTGAATCTCCTGAAAACATTATTGTGTTTAATAAAGACTTTATAAACACTATTGAGTCTATTATTGATGAAGACCATTATTTAAAGGACTCTTGTAATCAATATATAAAAAAATTAATTGATAGTATAGATAATGGTAGTATAAATGCTGGGTTAAACCTAGATATATTAGAAAAAGAAATAGTGTTTAGGCAATTAAACCAATATGAAAGTGAAAATGTATTAATTGGTGTCTCAGAAAAAAAAGAGAATTTAGAAGAAAACAATAGAATTCTAAATTTAAATAATATTGTTAGGTGTAATAAAAATTATATTTTTTCAAAGTTACTTACAAGTCAATACTGCAAAATTAGTTATTTAGATTTTGAAGAAAATTCAAGTGTAATTCCTGTACTTAATCATGTTTATTCACTATACAATGAAATTAATAAAGTAATTATCATTGATAGATACAGAAATTTAGATCATCAAATCTATGATGGTCTAATTGAAAAATCTCCCATATTTGACTATTACACAAAAAATATTGATTTAATTGGAGTTAAGTCGATAAGAGATAAATTAAAGAGGTATAAAATCTATAATACAAATGACCCAAACTTGATTCATCAGAGAATGATTATATTCAATAAGGTTTTAATCACTATCGATGAAGACCCTTATAATATTTTGTCAAGAAACACTTGGACTTTCACGATAGAATACTCAAGTGATTCAATTAGTAAAATAAAAGAGAATACATGTAATTATTTCACTTCTACTCTTCATACTAAAAGTTGAATATTTCTTTGACCTCTACATCTAAATTTTTAACTTGTTTACTAAGAGCCTTTCGATACTTAATAAGTTCTTTTTGAAAAAAGGGAACGGGTGACTATACGTCAATACTAATCTATGTGCTTGCTTAAAAGGTACAATTTATATGTCAAGTGTAATTTTACTTTAAAAAGAATGTTTTAGTTTAAGGGGTGCTTAAACATCTGACCTCTTAAATGCTCGGCAGTTGTAGAAAGGTAAATAGTTGTTGTAGTAATATCACTATGTCCCATCATTTTTGAAAGGGAATAGATGTCACAACCTCCCTCAATCATAAGAGTAGCAAAAGTGTGTCTAAGACGATGAATGGTAAAATCTATTTTTGTTGCATCTTTTAATTGACGGACTAATCTTTTCAATCCACCGTCAGTATATCCTTTGTTCCTATTAGAAGAAACAAAAAATTCGGGACAAGTTTTTTTAAGTTTTTTCCGCTCTTTTAAATAACGTCTTAAACTTAAAGCTAAAGTATGGCTAATTGGAATAATTCTGTCTTTACCTCCTTTACCACTTCGTATAAATATAGTGAGGTTTTCAATATCTACGTCACTTAGTTTTAATTTAAAAAGCTCACTCTTGCGTAAACCAGCATAAAGAAAGGTAGCAAAAATTGCGTGGTTTCTATAACGCAAAAAGTCAAAATTATACGGGTAATTAAGTGCAACATCGAGCAGTTTTAAGGCGTCTTCTTTTGCGATTTTTTTAGGGAGGGATTTTTCAATTTTAGGAGTTTCAATCTCTTCAATATAGTTCCTTGGTAAATAGTCCTTGGTAACGCAAAAGCGGAAGAATACAATTAAGGACTTGTGATAAGTTAAAAAGGTTCTTGGTTGCCAATTTCTTTCAATACGTCCATTAATAAAAAACTGTCGAGTGTTCTGTTCATTAATTTCTTCAACGTTTGTAATATTTAATGATTTACAAAAGAATTTAATTGCCGTGCGATAGCTACGAATCGTCTCTTTTGAATACCCTTTGATGTATAATGAATAATCACAGAATTGTTCTGCTAAAATATGTATGTCCATAATAAAGTAATGTGTTAATTATCTACACTACTTTTTAATAGAGCCACCATTGGGAATTGAACCCAAGACCTCCGACTTACCATGCCGACGCTCTGACCAACTGAGCTATGGTGGCGGTATAATTTCGTAAAACCCAGCCCCTCGTTATGAATGGAGAGGTCGGGAAAACGCTAAAAAAATAAAATCAGCCTTATATCATAAGCTAATCCAGAAAATGGAACTTGCCCAAAGAATTACCATTTAGATGCTCTGGGTTAAATCTCCATATTTTGTTATTTTATAAGGCTCTTAGCGTGATTTTGGGGTATTGTAGAGCGCATATCTCACGACCCTCTCCCGCCAATCTTTTACGACGTTCTATTAAAAAACAATGAAATAATTATATTTAATTAATAAATGTTTTTCTGGATACTTTGTAGTATATATGAGCTAATATGAATCATCAATATTTAATTTAAGGATGTCATCTACTAAGTGTTCTACATCTAATGAGCGTAAATACCTTTCAGTCATACGTAAATCGGTATGTCCCATAAGTTTTTGTAGATTGGGTAGGCTAATATTATTTTTAGCCAAGTTACAAGCAAATGTGTGTCGTAATTGATGAAGATGAAAGTTAACTCCTGATATTTTTTTCATGCGTTTTACCCAGTGTTTAATCCCATGCTCAGTGAGTTTACTGTCTTTATTATTAGATACAAAAAGGGCTTCCGATGTATATCCTTTTCTTTCTTTGAGATAATCTTTTAAATGCATTTTTAAAATTGGATTGATAGGGATTCTCCTTGTCCTCTTAGATTTTGATGTTTTGCCTCTTATGGTAATTACACTACTCTCTAAATCAATATCTCTAACTTGCAGAGAGAGAAGTTCTGTTTTTCGAACACCAGTAAAAAATAATGTGCTAATGATTGCAGTATCTCTCCGAAGTAAAAAGGTACTTTGAGAATGTAATGTGATGCTTGAGTATAATTTCTCAACATCACTTTTTTTGATAGCAGGTTTGTTTTCATATATTTCTTTTGGCTTTGAAATATTAGCTAAAGGACTTTTTTCTATATGTTTATTAGCTTCCAACCAAACAAAAAAGGGATTGAGTTTATTCCAGTATGAGGCTATGGTCGTTGCTTTAACTCCTACTTTTACGGTATCTTTTCCAACAATTCTTTTTCTTGTTTGTAATGACTTAAAAAACATATTTATCTTAGTTTCTGATAAATGATGTGGGTAAACAATATCAGGCACAAGGCTGATAAGGTGTTTGTATGAATTTTTATAACTTTTAATGGTTGCAGGTCTACGTCTGAGCGTATACTCGCATATTTGGATATATTCATTAAATAAATCATCTAATTTTTTATTTTTCATATACTGTGACGGTACACTGGATAGAAATAAAATCAGGATACCAAAGAGCTATACATGTACCTATACACATGAATTTGTGTTGGTATAAGTGACCTCTAAAAACATTTATCAAAAAGATCATACTAGGTGTATGAATTTTTGGAATCCTTATGTTAGTTACTTTGCAAAAACCAATTTCCGTAATGACGGAAAACTTTTTGGTATTTTTCAAAAAGACCGTTTAATGCACATGTATATCCTTGGAAAAACAGGAACAGGGAAGACTAATTTACTAACAACTCTTATATTACAAGACATCATACATAACCGAGGTTGTGCTGTTTTTGATGTACATGGTGATTTACTTAGCAACATTCTTAATTGTATACCTCCAGAAAGAATAAAAGATGTTATACATCTTGATATTTCAGACCCTTTTTTAGTGTATCGGTATAATCCACTTCGAAAAGTTAGCGAAGAAAAAAAATCATTAGTAGTTGGAGGTTTATTAGATGCTTTTAAAAAATTATGGAAAGGAGCCTGGGGAGTAAAATTAGAGCATATTTTACGCTATGTTATATTAACCCTTATTTCACAACCTAAAGCCAGTTTAGCTGATATTCCTAAAATCATTCACAATATTTCATTTAGGAACGATTGTGTAAAGAATATAGAAAATAAAGAAGTTTTAAGATTTTGGAAAGAAGAATTTCCGAAATATTCGAAGAATGATATTGTTCCTATTCTTAACAAGGTTGGTGCATTTTTAGCTCATGCAAGTGTTAGAAGATTTCTTATTGAAAATCCTAAAGATATTTCATTACGCAAATGTATGGATAGTTCAAAAATACTTTTGATTGATATTTCAAAAGGGAAGATAGGTTCAGATGCTTCACATCTTATAGGTTCTATCCTTATCACTTCCTTGGCAAATGCTACTTTCACAAGGATTGATACGGAAGAAGAAAAAAGAGTTCCTTTCCATGTATTTTTAGATGAATTTCAGAATTATACTTCACCGAGTATCTCTAATTTTTTAAGTGAATTAAGAAAGTTTAAAGTATCAGTAACACTAGCAAATCAGTATCTCTTCCAATTAGATATAGATATTAAAAATGCTGTTCTTGGCAATGTAGGAACATTAATAGCTTTTAGAACAGGACAGCAAGACGCTAAATATCTTGCTCAAGAATTTTATCCTGAGTTCCAAGCATCAGATTTTACTAATCTTGAGAATTACGATGTCTATTTAAAACTAATGATATCAGGAAAGCCCAGTAAACCTTTTTCAGCTACTACTGTTCCGTATATAAAAGTTTTATAGAGTAATAACTTTTTGGTTATGCCTGTGGTGGGTATTGTGGTGTCCTGATCTATTTTTAGAGTTGATATACACTGATTTCAAATAATCCTTAATTAAATACATTATGAAATCAAAAACAACTAAAATCTTATCAGCCCCAATTCACACTGTTGAATTACATTACAAACGTCCACCGATTGAAAAACTTGTTCATATTACCAATTCTAAAGAAGCAGAAGAATATATACGCAGACACATTAATACCCAAAGAATCGATTTAAAAGAGTTCTTTTGGATCGTACTCATGACTGGCAGTGGACATGCGTTAGGTTTTGCTGAATTAGGTTCAGGAACAACCAACCATGTATCAGTAAGTATTCGCGAGATTTTCCAGTTAGCACTGATTTCAAATGCTTCTGGAATTATACTTTGCCACAATCATCCCTCGGGAAAACTAAAAAGCTCTCTCGAAGACAAAGCTTTAACAGGACAAATCGAAGAGACAGCCAGTATTTTTTCTATTAAACTTATCGATCATTTAATCATTACCTCAGAATCCTATTATTCGTTTCAAGACGGAGGATTGTTATAAATCTTAATCTACGTTCTCATTGCTATGCCTAAGACACCCATTACCTATTACGGTGGAAAACTAAATATGCTTAAAGAAATTTTACCGCTGATTCCTGAACATAAAATCTATGTTGAACCCTTTTTTGGAGGCGGAGCTGTTTTCTTTGCTAAGAAACCATCAGAATCTGAAGTTATTAATGACACCAACAGTTTGGCTATTACTTTTTATGAAGTAGTAAAAACAGATTTTGAAAATCTCAAAGCAAAAATTGAGGCAACACTTTTTTCACGAGCCACACATTCTGTTGCTTGGAGTATTTACCGAATGCCTCATTTATTTGATCGGTTACAACAAGCATGGGCATTTTATATTGCCACCTGTATGGGGTTTGCTTGTAAAATTTCGTCCTCATGGGGATATGATAAATATGGAAAACGGGTAAAAGCATTTCGTAACAAGAAACTCATTTTTAATACCGAAATAGCAAAACGATTAGAGCATACACAGATTGAAAACAACGACGCTTTAAAAGTAATTCAAAGCCGAGATACAGAAGACTCAGCATTTCATTATGTTGATCCGCCATATATCAATAGCAATCAAGGACATTATGGCGGATACTCTGAACAAGACTACATCAACCTATTAGACACCTTATCCAAGGTCAAAGGTAAATTCCTCCTCAGTTCTTATCCAAGTGAAATTTTAACCAAGTATATCAATACACACGGTTGGTATAGTAAATCTTTTGAAAAACCACTTTCGGCAAGTAAAGCAACTAAGGGAGTAAAGAGAAAACGAAAGGTGGAAGTTTTAACCGCTAATTATCCGATATAACAATGTCTAAACATTTAAATAATTACCTATGAAATTTACACCTATTACTTTCGATCCGAATTTTCTCAAGGGAGAAGAAGATAGTACCATGCTCGCTCATTTTTGTTATCACGCAAGAGGACAAGGGTGGAGTGAACAAGAGATTGATAACTTCATTCGCATTGCTCTTAATGGAGATGATGACCACCTCTTTAATATGATTAAAGAAAACTGTAGACCAAACTAAATATTACAGTGTATATCTGACAGCTAACTGTCTGATGTAACAAAAACAAATATTCACCTGTGGTAATTTGCCACTAAAATTTAATACTTATGAAAAAACTCATTGACAAAACCGTCAACCTGAATTTGGTTGGCGTAAATGGAAATGCCTATATGATTCTTGGCATATTTAAAAGACAAGCCAAACTTGAGGGTTGGACAGATGATGAAATTAACACCGTACTCACCGAAGCTGAAAATGGAGATTATGTTCATCTACTCGCTACCATCGAAAACCATTGTGAACCTAAAGATGAAACTGATGACGATTAAAGAGCGTAAACGGATTCTCTATTTTTTAGAAACCTTAATGGTAAATATTGAAAGTGTAGAGGAAGATACTGTTAATCCTGAATTTCTGAATCTATTTTCAAGAAAAGAACTCGTTGATATGGTGCTATGGCTTCATACTAATTATGACAAAAGTATACTCACAGAAAAAACAGATGCTGAGTTACTAACATCACTTAGTGATGATGCCAATGTACTTGCGTATGTCATTGAAAAATGGAAAGCAGATACTATTAGAACCCCAACACTTTCACAGGAAGAAGTACATGAGTTCTTTGATCATTTTAACCTCTGGTCTCATTACTTGAAAAGCAAACCCGTTGAATCTTGGGATGCATATGACGTCAGTAATTACTATTCCATACTCTACAGACATGGAAAGACACGGCGTGTGTTTGCCATTTTTACAACAGACGTCAGAGATGAAGATAAATATGTCGTAACCACAGAACCGAGTTATTTTTTTGATACAGAGGAAGAAGCTCAAGAAGAAATACAGCGATGTATTGAACAAGAAAACTTCACAGAGGGAGATTTAAAAGTACTACCTCTTTGGAAAATTGATACCTAACATTTTAAAATTACATACCATGAATAATTCAATAGTTGATGTTCTTATTCAGAACATCCAAACCGACCAAAAATTACTTGAAGAAACAGAAGCTAAAATTGATGAAATCAAAGAAAGCAAACGTGCCATTGCTGATCGTTTAAAAGACCATCGCAGAGATATTTCTGTAATGCTTAAATATGCCAACGTGGAGCAAGTAAAAAAGATTGAAGAACTAGGTTTTGATTCTACTGAAACCAGTACAGGATTGAATCCTGTAGCTACCATTGCCTTTGATATTATTCTTCAAGCTAAGGATACCAAGCTAACCAATGACGCTTTGTACAATGCCTATGTAAAGAAAGAAAAGAATAAGGAAAACGTAGTTAATTACACTGAGTTTAACATCAAATGTCGTTCGCTCTTTAATTCTCAAAAATTAATCAGAACGAAAGGTAAAGACCCTAAAAGTTCACGAGATGATATCATCTCTTTAAATGGTAGTATACAAAAGAAACCAGTAGAGAAATCTACACCAAAACAACCTTTAAAAAATGAAAAATGATAACTATTTGGATCTTTTCAAATCCAAACAAAATGCGATTTATCACGCTACTTGGATGAATTTCAAATACCGAGTAGCCAAGATTATCTCAGGGGTTCTGTATGGTAGAGATGATTGCTTTGCGGTATGCGAAGAAGCAACAGCAAAAGAAATGGGACGTACTTTTTTAGATATTCTTCCAGATTATTACAGTAATCTTTCTTATGACGATATCCAAGAAATACGAACTGATGTAGAACCTGTAATGCCTTGGGAGGAAATTTGCGGATTATTCTCAGCTACTGACGGAGAAACCCTAATGTATATTATCAAAATGAAGATACCTCTTGAAAAGCTTATCCGCTATGAATTGGCTTTAAGAGAGCGTAACGAACATAACCATTTCTGTGGTCTTGAAAAAGCTAAAGAGATTTGGTTGAAATAACTGAATATGAAAACACCTGAAAGGGTGTTTTTTTAACTCTTGCTAGTTATTGGGTATTTATATATACTAAACTTGCTCAATTAAAACTTTTATTCGGTCTAAATGCCAAAATGAGGCAACAGAGGGTTTTTATTGAGCAATTTAGATCTTTTTTCTGTTGTCTCTTTTTGGTGTCCAAATATAATATGACAACCCAAAAACAGATTAAAATGTTAGTAGCTTATACCAATGGAAGCAATCCAACTAAAGCTGCTATAGCAAATCAAGTTCTTAATAATTTTGAAAACACAGACATTATTAACTCTTTCTTTGATGATTTTTGTTCATCAGAATTAGATGAGTTAGACCTCTCTCAATTGTTAGGGGTAGATGCTTACAAATTTTATCTCAATAACAAGAAACAAATAAGTCTTGAACCAGATGACAATAATTGGATTGCTTTAACTCGTTTACATGTCGATATGGTGCTTAAAGAAATCACACAAGAGCTAAAGGTTTTTTAAGTGAAATAAGTTAGTCCTTTTTTAATTTAAAATTTTGTTTATCTAATGATTTTTGAAGTTCTTCTGAAATTTCAATAAAAGGAATGTCTACTTTTTCTTTCCTGTATGTTTTTATGATAAAAGCAATAGCATTAAAATAATCCTTATAGTCTATATTTTTATTACATTTTAAAAAGTATACATCTAAGGACTCGATAATTTCTTTAAATTTTACGTTATCGTTTGTGGTATAAACGTTACCGTCAATTTTAAGCTTATTGTTGTCTAATATTTCAACTACCTTGTATCTAAAATTTGATAAACTGCTTTGTACCTTTTCAAATTTTTGATTGTATAAATCTTCATGAAGTTGAATAATAGGGGAAACAGATAGTTCTATAATTTCTTCGAAAACCTCCTCTTGTTCACTGTTGGATTCTTTTATTGGTTCTTTTAAATAATTTAAAGACTTCACATTTTTTAAACGCAAACCACTAGTGATATCTTCAATACTGTTGGTTCTGTATATAACACTATTGATTCCTGCGCTACTAATTTGTGTTTTTAAACTATCTACAAAAGAAAAATCAGTGTTAATATCAGCAAGTATATGTACTTGCATAGAGTTTCTGAATTTAAAAGGCTGTTTTAGCTTTTCTCTGAAAAGAATAATACCGATTTGTTTTATGGAAGCTTCTTGATTTTCTATATAGGTATTTCCATTTTTATCTATGTATATACTTATAAAATAAGTTACTTGATTGAAATCTATGTTAAACTCATTATCGTTAGGTAATACTATAGTTTGTTTTTGAGCAAAACATAAATTATTGAATAATAATATTATTATGAAAAATAGTGTTTTTTTCATTATTCATTTAGTTTTTAAAATATGTGGTATTTAGTTTATGAGATAACTAGCAAATAAGTTCTTTATCTCCTGTTTTGGCTGTAGCCACTTTTTGAATATAGCCTTTAAAAAAGAAAGGAATATTGTCTTCATAGCCATTTTCAATACGTTGTTTTACTTTTTCAAAGGCTAAAATTGATATTTCAAAATCAGGCTGACCTGTTACTAAGATAGGTTGATCTAATTGTTCATGCCAATAATATTTACCTCCATAGTTTCTTCTTGCTACTTCAAAAATATAACTACCAAATTGGGCAATAGCGTCTTCTTTCATAGCCTCATCTACATCGTGTAAATTTTCATGAAATAGGCTTAGCAAATCATTGTCTATTACTTCTAAACTTTTAACACTGTAGTCTAATGCACCATTAAGTCTATCATTAAAAGCTTCTATAATTTTTTCTGCATTGTAGATTGCTTCTTCAATAAATTCTTTTTGGATATTTTCTGTTTCTTTCATTATTCTTTTTCTTAAAAATTAACATCTTTTTATTTAAACACAGCCCATTTTTGTGGGCTGTGTTTAATAGGTAACAAGTTTGTTGATATAACTATAATTTTATTACATCATCTTTTTTAAGCTTCTCTAAAAGTATATTAGTGTCAGTAACCCCGTCAATAAATATCCAATCAGATAGAACTCCAGAAGTTTTGGAGTATCTCTTTTCAAGAGCAGAAGTATTTTTCTCAATTAAAGCATCATTACCTAAATTTTCTACAATTTCTTTAATAAGAATAATGGCTTCTTTATCATTAATTTCTTTCCAGTTTTCTATAGGAGAAGCCAAAAGTCTATTAATAAAATTATCAAGGCTTTCAGATTTCCAGTAGTTATCTAAACTATAAGCATCAAGATGAATCGTTGCTATTTTGTTGATTTCAGAAATAGCGGTTTCTATACTAATTGAGCTATTTTCGTAATTAATTATAATTTCTTTTAATAGTTTACTTTTTTCCATAAATTTTGATTTATTTAATAACCGTAACCATAGTGATACTCTGGTAAAAGTATTTCTTTGTGGTATTTCGGGGTAACAATAACTAAATTATCAACATCGTAAACCGCACCACCTCTATTTATAGGGGTTTTATGATGCAAAACATACGATGTTTGCCCTTTTATTTGTTGACTAGAGGCTACTTTAGGAGCTAATCCACTTTTCATTCTTGAAATATTTGAGCTACTAAACTGATTAGCTAAGTTAGGTGAATTTCCAACATTTTTCCAAAAATCTATTCTAAAACTATCAAAGCTACTATATGTTTTATTTCTCATTTTGTCTGCTATTTCCTTAGGAAAGAAACCAGCATTGCCATGAGATCCTTTTAACCATTTTCCTTTAATCTCTACACCATGACCTATAGCTTTTCCTGCAATTTTACGAGCATTTTTTAAAACATTTGCAGCTTCACCCGATTTTTTTAAACCAAAAGCTATGATTTTACCCCCAGCTTGTGAAACAGCACCCCACGTTTTACTTGTGCTGGCAACTTTATTAACAATAACAAAAACTTTTTTAGTAACTACTGCTACTTTTCCTATCTGAGCAACTTCTAGCAACAAGCTTCCAGCCGCTTTCCATCTAGCTATTTGTTGTCCGTCAAAATCTCTTCCGTCAATCAGTATTTTAACATCTTCAATAGGTATTACATAACGACCAAGACTTTTACCTAGTTCAACTCCTGCCAGTTTAAAAAGGTCTTCAAGCTCACCTCCTAAATTACTTGGGTTAAAAAGCATTTCTGACCATGGTTCTCCATTTGCTAATTTTATGTAATAGAACCTTTCATTCATAGGCATATTAGAATTATCCCTATACTTATCTATTAAATCCCCCGAGTTAGACACTTTTTTTTCTATACCACTAGCGACAATAACAGAACCATCAGTCATTTTAAAATAGGACTGTGTTCTTGCATGATCATGATATACATGTGTAAACTTTAAGTGTGGATTCCCTTCTAAAGTACCAGAACTAGCTCTCCATGGAATATTTCTAGTTTCTTTTTCTAATTCTAATTGACCATTAACAAAATGTTTGGCTTTATCTTTTAAATAGGTGTTTTTTACAATATCTGTAATTTGTTTTACAAAGTCTTTTACATCACTAGGAATACTACCACTAACCTTATTATCATTAACAAATTTTACAATTTGATTAGCTTCGTGTGAATTATCATATAAAAAACGCTTTTGTTGTTCGTTTGTAATACCAACTTCACGCATCATTTTTACAACCAATCCACCAGCTTTAATTACATCTTTTATATAGTCAGGTGAATCAGATTGAACAATAAGACTGCTACTACTACCACCTAAGTTTAAACCACCACCAGGAGTATTGCCATATTCTAAATTACTTAAAGCAATTTTGTAGCGTTGTATAGCTGCCTTAAAATGATATGCTCTTTGTGGACTGGCATTTAACCAAGTACGTTGGTCAGGATCAGTAATATTTAGGCTTCTAGTAATATCATCTACACCTATACCACTACCAATTGAAGTAGATTTTAATTTAACATTTAAAGCCCTTGCTTTTTGGGATCTATGTTCGTTTTGAGCTTGAAAAGTTAAATGCGCTAAGTCTTTAGTATATTGCTGAGGGTTAAAAATATAAAACGGGTTTGATGTTTTATAACCTTCTAATATTTTTTTCCAATAATCTTTATCAAAAACAGATAACCCGCCTGTTCTACGTTCCAAAGCATATTTTTCTATTGATTGCGCATTTTGTGTTTGATCTGCAAATTTAGAAGCAAGGCTTTGAAAGGTAGCGCTACTCGCTATAGGAGCAGGTAAATTTCTATACATTTCTCCAAAAACAAAGTATTGTAAAAAATCTACTTTGTCCATGTTGTCTTTAGTTTTGTTATAGAAATTTTGTTTTTTACTTAATAAATAGCTGTTGTACACAGGAGTGTCTCCCATATTATTGTACAGCATATTAATTACATCACTTACAATGTGTAGTCTAGCTTCATTGGGTTCAAAGTTTCTAATAATAGTATTACGAAGATTTTGTATGGTATGCACATCTCTAATATTTTTTAGAGGGGTACTACCTATTTTAAAATCTGGATAAAAAGAATTGTTTACACTTCCATTCTTAATCTCGTTTTCACGAAAATGCAAAGCTTTAAGTTCTTTTAAATACGTTTTGTTTTTAGGTGTTAGGGTGTTTTTTTCTCTATTGTATTTTACCTTAACAGGATATGCTGCTGCTGGGTATATATTTTTTTCAGCTTTAATAAATAAGGCTTGCTTAGCGGCATCAAAGCTGAAGAACTTTTGATTAAAGAGTTTTTCTATGGCTGGTTTCATTACATCAGTTTTTTGTCTGTCAAACCATTTGTTATACTCCTTATTCCATGCTGCTCTTGTTAATTGTTGGTTTAATAATAGTGTGTTAATGCTTGGGTTTGTTGTAAACTCAAAACTTATATCGTTTACATCACACTCACAATCATTGCTACTATTATTTAATCCTCCAGAAATACCTCCAATGCTACCTCCGCTACCTTTAACACCGCCACCAGTAAACTCATCAGGTACTTTGTCATCAGGATTAGGATCAGGTATTGGAGTTCCTGGATCTCCTGGATGATCAGGTTCTATAGGACGATCTACACCAATATTTCCGCCACCTCTTTGTTGGGCTTGTGTATTTACATTATATAAAGTAGCAACTAGTACAAGTGCTATAAATAGTATTTTTTTCATCTTTTTCTTATTTAATTTTTTACAATTATTTTAGTGTTTCTTTTGTTGTTTGTGGTAACGGTAACTACATACAGTCCACTTGGTAAATCAGTAGCTTCTATAAAATAACGATGTGTTCCTGCCTCTTGTAATTCAGTAGGTCTTACAATACGTTCATTATTTCCATTAATATCAGCAATCTTTACCTCGGTAGTTTGATTGGTAGCTAGGTCATAAGAGACTATTAAATCCTTTTCAAAAGGATTCGGATATAACTGTATAAAATCATTTTTTTGTGCAGCTAATGCTTGGATTGCTTCTTCTGATAGTTCAGTATCTGCATTGTCTACTACTTCTTTTTTAGTCAGTACAAATCGCATAGGTACACCTTGTTCTTTCCAAGCAGGGATATGTGTTTCTATATTTCCCGTTAAATAGCTTCTGCCTGCTAACGTTTTTAATTGGTAACTGGCTTCTAAAATGGTATGAGATAAAATATTAGGAATATCCTTTTTTAAGGTAGTGTGTGGTAGGTTTAGCGTAAAATTATCGTAATATAAACTGTTTTCTATTTGTGTAAAATCAGGCGTAATTTCTTTGTTGTTAATTTTCCAAATAGTCTGTAGTGTTCCATTATCTTTTTCTTCTGTAAAAGTTAAACTTACAGGAATACTATGTTCTATATGTTTTTTTGACCAATCTAATAGTAACATGCTACCTTGCCATGTTCCTTTTAAATCGGTGTTACTTAAAGTTGCCTCAAAAGTAGTATTGGGATTAATCCCAGATAGTTGAATTTTATTTTGTTCAACTTCCTTATTGCTTTGGGTTATTACACTATTATTTACAAGCTCATTAAAATTAGTATCTAACAGTTCATTGGCTTTTGCTATATTTTTAGGAGTTCCATAGCCAAAATAATTACAAACACCTAGCCAGTACTTAGCCATAGGGTAATTGCTTTTTTCAAACCATTTTACCGCCTCGGTGTAATCTTGTTTAGTATTTCCTAAGCCTTTCAAATGTAGATAGCCTAGACTATAAGCAGCTTTATCATTACCTAAAGCCTGCGCTTTGGTGTACCATTTTTTAGCTTTGTTAAAGTTTAAATTACAACCTTTACCATATTTGTATAACTCTGCTAAATCTGCCATAGCAACTATATTACCTTGCTCAGCAGAGGCTTTTAATAATTTAAAGGCTTCTTGGTATTGAGTTTCTTCGTTACTATTTAATAAAAGTCTAGCTTTGATAAGTTGCGCATAATCGTTTTGCGTTTCTATACATGGCTTCAATAATTGTAAAGCCTTTTTTTCATCTTTTTTATAATAGGTGTTGCCCTCTAAATAGTATATGGCTCTTTGCACATTTACATTACAATCTGTTGTTGTGGTTTGTGCATTGGTAAAGTTATGAGCAAGGCACAAAGCGATGACACCTAACAGGTGTGTTCTTTTTCTCATGATATTAAATTTTTTAAAGTTTAAAGGCAAAATTAAATAGCCCTTTTGTAAAAGAGGTACTTTTTTCCATTACAAAAAGTAATCGAAAAAGTTACTTTTTAGCCGTTTTCAGTCTTTTTTAGCTGATTTATGTTAAAGAAATGTTAATTAGTTAAAAATGCGATTCTAGGAAAAAGCCTCCTATGTTTCTTAAGGATTCGATAACATAGGAATGCTTTTAATTGTGTAGTTTAGTCAACCAAAAGGCGTGCAACCGATATTGTGTACTAAACCAAACACAAAGCACACCTAATAGTTGACCTGTTGCAGGGAAAAATCGGCTAGTGTTTATTATAAATACCTTTCTAAATTCATAAGACACTAGTCTAATTTGGAAATATAAAAAAAGGTGTTCCTCCTTGTTTTTGTATTTCATGGGCGTCACTCAACGTATCAATGATTTCCTTTTGCAATACTACATTTTGTAAATCGTCACTATACACACTGGGATAGGCTTCTACAATAGCTAACAATCTGTAATGATTGTGAAGTATGGTTGTTTTCATAAAGCATGGGGATTGGTTGTTGATGGTTTGGGTGGTTGATAAACATTTTTTAGTTATTAATAAGGTTACTTTCTTTATTCTTTTATTGTAAACATGCCTGTACCTCTTATAAGGTTATATTTACATATATTTGTTGTTATTAGATAACAATACAAATATACAAACTTTTCTAACTTTACAAACAAAAAAGTTAGTTTTTATTTATTTTTAATTATAGATATGGTTAATATTGATTTATATATTGAATGGCTTTTAAAATTTAAATCAGAAAATAAAATTAGCTATACTAGGCTTGGAGAAGCAATTAAATACAGTGATGTTGGTATAAGTAAGGCTATTAAAAATAAAACCATATCTATTAATCAGGTATTAATAATATCTGAAAAATTTAATGCTCAAAAAGATTTAGAAAAGTATGTTTCTGAAAATAAAAACTTTCAACTTCCAATAGAAGTTAATAATAAATTTGATAATATCACTGATGATGAGTTATCTTTATATATCCTCAAGAATAAAGATCGTATTTTAAATAATGAAGTGATAAAAATATGGATTGAAAAACTAGCCATAGAAAAGGCTAAAGAATTTCTTAAAAGAGAAATTAAATTAAAGATTTAATATAAATTTTTTTTCTTTTTCATTTAACTTTTGGTTACTCTCTAGTTTTTGCTTTATCTGAATAAGTAAATTGACCTCCTTTACACCTTTTTCTATTTCAAGTTTCATTTCTTGTATTTTGTCTTTTTTTAAATTCGATATTTCACTCTTAAGGAAAGCAGAGTATTCTTTATCATTTATATACCCTTTATCATGATTAATTGAGTTTCTTTCTAACTCAATTATTTTTTTCTTTAATTGCTCAATCTTTTGCTTATTTTTCATTTAACTGTTAATTTTTGAATCTACATATTCAATTCCTTTTTCGAGAAGTTTTTCTTTATATAAAAAATTTACTTTTAAATATTTTATATATTCCATTAACTTAAAGATAAGATATACAGCTATAAAAGAAACACAAAGTCCTATGAAAACATAAGCAAGTAAGTTAAAATTAACTCCAGGTATAAATACCCATGTCATAAAAAACATAGCTGAAATAAAAGGAGATAATAAAGAAAATTTAAGAGTATTTTTATAATAATTAATATTATCCTTGTCTATAAGTGGCAACAGTATTAAAAAACCAACAATAACAAACAGTAAGCTAGCATGAGTCCCTAGACTATAAAGAAATCGATGCATACTTGAAAAACCAAAAAATTTAGATTCTAATTTTATATCTTCAACTAAAACGTGTACAAAAGGTAATATCCCACTGAGGTATATTAGAATATTACCTATTATTTCAAAAGTTAAATATTTTAAAGGCTTATCCTTTAGTTGTAGGGGTTTCGACGTTGTCTTTGTCGATAAACTGCATTCTTTGTTGCTCTCTGTTTTCAATTTCGTCTAATGAATTATCTGTACAACTATTAAACAATGACATACCTGCAATAACTACAAATCCTAATAATATTTTTTTCATGTTTACATTGGTTTTTAAATTAATAACTAATGTAAATATAAAGGTTAATTAAGTGGAGTTTAGCTCTTTTTTGTGTTGATTGTTAGCTAGTTGTTTTCTAATTTAAATGCCCAAACTTATAGGAATTTTACTATATCTACAATACCCAATATCCCTGAAATTTATCTAAGGGAAAACCCTTAGGTAGTATTTGTTAATTAGCTTTTGTTATGAACAAAAACTGCCTAACATAAAATTTAGGCAGCTTTAATTACAAATAAAATTATAAAAAATATTACAAAGGGAATAGGGTCATAACTTAAACGAAATACCTACTTTTAATAGAGATAATCCATATCCTACCTCAGAATTAAGCGCAAAACTATCACTAAGATTATACCTCGCTCCTGCGTGCATTTCATAAAGGAAACGAGCGGTTAATCCACTTGCATAACCAATTGATCCACCAAGATAAAAATCAAATTCATCCCCATTAGCTAAATAGAAATTAAGTAATCCACCTCCTACAATATTTGATATTTCTTCTTCACCTTGTTGTAATCCTTGACCATTTACATATTGTAATGTTTCTAAGCTTAGTGGAGCATAGCCACCGATAACACCAATGGAAATATTGTCTCTCACAAAATATTCATAGCTTCCGTAAAAGGATGGTGTTTTAACATTGGTAGCTTGGATTGATCCTTTTATTCCTGCTTGGAGATTTATATATGAATCTCCTTGTTGTGCTTGAATAGCATAACAGCTAATAATGAGAATAAATGTTAGGAAATATTTTTTGTTTTTCTTCATCATTACATTTAGTGTTGATTGTTTCATGATATTTAGTTGTTGATTTGTTTCTTGTTTGAATAGTAGGTAGGTATTATTCTTTTTGGAATTTTTCAAAGGCTTCAATGAACCTATCTGTTGCTTTTATCTTACCAATAACATAGCGTCCAGCAGGAACTACCGAAGTAACCTTTAATTTATTCGACCCTGCTTCTTTGATAATTCTTGCTGTTACTTCAACACCTGTTGAATGAACAAGCCCAACGATAATAGCATTGTCTCTGTCTTCGCTAATAACTTTCCCAATCTCCCACATAGCTTTTTTAGCATTATCATACATTTTATTGAATGCATAATTTTGGTAGTTAACAGATTTTTCGATTGCTTTTCCTCCCGTGGCACATGATGCAAAAAGTACCATTGTGATAATTAATAGAATGTTTCTCATTTCTTTTAGTTTAAATTTACCTACTTCAGAATTTAGTTGGCTTTTCGGCTTATTCCCAACGTTATTGTTTTCGTATATACACTTTTCCTCCCCAAAATATCTTATCCTGATTTTTAGAGTACTTGGCATCAGGTATCAGAGAATTACCAAAAGAAAAAGAGCCTTTCTTGTAGCTCGTTAAATATTGATTCTTGGTAATTTTAAGTCCTCTGCTAAATGTTTCTATGAGATATGAATCTCCGTCTTTACTTATGGTCATTTTAGTTTCAAACCTTGAATCTGGAACAATCCAAACTCCTAATAATGAATCTGCTTCGGAAACCGCTACAACTGGTTGTTTTGTTGTTTCTTCCTGTTTTGCTTTGTTTTCTTGTTTACATCCGTAGATTACTAGGATTATTAGAAAGTATTTGATGATTAGTAGTTTTTTCATGATTTAAAATTTAAAAACCAAACATTTATGTTGGTTTAATGAAGTCAAATATAGAAATAAAACACAAGCCAACAAATATGTTGGCTTTAAAATTTTAGATAACCGCTACATTCCTTTTAAATTAAAAGAAATGAAGCAATATAATTCTGAAACATTTGTAAAACTTGTAGGGAAACAGATTAAAAAGCTACGCAAAAAGCAAGATATGACCCAGCTAGATTTATCAATAAAATCAGATATGGAAGAAAATGCCTTGCAACGTATTGAAACGGGTAGAACTAATCCTACCTTAAAGACATTACTTAAAATAGTAAATGCTTTAGGTATAGATTTTAAGGAATTATTTGAGTTTTCTGACGAACTGTAAAAGAAATATTTAAATAATTCTCCTGAAATCCCGAACTATATTTATCTTTTGGTTCTTCGAAGGTTTTTACTATCAGATATCTTATAAGAAAGAGACTGACACTTTTCTATTCTAAAGGTTCCTCCAGTTTGAGGCCCTAAAGTTGTCCTTAGATTATTCTTAAAGAGTTTAAACTCGTATGTTCCTTCTGGTAAATCATAAAAACAAACATCTTGACCTGCATAAACACTAGCCGTCTTTCTAAAGTTATTACGATTACCGTATATGTTTATGCCATACATATTTTGACTAGTATTTGAAAAACAATAATCTCCTGTTCCTAATGTTTGACATTTTTTATTAGTTGAACGAGAGTTATTTTCATTCTCCATATTATTAACTCTCTTATCATTTGATAATTTGACTGGTTTATAGAAACCTGTTTCCTGAAGAGTAATTTTCATACTATTATCGATAGGTATGTTACGTAATGCTGCTGCAAAATGAATACCAGTTTGTGTATCTATAACCTTAATACGAATACGCACTCTATGAATACCAGCATCAACGGTACCAGTAATAACTGCATCAGCGGCATGAATCATACCTACTTTTTTTGCTGTTTTGGGGTCAATCAACCCTGCTTCAAGGTTTAAGTCATGTTCTTTAGCTAAAATATTTAATTCTTCTCTTGTTATAACTTCCATGCCATCACTTGCATTAGTAAAATGAATAGAAAAATCGTCTCGTACATAATTACCTAGTTCATTTGTTTTTTTTAGGCTATTAGTAAAATCCCATACACCTATTTTTATTTTACCTTTCTTTTTAATTCTTGAAGCAAGTTCTTTAGATATGGAAATCATGGCTTTGTCAAAATTGGAGTACTCCTGTGAATGTGATAGATGAGAAAAATAAAAGAAAATTATAAAGGTAATAGTTGATAATGAAAGTTTCATAATGAGAATTTATTGATAGTATTATTTTTTGCTGAGGCGTTAGATGAGCCATACCCGCTGATAATATTAGAAAAATTATTAATAATTTCTCCTGTAACAGTAGATATTATTGAATATTCAATATACATTTTACAAGTAATTTTTCCTTGTAGTACGGGGTTAGGTGAAAAAGAGTATTTAGTATTTCCTATAAATATATAATCTGTTTTAATTATATTATCCTTATTAAGGTTTCCAATATCTCCGTTTTTCAATAACAGTATATTTTTAGGGTTAGTTAAAACTTCTTTATTGTTATAAATAGTGTAATTTTTATTTCTTAGTTCTTGTTTTATGTGACTTGAAAAGTAGCTATCTGTCTTACCAATTGAATCAAGAATAAAAACACTAATACTATTTATTTTTTTGGGGATAAGTTTTTCTTCCTTTGGATTACTTATTTCTTTTGCTTTAGTTGGATATATAGTTTTTGTATAAGGAATATTTTCTTTTTGAGGGATTTTATTTACAAAATGTGTGTTAATTACTTCTCTTGTTATAGGTCTGTATATTTCTTGGGTACTGGGGTTTTCTGCTTGATTAAAAAAACGATATTCTCCATTATTACTAGCATACCAAACAATAGGTTGTTTATTATTATCAAAAAATTGTGTTTTAGCTGTAGGGTAAATCTGTCTAAAATCATTGTTTATTTCAACACCTCCAACATTTATATTAGTATCGCCTTTTTGGTTAAAAAAATAAAAACTAGTTACAGCAATAATTGCTAAAACAAATACAATAACATAAAAAGGTAATTGTGAATTGTTAAAAACCGTAGTTTTCTTACTATCAATATGAGTACTATTATCTGAAAACCCAATATTGTTATCACTATCATTAATATTTTCTATATAGCCCTCTTTAACATTCTCGTCTTCCTTTTCTGTTTTCTTACTTTGAATTGTGTCGTGGTTGTGTTCTAAGTAATAAGAATAAGGTCTGTTGTGGAAATCAATTAACCAAGCTGTAAAATTATAACTTTCTTCAAAGCGTAAACCGCTTTTTCCTTTTAAAAAATTTTGAATAGGCTTAAACTTATCTATACCCAATTTTTGCAATTCAGAAATAAAATTCTGAGAGTTAATAGGTTTTAATTTTAAAAAGCTGATAATTATTTTGTAATCTTCTTCATTTGGTGAATTTTTAAGTATAGTTAACATTCTATTTTTAATACTTAGAGGGGTAGGGTCAGGCAGAAACTTTTTACCATTTTCATCAAAATATTTTTTAATTTCCTTACCAAAAGAATCTAGATTTTTAATCTTCATTATTTTTTCTTTCAAGAGAATTTCACGGAATTTAAAGGTGTTTCAATTAATAAATCAATGATTTATCAGAATCCTACGGAACCCCACATATTCTCATCATCTCACCTTAAATACTTCATTTTATTTGCAACAGAAATATTTCAAAAACTAGTTTGATTTCTCTCCGTACAAAGGGAAATAAATGTACAAATAAAGTGAAGACCGTACAACTTCATTTTAAAAAGAGAAAGCAAGAGGCTTATTAAAGGAAGTGGTACAGACCTCTTCTTTCTCTTCAACACTTCCATTAATCTAAAAATTAGAATAATGAGAATTTTAAAATATTTTTTTGTAATAGTAATATCAATAGCAACATTAACATCATGCACCGATACTAGTGAAGAACAAATTAAAACACAAATAGAATTAACATCTGATACTGGTGGACAAGATGATGATTATATAGACCCTGAAAATGAAAATGATTAATATTTAACATTTATGATTTAACCCTTTGTTTAATGCAAAGGGTTTTTCTTAAAGAATTAAATATTTTTATTTTTGAGTGAAAATAACCTGATAAGAAAGTGAAATATACCACATATATTATAATCTTTTGTCTTTGCTTTGGTGTTTATGGACAAAATAATGATAACAATAAAATACAATACCATAATGATTCGCTTTATACTTCTGCTCTAAAAAAAAAGAACGATTCTCTTCTCAATAAAATATTGGCTTCTTATGTAAAAGGTTACTACACAAAAAAAGATAGTTCATCATTTTATAAATGTGCAAAGGAACATATTAAGTTAGCTACCAAACTACAAGATACAAGTTCTCTTACTTCAACCATAAAAAAGATTGCTACTTTTTACAGGAGAAATAATAAAATAGATAGTGCATATTGTTATTACCTCAAAAATCTCAAATTATATACAGCAATAAATGATTCCTTGAATATAAGTTTTACACTGACTAACCTTGGAATAATTCAGAAGAATTTAAGAGATTATCCTAACAGTATTCATAAACTGAAAAAAGCATTTAGATATATAAAAAACAAAAATAAGCCTAGAGCTACTGCCTCTGTTTTTGACGCCCTAGCCAATAATTATCAATTGTTAAAGGAGTATGATAGTGCCTTAGTTTATCATCATAAAGCTATAGAAATTAGAAAAACTCTTAAAAACTCTATTTACTATGTTAAAAGTTTAAATAACATTGGTCTAACCTATAAAAAGCAACATCGGTATTCCGAGGCTGTAAACTATTTTAATAAAGGTTTAAAGAATCCTAAGGTAATAACAATTAATCCAAGTTTGTATGCGAAATTACTTGATAACAAAACTCATGCTTTATTCTTACAAAATAGAGATAACAAGGAGCTAGAGATTAATTTTATCAAAGCTCTTTCCATTAGAGATAGTATTAATGATGCCTATGGAAAAGTAATGAGCTATATGCATCTTGCTGAATTATATAAACACACTAAAGACAAAGAAAAGGCTACTTATTATATACATTATGCAGACACTCTAGCAAAAACAATCCATAATCATCAAGATCGTATAAATATATTAGAACAACAAGTGCTTTTATTTGAAGGGGAAGCTAAAGAAAAAGCAATGGCTAATTATACATCCATTAGAAATAGTTTAGATTTTGCAGATAAAAAAAGGCTTTCAAAATTTTATGATATTGAGGAGGAAATAGATAAAGCTAACCTAACCATTTCAAAAGAGAGAGAGGGTAATAAAAACAAACACAATACGATTATTACCTTATTCTTTCTTATAATAATCCTCTCCGCTATTTATTTTGTTTCACTAAAGAAAAAACGCAAAAAAGAACTAGGGTTATTAAAGGTAATTGAATCTATTAAAGATGTTCAAAACGAAGTTTTTTGTTCTTCAGATTTTAGCCTCAATGAAGAAAACAAAAAACAGTTTCAAGAATTGTTAAAGAAGAAACTTGATGTAAAAGATATACATATTGAGTTTTGGGAATATCAATCACAAGGGTTATTGGAAACAGAAATAGTGAAAAAACTTGCTGAAGAAAAAATGACCATAGTAACCATTGATGCAGTTAAAGGAAGAAGAAAAAAACTCTATAAAAAATTAAGAGATTATTACAACCTTGATGAAATAGACAAGGTTAAGTCAATAGAAATATACAGAAGAGAATTGAAAAAATTTGGAGATACACTAAGTAAAATTTAATAAGGCTAAAAACAGTTATATAAATACACTACCCCTAGGGGTACAATTGATAAGTACAGGGTAATAAACCATTCAAAGCCTTGTTTTTTAAGGGCTTGTTTTGGTAGTTTTGAACAAACTAATCAAAACATCATGAAAAAAATATTATTCTTATTTTTTGTCTTTTTATCCCAATTTTTGTCGTATTCCCAATACAAACTACCTAGTAGTAAAGAGGAAATATCTCGAGGAGTTTTAGCGGAATTAATGTTTAACTTAATATACGGAGAGAATACTGACGTATATGATTACGATGCGGCAAATTTTCCCAATCCTTTTCTTGATTTACAAGAAAATACAGAGCAAAACACCAAACTAAAAGTCCTATCTTATTTACAGTATGATAATGGATTGACTGTTTACAATTATTTTAATAAGCCAACCGCTTCATTTAAAATACATTCAAAAATCACCAAATTTGAAGCACTCCTCTATATTATGGAGGCGTGGAATATTGCTCCAGATTTTAGCAGGACATCAACACCTTATAGTGATATTCCTAATACGTCACTTTTTACAGGTTATATTAATGGAGCATATAAACACGGAATAATTCAAGGTAGCGGAAAGTTTTATCCTTTCAGTTATCTTACGGAAGATGATACTGTTCAAATAATTTATCGTGTTTTAAACAATCCTAGGTTACACCCAGTAAAAGAAGATTTATCTGATATTAAAAACTATTTTATACCTAGTAATTACTCACCACAGAATTTATCTCAATTCAAAGGACTTAATCAAGGGGTGTTCAATCATTACGCAAAAAACAGTTTTGTTATCCCTGACCGAAAAATGAATCTTAATTTTTCCCATTTCTACAGTACTCAAATGGTAGAACTTCCTGACGGATATTTCCCTATTAAACCATTAGGTAGAGGTTGGACACACACATACAACTCTTATGTTATTTTGGAAGAAAATGTTATAGGGAATGAAGATGTATATAATATTGTGTGGCCGGACGGAACTATTCATTTATACAATGAAAAGAAAAAAGAATATATCAGTAAAGGTGTTTACGATGAATTCTATAAACGCTCCTCAAGAGAGCTGCGCATAACCAAAAAAGACCAAACACGTTATACGTATAAAAAACTAGACTCAGACAGACCAATTTATTACTTAATCGAAATAGAAGATTCTAATGGAAATGAAATTGAAATAGACTACGAATCAGCCGAAGAAAAAGATACTCGTAGAATAGATTGGGTAAAAGCTCCGTCAGGTAAAAAATTACATTTTAGATACATTAGTAATTCAGATTTAATAGAACGAGTTACCGACCCGATCGGAAGAAAAATATATTTTGAATATTCAGACTTATGGAAAGGTTATTACAAAACACTTGTTGGTTTTGATGACGCCAAAAGTAACACAACAACATATCAATACTATATAGATAAAAAAGCTCGCCAATATCTACTTAGACGTATTGATTTACCTAAAGGTAACAAAATAGAAGCACAATACGATAATAGAAATAATGGTAAATTAGAACGATACATTGTTAATGGGAACAAAGCAACCGAAGTTGATTTAGACTTTAAATATGGTTCATCAAGACCATTAAGATCCAAAGTAAAAGTCCCAATGCCAGAGGGTGGGGATCAAAATTTTAGATTTGAATATAATCGAAATGGAGCTTTAACTCGCTACAGAAATGACACTGATGATATAAAAATAGATTACCCTACATCTAATTCCAGCCCTACACCTTTTCTACCTAGTCATACTAGTACTAATGGACTAGATATAGAATATGATTATGACCGCAGAGGTAATGTAACAAAAATAGATATCGAAAACGGTAAATCAATTAAAAGATACCGATACGACAGCGACAATAATGTAACTGAATATACCGATCCCGAGGGAAGTGTTACCAAGTTTAAATACGATAGTGATGAAAATCTTATCGAAATAGAAGACGCATACGGAAACACTATAGATTTCAAATATGATAGATACGGTCAATTAACATCAGTAACCAATCAAGAGGGAATTACCATAGCTTATACTTATGAAAATGACGGAGCAGTTTCATCTATCAATGCTCCAGAGGGTATTTCAGCAACCTTTGATTATGATGAAATCAATCGTTTACTCCGAAAAAGAGTCAACGGTCTAACAACCCGTTATCGATATGATAAAAATGATAATATAACTTCATTTACAGATACAGGAGGGTACACAACCAGTTATGATTATGATAAAAACGATAATCTAACCACTATAACAAATGCAAAAGGTGTTAAAACCGCATTTTATTATAACGACAAAGACCAAGTAACAAGTGAAAAGTTCGCCAACCTAGAAACAAGATATCGCTATAATGATGACGGTAGTTTAGATAGATTAACCAAACCGTCAAACAACCGAGTTAATTATAAATACGATAAAGAGGGAAGACTTAAAGAAACAGGTACTATAACAGATATTGACTATAACAGCCGAAATCTAATAGAAGATATAACCAACCAAACAGGTAAAATAGTTTTTAAATACGATAAACTAAATCGTCCTGATAAAATTACTACAGTACATGGTTATAAAGTTGAATATGACTATGAAAAAACAGGATTAGTAGAAGAAATAGAGTACCCAACAATTAATGGTGTTGAATTAGAAGTACGTTACAACTATGATAAAAAAAACCGTCTAAGGTATATCCAATTGGAACGTAATGTAGGAGAAAATGGGATTCTCTTATCAGAATATGAATATTACAAAGACGATAGACTAAGACGAACAGATTTTGCTAATAATACACGTAATCTATACTTGTATGATGATGCAGGGAGGTTAAACCATATTCATTCAGTAAATAGAAATCAAGGAGCTTTAATAATTTACGACGGTAAACTAACCTTAGATGAACGAGGTAATATTCTAAAAGAAGAAGAAAAATTTCAACCAATAGGAGCAGGTTATGGACCTAACGGTTCAGGAAGTGAAAATAATGATTACTCTTATAACCATAATAACCATGCGCAGTATATAGACGGCACTCGCCACTATGTTAACAGAGACGGTAACACGGTAAAAATCGGTTCAAACGAAGATTTTGTTTACAATATAAATGACCAACTTGTCAATTATACAAATGTTGACAATACTCACGATTTTAAATATAATCCATATAACCAACGAGTACAAGCCACCCGAAACGGAACAACCACCAAATACATCCGTGATGTATTAACCGACAACGTCCTCGTTGCGTTAGATGAAAATAACAACCCAATATACTACTACATCTACACACCACATGGACAGTTAGTAGCACGAATGAATACAGTAGGTGAACTACAGTATTACCATGCTGATGTACGTGGTAGCACGGTTGCTATTACTAATGATAATGCAGAAATAACTCACCAATACCGTTACGATGATTTTGGTTCACTTAAACGTGTACGTGAGCCTGAAAATGACTTTAACCCATATCGTTATGTAGGAACCTATGGCGTAGAATACGAAACTAATGATTTGTATTATATGCGAGCTAGGTATTACAAACCGTCAGTTGGTAGATTCTTAACTGAAGACCCTGTATGGCATACTAATCTATATCCTTATGCAGATAATAATCCGATTAGTAGGGTTGATCCATTGGGTAAAGATTCATTTTTTTCAAATGAATGGTTAGCAAATAAATTTTATGAAAATGGATACGGAGATGCGGTGAATTTACTGTCTCAGGAAAATGAAGCTTGGGATTTTGCTTTGAATAACCCAGAAATATCAGGTGGGATTATAGGTTTAGGGGCAGCAGCAGCAGCAGTTGGAATTACATATGGCGGATTAGGAATAGCAAATTTAATTTCAAATGGAAGTAAATTTACATATCAATTTACTATTTCACAAGGTTTGAAATCAGGTGGATTAGCATATGGAGGTGTAACATCACCTATTAAGGGACAAAAACTATTTCAATCATTAGGAAAGGTAGAAGATGGAGATAATAGTTATATAAAACCTGCTATTGTAAATGGAGCTATGCTTATTTCTCCTCTGTATAGATTTAATAAAAAATTACTTAATAATTACAGTCATTATGCTAGATAATACACTAATCCTTTCAAATAATTTAATTATTCTTTACCTATTATTTGGAATTTCATTATGTATGATAAGCATTTCATTTCTTCTAAGCATAAAAAAGGAAAGAAAAATATTCCTAGAAAGACTTAATAGACTATCAGAATCTACAAGTATTGATTTTAGATTAATTATCTGGTTTCTTGAAGGTTTTCCATTATTTGCTTTGAATTTACTACTGATTATACTAATCATTTTAATAAAATATTAATGAAAACAACAATTAAATACCTAATATTCCTAATTAGCATCACTGTAAATGCTCAATTAGAAAAACAAGAAAAGACATGCAGTTATGACAACCTGAACCGTTTGGTAAAGGTTGTTTTTAATGGCAAAACAGAAAAAAAATATGTCTACGATGACCTCGGTAATCGAATAGCTTTAAACATAAAAACTCTACATATTGATACCGAAACTTTAAAAAATACCATTACCGTTTACCCTAATCCAACAGACAGTTTCTTAAATGTAAAACTACCTGAATCTATTATAGATAATAAAACCATTATCAAACTATATGATGTAAATGGTAGGTTAATACATAATCACCAAACAACAATCAAAGACAATTCTGCAAACATAAATGTTGAAGAGTTATCTAGTGGTGTATATCTATTACATCTTGTTAACGGTAGTACTAAATACTCTAAACTGTTTATAAAAAAATAGGGTAAAAGATTTCGGGGGCAAATCTTGATAAAGGGTGTCGAAACTTTCGATGCTCTTTATCTTAAAAACAATCAAACAATAATATGAAACAACATAATTGGTTTAGGACTCAACCCAATCAAAATGATAAATTAAATCAACCTAATTACATCAAAGTAAAATGCAATAACATCCTCTATGGAACAACCTGTTCCGTTAAAAATATAACCAAAATTGTTCTTGATAATGGAACAGAAGTTTTTGATAAAACAAGTTTAGGTAAACTATGCGAATCATATCCCTTTTTAGAAAGAATTAAAAAAGATGTAGTTATTAATTTGAACAAGATTTTTCAAAGACAAGATTACAATGTTGTATGGTTGAATGAAGAAACAAAATTTAATGTATCTCGAAGATACAGAGATAATTTAAAACAACACCTGTAATAAAAGCCCTTTTAATTGGGCTTTTATTACAAGTGCTGTACTCTACTAATTACATAATATTACCTATTTCTTCTTATTATTAGAAATAGGATTTCATAGCGTTTTAAAAAAGAGACAACGGAAATAAAGATTTAAGTAGTCACACTAAAAATCGGATCCGTTGCCTCTTTCTTTTTTAAATCTTTTTCTTTTTTAGTGTGACTATGCGAGTATAGCATAAAATGCTTTCAAGTAATAGATGTAGAAAGACTCTTGATTAAACATATTACATTTTAAATATGTAAAAACACAAAATAAAATTATTCTATATTGTATTTTGTTTTATATTTGTTAAATCATATTACAAAATAAAATCTATGAATTCATTCAAAACACTCGAAGAACTCAACGAGTATAAAAAGCAAAGTTTTGAGCAGGTTTTCGGAAAGGTAAAAATACAACGCCCCGAAAGCCCATTTAAAAAAGGAACTTTTGAAGATTTGCAATTCAATGCCCGTCCGCATGAAGTGTTTAATTTAGATTGGTCTAGTTATTACAGTGAAGATTTTGGCAATAGATTTCTTCCTTATGTCAAAGACTTTGTCACCGCCAAAGGAAAAGAAACTTATGACGGAGCTAATTTGTTAAAAGGTATTCCAAAATCAGAGAGAAAGCTCTTTCTTTTTGATGACCACAAGTACTTAATTTTCTTAGTTAATTATACCTATCCAAAAGGAGTTTTAGCGGAACAACGAAAGAACAGGGCTTTGGCTACAGAAGACGAAGTACTAACGTTTATTGAATTAGAAAAAGATGACACAATTGACATCCATTTTAAATTTGGAAGACGTTTTAAAGAGTATTTGATAGAAGCGATAAAACAAAGCGGAACAAGTAAATCCATTTCCTCTCTTGAAGAAAAAGTTTATAAAACCGATGTGAAAAAGTTTAAATTATTCTTTAAAAACGGGATGGTACACGATACCATGATGCGATATATACTTGGTATCTTGGGTGTAGAAAAAGAAGCCGTAGCATTCTCTGAGTACAATGCTTTATTTACTAAAAAGGTAATTTCTTTTGTAGAAGATTTTACCATTGCAGGAAAATATAAGCCCTATGTTTTTATCGAAAAATCACAAAGAGCAGTACAATTAAAAACAGATCCTACGGTTGACGGAGGGACGAAAATAAAACCAAATGTTAATGAAATTTATATTTGGTTAGTACATAAAGACAGCTCGTTTATAAAAGTTCAATTAGGAACTAATGTAGCCAAAGATTTAAAAGAAAGAGAAATAACTCAAGAGGCTATTGAACAGATTATTATTAATGAAATCAAAGCCGAGTTAGAAACTAATGTTTATAGTAATAAAGCTATTGATAGAGCCACACATAAAGGTCTTGGAGATGCATTAATACAGTTATGGATTTTAGATAGAAAAGAAAGTAGTGAACTAAATACAGAAATATTTAATACGAATCCTGCTTTATTTCTTGCTTTACAAGCAGCTAGTTTTACTATGGAAAAGATTGAGAGTTACAAGTTCAAGGAGTATCATTGGAATCCAAAGTTAGAAAACTATTTACCTTTTATTGAGGGAGACACGTTATTTAATGCTCAGGTTTGCGGTTTTGTAAATGGTATTATAGATCAGGTAAAAGCCATACCGGAAATGTTAGCTTTTTTCTCTAAAATACTAGGAAGTGAAAAGGAAAAAGAAGCGTTTATTAAAGGTTTAAAAAAAATATTTGAGGAGGGCATTGTTCAAGTAATTATAGAAAGTGCTACAAAAGAGTACAAAAAAGCAATACAAGAGGGGAATGTTGAAAGATTATATTATAATTTAGCTCATGATGTTATACAGATTGTATCTCTGTTAATTGGTATATTTCAATTAGCAAAAGGGGTAGCAAGTTTTGTTAATTTTACTAAGAAAGGTTTAAGGTACATTAAACGATATGGTAGAAAAGGAATTGATGATTTAAAAAAGCTTAACAAACGACAAGTAGAAGAAATTTTTGACAGACTTGATTCGGGTTCAGGAGGTTTTTATAATTATAAAAAAATCATATCAAGAAATATGATAAAGCAAGAAGAATGGATGTCTTGCGCTGCTGCATGTTTAGTAAAATATGCTGATGATTTTAATATTAAAATTTCTGAAAAGAAAGCTAGAATACTTGCAAAGACAACTGAATCTGGAACTGACGGCAAAGATTTATTCTTTGCTATGAGAAAAGTTTTTGAAGATGTAGATATTTTCGCTAAAACGTATTTTGATGATCTTGATGATTTAAAGAATTTTAATCAAATGATAAATGATGCAAACGGAGAAAGTTTTATAACCAACATAGGACGTTATCCTAATAAACATACTATAATTGTAGATAAAATAAAAGGGAAAGATGTGTTTATTAGAGACCCTTGGCCTCTAGAAGTAGATGAGGCTTTCAATAATGGATTAAGAGGTTTAGAACTGGAAAATGTTTTTAATAAGTCTCAAAATGGAGTTGAGGCAATTCTAGATTTACAAGATTTTCAAAGGTTATGGGCTGAGGGAGGTAATATTATATTTAAAATAAAATAAGATGAAAGAATTAAAATTATTAAGCGATAAGTTGAATAAAAGAGGTTATACTACTTTTCTAAAAAAGGAAGATGATTTAATTTATCTCAAGGGAGGGTATTCTGGTGATGATCCAATAAAAAGCTTGACAATAGATATTAAAGTTTTACTAGAAGAGGGAGAGTTTGTTTTTATTGATTGGGAAAAACAAGTTTCTCAAAGAAAAACATTTTCTAGTATTATAGAAACGGTAAAATATATAGAAGAAAAATACCCTATTTAATAAGTGAATCAAATTGATAGTTTAGATAATGTTGTTAAAAAAATATTTAATATAAGTTTTGAAAATGAAAAAGTTAGCAAAATATGAAGCAATATGTGTCTAAGGCATAAAAAATATGACTTTAAAGAAATTAAAAAAAGAAATAGAAAAGAAAGGGTACAAATCTTTTCTACGTAAAAACGATAATGAAGAATGGATTATGTCGGGAATACATGATTCAGAGACTAATTTGAAATTTGGATCAGCATTTCAAATTAGAATATTAGAAAATAAGATGTTATTATCATATTTAACAGGTCAATCACTTGTAAATGTTAGTTTTAGTTCATTAAGTAAGCTTTTTGAATATATAGAAAATAAATTTCCTATTGAATAACTTTTGACTATCAGGTATAGAATTTTAAACAAAACCAAGAATCTAAGTCTCTTGGTTTTGTTTGTTATATATAAAATATCTAACTCGCAAGTAAATAAATGCCTAGCAAAATAAAAACAGCCATTAATATTATTGCTATTATTAATTTTCTGATAAGGTTTTTGTCTCGAAGCCTTTGTTCTGAATATAGCTTTTCCAATTGCTGTTTATCATTCTCATGTCTTAATTCCAATTTTTGTTGTGATTCTTCAAGGGATTGAATCTTTTTATTCAGGTTATTAATACTTGTATCTCTACTTTTTAACTCTTGTATTTCTTGTTCATATTGTTGTTGAATAGAGTTGAGAAATGAGCCAAAAGCTGTAGGTGTAGCAAATCCACGGTCAGCCATTCTCTCAACTAATGTCAAATCAGATTTATGACCTAAAGCAGTAACAAAAGGCAATTTAAATTGAACAACTTTTTCAGCTAGATTAGTATCATTAAATATATCTAAGCCCAATCCACCACCACGCATACATACGATAAGATCAATGGCTGACTTTTCATATGAAGAAAGGGTATTTACTATCAATGAGCTATTACTAAAATTAATTCGTTCTTCAGTTATGTTAAAAATATGGTCTTGTTGTAACTGGTCTTTGTAATCTTCGTCTACGATTGAAGTTGAGCCAAGAATTACATGGATATTAGGTTGATTTCCTTGTCTGATAATTTTTAATAAATGGCCTTGAATATCTACTGAATCTTTATCAAATCGCTTGCGAACAAGATTGAATTCTGTTTTGGAAATAAAATGGTAATCATCAATGTGGTCAATAACTTTTGTAACCCAATATATTAATTGAATAGCTCCATTTTTTAATTGTTGGTTTCCACGGTTTACAAAACCATGAAAACGGTAATATTGTCCAGGTATTAAACGTTCACGGAGATTAGGTTTTATGATTATTGTTATACTATGAGTTTTCTGCTCATTACATAGTTTATCGTAATAACCATGTCTATATTGTGGTTTGTTTTCTCTTAAATAAAATCCCTCAAGTGTTACAATTTTTTCATCAAATGATGTCCTGATATTATTCTTATATAAATGAATAACAGATTCAACTGTATGTTCAGAAGATAAAACTGTCATAATTTTTTAAATAAAATTAATGTTTTAATTGCCTAAAGTTATCTTCATCATCCCCATAAATAATATTTGATATTTTCTCAGGAAGCGTAAAGTGAACATTAACAGAAATACCTTGTTGGTAATGAGGTGTATTAAGTGCTTCTAAATTTAAATCAATACTTCTTGTACCAAATAGATCAATAATAGACTCAAAGCTCATTGCTCTTTGGTATGTGCCTTTAGATATGACTTGTAATTCCACTTCAGGAAAATTACTTTCACTCTCACCTGTAATCTCTTTATATAACCAGTTAATTAATTTATCTTTATCTTGGTATGAACCTCTTGGTGGGCTAGCACATCTAGCATGGCATTTTTCTAATATCTCATAACACATAGGAATAGTTCCTCTAGGACAAGTTCCTGAACCTCCGTTATTACATTCACATGTTTCCAATTTTATAAGTATTTAAGTTAATTATAATTCCTTTATACTAAATGATAATTATTACCTATGATTTCTACATTATAATAGGGTAGTGTTTCTGTACGGTCATAATTTCGTAAATTCATTAAAACCTGATAGATATTACTTCCCTTTATTTCTCCTTTTACATTTATAGGTGTTTCAAGAACTTCTGTAGTAAATTTATCTTCATCAAATATAATTCTCCCTCGTTCGTTTTCATTCAAATATTCTTTCTGTATAAGTATGTCATAATGATTATTTAAAACCCATTCAGAGATAGCTTTAAAACTATTATTCTTTTCTTTAATGATATTGTCTGGAACATAAATTTGCACATTTTTAAGTACCCAATCTTTAGTAGTATGTTGAGTTACTAAAATTTTTAGTTCTCTTTTCAACCGAGTAAGTAATGGGTGATTATCTTTTTCTGGGGTTAAGATAGAAAAATGAGTATTATCAGTAACGAAACCATTTTCTTTATTTATTCCATGAGGTATTGCTGAATTTTCATTAACTACTCTATCAAAATTACCAGCTTGATAAATACAATAAGGTGGTGGTATTTTTAGACTTGCAAAATCAGAGTTTAAAGAAGTAATAAACTCTCCAAATAATGCTAGGTTTCTTATCTGAGGGTTACCCAATAACAAATTAAAAAATCTAATAAATATATTGTTAGGGAGTTGAGCCCCTAAGTGTGGAACTGAAAGAGAAAAATAAATAGGGACTTTTTTTCTTAATTCTCCCATAATCACCAAGGCTTTTTTACTCACTAAACCTCCCATACTATGACCTACAATTATAATTGTTTCATGTTCTAATTCTAATTCTTGAAGATATGTCAAAAGAGAATTGGAAACCTGTCGAATATTGTTGTTAAATCCTCGTCGATATACTGGCAGGATAGTGGTTAATACATGTCCAAATTTATTAACTTTCAACTTTTTTGTATGATAAGAAAAGGTATATAATCGATAGTGATTAGAGATTTCATCGTCACATAATAATCTATTTATTATTCTATGTGGATTTTTTTCGTCATACCAACTTTTTACCCCTCCAAAAAGACCATGAACAAAAACAATAGCTCTTGTACGATTTTCGGGTGTAATTGGTTTTGAATGTTCCTTGAGAGACATATATAGTTTTGGTTTAGTTGATGGGTATTTAAATATAAGAAAAGTATATTATATTTCAATTTTCTGTATAAGCTCTGATTTTGCTAATCGGTTGTGTTTAAATTTTATTAGAGTACTTTCATCTAAATACAACTATGATTCTATGGAAGATATTGGCTAAAACAGTTACTCTCCTCTTGTTTAATAGGGAAGTATTAGAAAGTGTTATATAAATGTTTTCCTTAAGATTAGTTTGTTGACTTGGTATTATCCAAAAGACCAGATACAACATTAAATGTTTTAACAAAGTTTAAGCCTATACCAAAATATGCTTTACCACTATTTGTTCCATTTAAATTAAAACCTACTCCAAGTTTAATAATGTCATATGCCGTTGTGGCAAAAATTCCTAAACCAATATTTGTAGTGTTATCTTCTGTTTGATAGACATTAAGTTCAGGTCCAAATCCAGGTGAAAAAAAATGAGCACCAAAACTTCCTGAGCGTCGAGGTATATATCTAAAAGAGTAGCCAATTGTTCCAGCAGGGACAAAATTTGAATTCGAGGATGATGTTTGCACAAATGATAATCCTCCAATTTGTTTTTGTTGCCATCCAAAATCATCAAATACAAGTGTAGTAGAGAAACCTACGTTATTGTTTTTTTTATTTTGAACAGTAATGATAATTTTATCATCCACACTTATTTCTTCCCAAACAAGTTTTACCTCAGCCGAAAATGATGTTTCTTTGGATTTGAGAAATTTTACTTTATAGTCTTCTTTTACATCAACAATGTCTGTTCCCGCAGTAGTGCTTCTTCCAGCAGCGTACAATTGCTTATGCTTAAAATCTTCTGTAACCTCTGTAAAACCATTTACTTCTAAAGGCTTTATTGTTTTGTCTTTTCTTATAATATAGGCTATTACTTGAAGCTCTAATTCATTTTTTTTTGTTAGGTTGTACACGAAATTTTTATCAAACTCTATATGTACTTCAGAACCTCTTTTTATATAGTCCAAGCTACCTCTATTTAAAATTTCATAGCTTGAGATTTTACCATTAGATGCAGGCATTCTTTCTTCTATAGTGGTAAAATTTATTGGATTATATATGTCGTCTGTATGAAAATTCTTAGAATCCTTTTTAAGTTCTTTAATAAAGTGGTTAATAAAATCTACTTTAGGTTTAGCTGTAACCGATTCTAAATCTTCTTGGCTGTAAGCAAAATTAATCATAAGTAATGTGACTATGATTAATGGTAGTATATTTTTCATAATTTTAGGTTTGGTTTAAAAACTTAAATATAAGAATTTATAGAAATAAGCATTGTGTAAGGCGTTGTTATTTATCGTGTTGTGTTTCGTTTCGGGAAATATTTTGTGTTTTTAATACTAATCAAACTTAAAATTATGAACTTCCAACAAATATTTTTAATAATATTATTTTTCATTTGCTTTATTTTCTTGTGTTTGTAAAAAATCTGTGACAACCTAATCTCGGGGTGAAATACCACAACGTACATTATTAAACAGTTCTTCAATATCAACTTCAAACAATACTTCTGTTGATTCATACTTTTGGAGTTCATACTCTAGTAGTAATTCTTCACATATAAAAGTTACTTGTAGTAATTCTAAATCAGAAATTAAGCAAGCCTATATTAACCACCTTAATAGAGGTTTGGGTATTGATATGAATTGTGAGGATATTACTATTTCAAAACCATTTATGAAAAGTGAAAAAAAAATGAAAATTCATATTTCTTTTAAAAATAAAGAAGTAATATTATATGGATTTTATGAAGGATGGTCTCCTAACTCAGGAATTAACTGGAAAGTAATAGAAAGAGGGGATACTCTGATAGGAACTCCATGGTGGGAAGTGATGCACTCCTTTTCTCATATTGTTGATAACCCTAGTGGGAAGTGTAGATAGAACAATTAAATTTAATTACCAAAAAAGACATTTTCATTATCTTTAATAATTTCTCTTCTAGCTATAAAAAGCCCTAATATATTAGCTTCTGGTGAAAATTCCTTAATTCTCTTTTTGCAAGCTTTAAAGTGGGCCCCAGTAGTAATAACATCGTCAACTAAAATAATATTGTTTTTTAAACCTATACAAATAGAGTTGTCAATATCCAAATTATTATACAAATCATCAATTGATGGACGTATTTCAGATTTATGAGAAGAAAGCATACTCTTTTTCTGAATTAATACATCTTGTATGTCAGCTTTTCTTTCAAAAGCCATCAAAAGAGTTTTTACCATTCTATCATCATACTCTTTATCTGTTCTGTTTTTTGATGGAGGTATTGGTATAAAAGTAGCTTTCTTAATGACATCGGGAGGGATTGTATTCTTTAGTGTTTCAGCTATTTTTTTTATGGCGTCAAGCTTATATTTCCATTGTTTTGAATCTTTTTTTGATGGAGGAATTTTAAAGTTGTAAATTAATTGATTTGTACTATTATGCCATGGTACTTGGTAGGCGGTATAAGTATGAAAAAAATAACAACTATCATCTTCACAAAGAAAATAGTGGTCTTTAATAGTTGTTTCATCAATTTTTGTTATCCCCAAAATTAAAGTATTTAAAGATTATTCACGATATCTTCATATTCTCTAACTTTAATAGCTCCCATTTTTTCAAATCTTTCAGGCCATGTAATATTGGGGTTCTCAAAACAACTTTGTAAAATAAATAATTTTCTACCTTGTTTTAAAGCAGCTCTTGCCTGTATTAAGGTACCTGAAGTTTCTCCTGCTTCAATTATAACAGTAGCTTCACTCAAAGCTGACATAGTCTTATTCCTTTCAGGGAAAAATAATTTATTACCTCTAATGCCTTGCTTTGAATACCTATAAAATGGAACTTGACTTATTAAAAGGTGCTTTTCAGAGATGAAATTCTGTAATTTTTCATTCTCTTTAGGGTAATATTTAGTTAAAGGAGTTCCTAATACAGCTATCGTTCTTCCCTCATTTTTTATGGCAGTTGTATGAGCTTGGGTATCTATACCCTGAGCTAAACCAGAAATAATAGTATAATCATCTTCAACTAATTTTTTTACAAGTTTTCTAGTTCTTCTTATTCCAAAATCAGTAGGTTTTCGTGTTCCTACTATAGCTATTGAACGTGTATTTAAAAAATCAATATTTCCTGAATAATAAAAAATCTCTATTGGCTCTGAAGCATCCCTTAATCTTTTAGGATAATCAAAGGAATTATTTATTATTGCTTTTACCTTTATTTCAGAATCTTTTAATAGAACAAATTCACGCAAATAAGTCATATATTCCTGTATGTCTTCCTCGCTAACTAATTCTGATGGATTTATATTGGGATACTTAGCAAAACGTTGAGATAGTTTTTTAAAACTAGTATTTTGATTCATCCACAAAGATTCATAGGCGGCCATTTCCTTTATAGGTGAAATTGAATCATTAAAAAGTAAATCTGTTTTTTCAGAACTAAACATATATCAAGAAAAAATATTCAAAAATACTACATTTAAGCCAATATAGTTATTTTTTTTAAAGTAGTAAAGTAAACCTCAAAATAACAAAACGTTTTGACATCTTATATTATTTCAATAAATAAACCAAATTCTTATACAATCTGTATCATTTTTCAATAATTGGTAGTTGTGAGTCTGATAAATAATTTTTAATCTTTTGGATTGACTCATCTTTTGCTTTTCCTCCTTGTTCAAATCGAGCTATAGTACTTTTATCTAACCCAATTTTTTTAGCTAAGGTATTAAAGGTAAATCCATGTTTAATTCTATGTTCAAATAATTGACCTCTTAAATTTGTAGTATCTATTTTTAGAGTAATAGGAATGTACCCTAAAAATAAATAGACTTTATGCAAGGCATAAATGGTATTTGTGTGATGATTAAGTTCCATTTCGTACACAAAATTTCGATTAACCTTTATCATTTTTGCTACCTGATGTTGTGTTAATTCTCTATCAAGTCGAACACTACGAAGTTCGTCTCCTACCGTTAAAATCTCCTTGGGGTAGCGTGAATGCTTGGGTTTTTGGGACTTTAACTCTAGTGGTAAAATGGGGGACAAAACGTAGTCTTTTAGCTAACATTGTTTTTCCGGCACCGGGTGGTCCAATTAAAATAATATTATGACCTCCTGCAGCAGCAATTTCCATACAACGTTTTATAGATTCTTGCCCTTTAACATCAGAAAAATCAAACTCAGGAAAATCAATATTTCTATAAAACTCAGCGCGAGTGTCAACAACAGTAGGCTCTATTTTTTCATCTCCATTGAAGTGATTGATAACTTCCATAATATTTTCAACTCCTAAAACTTCTAAATCGTTAACTATGGCAGCCTCTTTCACATTTTCCTTTGGAAGAATTAAATATTTAAACCCTTCTTCTCTTGCCTTAATAGCTATGGGTAAAGCGCCTTTAATAGGTTGAATACTCCCATCTAATGAAAGTTCTCCCATAATAATATAATCTTCAATATTATCAGATTGGATTTGATTAGACGCTGCTAAAATACCAACAGCCAGAGTTACATCATAGGAAGCTCCTTCTTTTCTTATATCAGCAGGAGCCATATTAATAATTATCTTTTTACCTGGTAGTTTATATCCATTATTTTTTAAGGCTGCTGAAATTCGATATGAACTTTCACGTACAGCATTATCAGGCAAACCAACAAGGTGATATCCTATACCTTTATCAATATTTACCTCAACTGTAATTGTGGTAGCTTCAATTCCAAAAACTGCGGATCCATAGATTTTTACTAGCATATTTTTTTTAGGATAAAGATATAAAAATTTGAGGTTATTTATTATAAACTCACCTCAATTAATTAGAAATCAGGAATACTTAAAACAAAAACACGAGAAAATCATACATAAAATGATTTTAAATAGTGATTTTTTCATTTTTTTAAGACAAATAATACTATATTTATAATGTAGACTTTCAAAAACTAACCAAAACTATAATGAATATTAATTCTACTTGGCCAGTTATAAAACTGAGTCAATCTAAAATGGATATTGATAACCCAGCCTTTTCTGAAGTTTTTAATGATATACAAGGGAACATTCTTAAAAGTCATGGTAGAACGCATTCAAGACATTTATTTCTACAATTTAAAGGCAGTATTGACACTAATAGGAAATGGGTTAATACGCTTGCACAAAATTTAACCTCAGCCTTAGAGCAACACCATACTTCATTAGATTATAAAAAAGCAGGTAATGAACATTTATTTACAGGTTTTATGCTTAGTTATTCTGGCTATAAAGCTTTAGGTATAGATGATTCAAAAATCCCTGATGATAAAGCTTTTCGTGCCGGAATGAAAGACACTTCATTTAGATATGATACTGGTCCAGAAGGAGTACATAAACGTACGGTAAACCCTTTAAACGATAAACCAGATAACTGGGAGTTTCCGTTTCAACAAAAAATTGATGCTTTATTAATTTTAGCCTATGGTGGAGATAACTTAGACAATAAAGTCAGTGAAAGTTATCTTGATAATGAGATTCAAATCATTAAAAACGAAACGCATGACGTTTTATCTATTTTAACCATTGAAAAAGGTTATGTTTTAAGAAATGAACAAGGAATGGTTATAGAACATTTTGGTTTTGTTGACGGTTTAAGCAATCCCGTATTTTTAAAATCTGACTATGAAGAATGGGAAAAAGAAGGTACAGATACATATGACCCATCTGCTCCTTTTGGACTTGTTGCTGTAAATGATGCTAATGGCAAAAATCCTGACATTAGCTTTGGTTCTTATTTTGTGTATCGAAAAATGCAACAAAACTTAAAAGGGTTTAAAAATCAATCTAAAGAGTTTGCTTCTGAACTTTCTAATAGTTTGAACTCTAGAGTTGAGGAAGAGTTTGCAAAAGCACTAGCTTTTGGTAGGTATAAAGATGGAACACCTTTAGTGAAAAACTCTAAAGCTATACTAAACAATTTTGATTATCAAAACGATATGGAAGGACTGAAATGCCCTTTCCATTCTCATATTAGAAAAACGAATCCTAGAGGAGACACTAATAGAAAGAGTAATACTCCTTTGAGAAATGAGCGAAGTAAGCGTATTGTTAGAAGAGGTATCAGTTACGGTTCTAAAGATTTAGATCCAAAAGAAGAATGGACAGATGCTGGCTTACTCTTTTTATCTTGTCAAAGTGATATAGAACAACAATTTTTAGTAATGCAATGTGGTTGGTCTGATAATGCTAACTTTTTAAACGAAGGAGTTGGACATGATCCTATTACAGGAGATCAAAATGCAAATACAAACGAAAAAAATAAATCTTGGAATCTTGAAATAAACGGAAAAAAGATAACCACCAATTTTAGATATAAAGACTTAGTAAAAGTTAAAGGTGGTGAATATTTTTTTGCTCCAAGTATTTCTTTTTGTAAAAACTTAATAAATAATAATACGTAACCCAAAAATCAACAATCATTATGGAAGAAGTAGGATACAAAGATTGGAGAGTTGTCCAATCAGTCGAACTTGGCGCTTCAGCCAAAGAAGTATGGGATGTTATCGGTGGTTTTTTCACCATTCATGAATGGCACCCAGACATTACTGAACTAGAAGTTTTAAAAGAACAAACTGAAACTCGTGAAATACGAAGATTATTAACCTTTCCTGGGCAGCCTAAAGCCATTGAAGAGCTAGTAATGATGGATAATGAGAATTTTCATTACAGATACAAATGGCATTGGGGTCAATGGGGAGAAGCAATTCATAAATATTACTCTGATTTACGTGTAATTGACCTAAAAGGCGGAACTAGTATGGTACAATGGGTAGCTACTTTTTATTATAAAGAAGATGCTATTTCTGAATTTTACCAAAGAGGATTTGATGAACTCTTGAGAAGATTCCCTGTAAAAACTACACAACCAGTATAACCTAAACTTATTATAAATCATGAACGATACTAAACTTCTAACACCTACTGAAGGTGATAAAACAAAAATCACAGGGTTCGATGCGGTATATAAGACCCACAAAGATGTAACTGGTGATTTACTTGACTATTTTGAATTAAAAGTACCAGCAGGAAAAGGAGCTCCTTTACATATTCATCATAAAAATGATGAGACATTGCATGTTATAGAAGGGGAATTTACTTTTCAAGTTGATGACAAAGAGTCAAAAGCTCCAGCAGGAACATTTTTATACATCCCAAGAGGCATTGCACATAAATTCACAAATGTAGGTAATACTGAAGGACGTTTAATAGGAACTTTTACCCCATCAGGTACTTTTGACTTTTTTGATAAGCTTACAAAAGTAGGTCAAGACGACTTTGAAGAAATTCAAGAGTATTCTAAAAAATACGGACATGAAGTTCTAGAGGAAGGCGTTTACTAGTCCCCTAAGATTAAACTCTAAAAAACCAACAATTAAAAATTATTAAATTGTTGGTTTTTATTTATTTAAAGAAGGGTTATTTATAATTGATTATGCATATAATCATATACTTTTTTTAACTCTACAACCTTTACTATTCCTGCTATTAAAAAACAGACTAAAGGTATATAATCATTAACACACATTATTGACAAACCTATAATATGGATTCCAAAAAAAAGTGTGTTTTTACCATTTTTATTTAAATGTTCACTTACTCTTGATGTTTTTCCATGGCACTTTACAATTGTATTTTTTAACAATAAAAAAGAAACTTCACTAAATAGCAACACAATACCATATAGCGCTACTGGTATGTCATCAATATGATTATCTCCAACCCAAGATGTTGTAAATGGAATTAGTGACAACCAAAACAGTAAGTTTAAATTAGCCCATAATATTTTACCATCTATTTTTTCAGCTATTTTAAACAATTGATGGTGATGGTTCCAATAAATACTTACATATAAGAAGCTTACCAAATAACTAATAAAAACAGGAAACTTACCTAGTAAAGCGACAATTGTTGTTTCATGTGGTGGTTTTAATTCTAAAACCATTACGGTTATGATAATAGCTAATACTCCGTCACTAAAAGCTTCAAGCCTTTCTGATGTCATTTATATTAATTAGATATCTCAACCGTATTATCTATAGTTGATTGTTTAAAATAATTTCGATCGTCTGGTGCTTCATTTAATGTAAATGTATGTTGATATTCTGGATCATACACATTTAATATCGTATAAGTACCTGAAGTAATCCAAGACTTCCCATCCCAACTACCATCAGGATTTAATTGTTTTTCTATTTGTTGTGACTGTATTAAAACACGTCCCCAAAACAGCCATTTCCCATCAATATTATGCACATAATACACACGTACTGGATCTAATTGAAAAATTCTTGCACTTGGCTTATTTTTAAATTCAAACACTTTTCCTTCAACATCTTTAAGTGTTATTGGATTTTCTCTATGCTTTTCTAGATTAAATATTTCAGCAGGAAACCCCTGCTCAATAGTTAACTCTAAAGTATCATTAATTTCTACAAAACTTCCCATTTTATATAAGTTTTAAGTTGATTAGTATTTTTTGTTGTCTACAATAAATTATAACATTCTGAAACATGGACCGTAAGTTTGACCATTTTCATTGCCTGGTATTTGAATTTTCATTAAAGGAATTCCAAACTTCTCTAGCTTAAACATTACTTCAATAGCATTTACTAAAGCTGCTTGTCCTCTTCCGTTAATAGCCCAAGCATCTTGTAAAAATTTTACTAAATCTGTATACACTTTATCAAATTCATTTACCAAATGCCAAACCTCCGGAGAAACATCTTCTTCCTTATAGCCTCCATCTGGCACTCTAGCCACGTTATAAGTTTCTGGTCTAGGCATTGGATCTTTAAAATAGTATTTCCCATCTTCTTCAATTAATCTCTTTTGATAATACACTTCCCAAAAACGATAAAAATGTGCTAAATTATCTCCTTCTACTACTGGAGATACATTTTCAGAACCTTCTCCTTGTTCTTTAATCATTTCAATAGCTTTGGAAACACTATTAGCATCTGCCATTACCCACCAAGCTAAAGGCCCAGCTAACTGGCGTTCAACATCCATTTCTGGTTGAATCTCTTGAAAAAGTTCATTTATCCTATCATACAATTCACCAATAGTAGTATTATGTTCATGGCTATGTTTATGGTTTGGATCTATCTCTCCTTCCTGATTGCAAAGACCTCCTAAAGTGACTAACTCTTTAGTTTCATAATCATAAATCTCAGCTATTCTATCTGGTAATTCTATTTCAATAAAGTTTCGTAATGAGCAATCATTCAAGCCTTCTAAATGTAAAAATAATTCAGGGTGTACTCCTCCAGGCAACCCCGCTGGAAACTTCAAACCATTTTCTGGGTCATAAATTCTAGGCTCTCCGCCTATCCCTACAATCATATTACACACCATTGCCATGTGTAGCATTTCTTCTTGAAAAATATTTCGAATAGATTTAGCTACTTCACAATTATTATCTTTTATAGACCACATTGCTTGTAAGTATATAGGAATCGTTGCAAATTCTAAAATTACCGCACTATTTAATAATTCCTTTAATACATATAATTTATCTTCATGATTATCATCTTCAACTAATCTTGAATGTTTAATTAATGTTTCTACATGATTGGTTGTAAATGCTTTTTCTTGAAAAGCATTTTTAAATGCGTACGTATGCGTTGTCATGTTCTGTAGTTGTGGTTTTTTTATTTTTATTAATTAGATGTTTAACTAAACGAAATGCCATCGCCGTTAATGTTAGTGTTGGGTTTACGGCACTTCCTGTAGGAAATGCTGCATTTGAGCATACATAAAGATTTTCCGTTTCGTGAACTTTCATGTCTCTATTCGTAACACTATTCTCAGGAGATGTTCCCATTCTTGCTGTTCCCGTTGTATGATGTCCTCCAGGTTTATCAACTTTAGAAGTTACTATTTCTAGTCCCATTTTTTCTAATATCTGCTCTAAAAGCTTTAAACGATCATTGGCATTTTTCATTTCTTCATCTGTTCTACTAAAATGCACTGTAGTTTGAGGTAAACCAAAACGATCTACACCTGGTTTTGCTTGTAAACGGTTACTATGCTTCCCTTTTTCTTCTAAAAATGCTTGTAAACGAACGGTCATTTCACCGTAAACAATTTCATCAATCTCTTCTCTAGTTTTTCCTTCAATCATCAATTGTGCGATATCTACGTTTGGAGTAGTACGATCTTTAAACATAAAAATCTTCCCTTTCTTTTGATGTTCTTTGGTATTATAACTATGTGACATTAATGTTGGAAAATCATACTCTTGAAACCATCCGTTTGGATTAGACTTAGCCTTTCCTACTACATTTAACATAGAGTGAGAAACTACATATCTTCCTACAAGGTCATTATCATTTCCAATTCCATTATTCCAAAAATCATTTTTTGACGCCATTAAAAGCTTTGGAACATTGTAAGCCCCTGAGGCTAAAATTATAGTATCACCATATACTATTTTTTGCTCTCCACTTAAATTGTCAGTATAGGTTACAGACTCTATTTGTGATTTGCTTTTTGCATTTACTTGATGAACAGGTGAATTTACTCGTACTTCGAAATTAACAAAGCGTGGGTCGTTTTTTAAATCATCTAACACATATTGCGCATTAAATCTTCCTCCAATAGGACAATACTTACAAGTACCTGTTGTCATACATTTTCTATAACGAGCAATAGGCATTTTTCCCGACTTTATTTTGGATTTAGTACCAGGGTCTATGTCTCCTTCTTGATAAACAACATCTAGTTGTTCCCAAGCTTTTATCATTTCTCCATCGGCAGCTGTCCATTCAAAAGGTGGAACTGTATAAGGTTTTGATCTAGGAATCCACCCCGCCTCACTATCACCACAAACCGATAAAAAAGCTTCGGCATCATTGTAAAAAGGTTCCAAATCTTCATAATTTATAGGCCAATCTGCACCTTCTCCTGTATTTGTATATAGATTGAAGTCTTCAGGACGAAAACGCAAACACCAAGCTCCCCAATGCATCGTAGAACCTCCATATGCCTTTACTCTAACTCCATCCGTTTGATAATCTATATTACCTGTTGAATCTGCTTCAAATTTTTGATCGTAAGTAAACGTATAAGGTCTTTCTCCTCTTGTAATATAATCCCACCAAAAACGTCTGTCCTTTGCTATAATTTCTGGGCCAGCTTCTAATATTAATATTGAAGTATCGTGTTTATTTTCTAAAAGCCCTTTTGCCACTGTTGCAGCAGCTACTCCACCTCCAACAATTACATAATCAAATTGTTCTTTCATGATTCCTCTTTTTTAATATTATTAGGCTCATAAGCACGAACCCTTGAAATTCTATTATATCTACTTCCTCCTAAGAAACCATGATAATTCCTAGCTCTTTCTCCTCCAAATTTGGTTCCCCAACTTTTAAAACCACCTGCTGTTACTTGCATTCTAATAAACTCATTAACTACAAATATTTTACAATGTGCTAATCTTGTTGTAGGTGGCGCATCATTATCTACTCCACTTTCAAAAAATAGTTTTTTATAGGCTTGTTCTTTACCATATATTTCATACAGTTCATTTAACACATAAATAGCATTAACATATTCTCCTGAATAATTAGGTGCATTTTCAGTTTTTGCCTTCAACATTTCATACCAAGAACTTCTTTGATTATTGGAGTGATAGGTTGTATTCCCCCAATTTTCTCCTATAGCTTCAAAAAGTTCCCATAGTGCTTCTTTATTTTGGTGCGTGAGATCCTGCCCTTCAGCAAAAATTAAACTTGCCGAAAGTTTCTCTGCACATACAGAGCCTCCAATCATAATTAATGAATTTTATATAAGTTAGTTGTTGTTAATTTGCTAAACAGTTTACGTTCTCTTAAATGTAATGTTCCTTCTTTAAAATAGACATCTGTCCATGAATCGTCTGTAGCTAAAAAATCACTAAACTGAATATTATCTTCTTCTTTACCATGACTCTTCATTTCATCTCTAAATTCAAAATGATTAAATAACCTCATAAATTCAGTTAAATAAATATCTACCACACCTGTGTCTCCTTTAATAATAATCATATTTTCATCATTATTTTTAGTAGAAGCTTCAGAAAAATTAGCAGATCCTGTAATTAACATTGGATCTTCTGTTAATGGATCTATAAATAAGTATTTTGTATGCAGATATTTAACATGGTCATTTAAACCTGTTAAATGTTCAGCTTCCCAACCAGTTAAATGTTCTTCTTTTATTTCATCCTGGGTTAAAGTAGCTCCTAAAGCAATTTTATTATTTGGAGTATCTTTAAAAGTATCAAAAGTATGCCCTTCATGCTCTAAAAGAATATATCGTAGAGAATTATCATCTTTGCTCATAATATCAGCAAACTCTTGATTTACACCAAAAGCAGCAGTAAATCCAATAGATTGTTGAGCTTCTTCTATTTGTTTTCCATACCAATCTAAAGCACTTAAATCTGGTCTTGGACTAAATATTGGTGTTATTCCTTTTTTAACACCTTCTGTAGGTGTAGGTGAATATTCTTGGTTTAAAGGTCGGATTTCTTTCATTTCTGGGTTCTCAGATAAACGTGTCCAGTATTGAAAATAATCATTCGCTATTTTTTCATCTCTTACAATGTGTCCAACATTCGATTGTCCAAAAATTCCTCCTTTGGTAAAATTAGTAGACCCCATCCAAACCTGAATTGGCTTCTCCTTATAAAGTAATACAATATATTTATTATGTTTAATTGAAGAGTTTGCACTTCTTGGTATCATTAACTTTTCAACTCCAGGTACATTTTTAATAGCATTATCTGTATTTTCCCAAGGCCCTCTTTTTGAGCGATCATAAATAATTTTTACATCAGCTCCTTTTTTTGAGGCATCGTATAACGCTTGAATTACTGGAACATAATCAAATTCATATGCAGCAACTCTTAACTCATAATCTTTATTTTCTGCTTGATTAATAAAAGCTAGCATAGCTTCTTCAAGCCCTCTAGACAACCACTTGTAAGCTTCATTATTAGGTACTAAATCTGGGTTTTTATTATCAAATTTTCTAGCATAAGCTTGCCCCACAGTTCCTCTATTAAAAAATACGCCATGCGTTCCTGAACCAGGGTCTTCTGTTGAAATTTCGACCTCTACAGCCTCTCCTTTTTCCATATTTTCAGGATTCCCATAAACTGGAATTACCTTATACTTGTATTCTGTATTAGGATTAGCTTGATAATCTCCCCATAAAAATGCTTGAATTAAATTAGTATCTTCTTTTTCTGGTTTATTTTCAAATTCTTTAAACCCACTTAAATTGGTAATATTACCTGTTTTTAAATCTTCTCGAGATAATAAAAATCCTAATAAATTTTTGCGAGAGCCTTCATCTATATCTATACATAACAATGCAACATGTGTCCCACTGATTACGTGTAATGAAACACCATTGGTTTGATTCCATTTTCTCATAAGTTTGGTTTTTTGACGTTATTAAAGGTTTTTCCTTATGTGAAGAAAAAAAGTTAGTGATTAGTTAAAATATTCCCCCTTTCTTATTGCGGGTTTATTATTTATAGTAAAGATAAAAAGAAAAACAATTATTAATACATCAATAATTTAACTTTAAATCATTCTAAATAACAATCAAAAACACAAATAAGTTAATTATTTAATAAAAATAATTAACATCTTTTGAATTAATACAATTTATAAATATTTTTATCTCCTCTATAATCAACTATTCAGTTAATTATAGTGGCTATATTTTCAAAGAAACTACAATACTAGTGTTTACAAAGTGTAATATGGAATGATACCTAATACTTTCAAATATTATTTATTCTGCTATAATGAAAAAAGAAAAACTGACTACATTAATTATTAATGATTATCCTTTAGTTTGCGAAGTACATAAAAGTGCTTTTACAAGTATCAGTAAATCATGTAAAAAATATGTTCTTGAATGTATAACTACAAACTCTTGTAAAAATGCTATACAAATTATTAATTCTTTCTCTAGTAAGAATACCAAAAGTATAGACATAGCGTTTTTAGAATTAAAGCAAGATACAAGCAATTGTAACATAATACCTACTAGCGATGATCTTGCTTATTTTATAAGAAAAAAACATCCTGATTGTAAAATTATTATATCAACAACTGATGACAATAAGTACAAAATTCATAATATTTTTAAAAGTATTAATCCAGATGGATTACTTATAAAAAAAGATATTTCTTACGATGAATTTATCTATGCCATTAAAGAGGTTATAAATGACCCTCCATATTATAGTAAATCAGTACTCAAACTTTTAAGGAAAAAAGTATCATCAGAATTTTCATTAGATGAACTTGATAGAAAAATATTGTATGAACTATCACTTGGAGCTAAAGTTAAAGATATGCTAAATTACATCCCTTTATCTGTAGCTGCCATAGAAAAAAGAAAACGTCAATTAAAAAAGTTTTTTAACATTGAAGAAAAAGGGTATCGAAAACTTGTAGTAAAAGCCAAAGAAAATGGGTTTATTTAATACGAATTAAAAAAGTAAGGAAAAACATTACTTTTTTTATCAGAAAAAAATAATTACTTAAAATTTAATTATATATTTTTAACCAAAAACACGCTAAACATACTAAAATTGGAAAAATCATTAACTTACTTAGTAGAGCTATTGCTTAAAAAAAATAAAATTTCTTATGATAAAAAAGAGTTAAACTTTCAAATACAAAGTCATCCTTCTTACCCAAGCTTACATGCTATAACCGGGGTTTTAACTCACTTTAATATTGAAAATATTGCAGCAGACGTTCCTGTTAATACTGAAACTTTACAGCAACTTCCTAATTGTTTTCTTGCACAAATAATAACAGACCAAGGTAAGGATTTAGCTATCATAGAAAAAAAGAACAGTTTATATTTTGTTTCTAACTCTACTACCCAAAATAAAGAATATAAGGAAAAAGATTTTCTAAAAGTATTCACTGGTATCATTGTTGCTGTTGAAGAAAACAAGGACAACACCAATTCTACAAACCAGTCTAACTTTATCAAACCAATTACTATTTTTTCTATAGTAGTTCTTACTTCTTTTTTATTATTTAAAAGTTTTCCACAACTAACCACTGTACTACATTTAATTCTTTCAATTACTGGGGTAATTATTAGTGTTGCCATTCTAAAACAAGAACTTGGTTTAAAAACAACTATTGGAAATGCTTTTTGTTCTGGAACTGATAATAAAAAAGATTGTGATGCTGTTTTGAGCTCAAAAGGATCTGAAATAACTAAAAACTATAAACTTAGTGACTTAAGTGTATTATATTTTTCTTTGTTAAGTATTACAACATTTGTTCTAATAAAAGAACCTAGTATTCCTTATTCAATAGGTTTATTAGCCATTCCTATTACTTTCTATTCAATATATTATCAATACGCCATTATAAAAAAGTGGTGTTTACTTTGTTTAAGTATTGTTGGTATAATATGGGCACAAGCAATTATTCCTTTTATTAATCAACCACTTAATATTAACTTTTATTTAAATGACATTTTAATTTTTGGAATAATTTCTATGACTATATGGTTGGCTTGGCAATATATTAAACCCTTAGTTTCAGAAATAACTGAACTAAGAAAAGAAAAAATAGAAAGCATAAAATTTAAAAGAAACTTTGAATTGTTTAAATCTCTATTTGAAAAATCACCTCAGTTATACACTCAATTAAAAGATAGTAAGGAAATTATTTTTGGTAATCCTAATGCAAATTTGGAGTTACTAATTGTTACCAACCCTTTTTGCGGACATTGTAAGCCTGTTCATAACCACATTGATGAAATTTTACAACGTTACCATGATAATGTAAAAATTAAAATCAGATTTAATATTAACCCAGAGAATACTAATAGTGATGTTGTAAAAATAACCAGTAGGTTGTTGGAAATTTACAATAAAGAAGGAGCCGAAAAATGTTTACAAGCCATGAGTTCAATATATGGAGGGGAAAAACCAAATAATTGGTTAAAAACATGGGGAGAATCAACCCCAAAAGATATATATCTAGAAGAACTTTCTAAAGAGCAAGATTGGTGTAAGGAAAATGCTATTAATTTTACTCCTGAAATTTTAGTTAACGGAAAAGCCTTTCCTAAAGAGTATAATAGAACTGATTTAATATTCTTTATTGAAGATTTAGAAGAAATATACCAAGAACAAACCGAAACAGTATAATCATAAAAAAAGCTCCTAAAAGATAAGAGCTTTTAATAAACATATTCTCTCGCGAAGAATAGACACATAATGAGTATCCTTAAATGTTCGACGCAAAAGTAATCTTAATATTTTAATAATGAAAAATCAATTTTAAAACCCCAAAAAGCGAATCAATGGAGGAATTAACTATACTACTATACATATTTTGATTGTTATAGAAGTATGAAAATTAGCAAAAAATATATTATACTTGGAATCATGTATGAAAAGAGGACATTATAAAAACTTTGTAACAACTAACAATTAATTATAGAAGAGGAATAATTTTTCCTTTATACAATATAAATTAGACTTTGAAAAAATTCCCAAACTACAAACAAACTGAAGCTAAGGATTGTGGACCTACTTGTATTAAAATTATAGCAAAACACTATGGGAAAACCATTAATACACAACAATTACGCAATCTTAGTGAAACTACTAGAGAAGGAAGTAGTTTATTAGGATTAAGTGAAGCTGTAGAGTCTATAGGCTTTAAGTCACTTGGTATAAAACTGGCTTTTAACAAATTAAAAGAAGCCCCATTCCCATGCATTATTCATTGGAACAAAAACCATTATGTAGTTCTCTACAAAATAAAAAAAGATACCGTCTACATCTCTGATCCTGCTCATGGATTAATTACATTCTCTTCAAAAGAATTTATTCAGCACTGGATTGGTAATAATGCCGATGAAAATACCGAAGAGGGAATTGCTTTATTAATTGAACCAACTCCTAAATTTTATCAAGAAGAATTTGAAGAAGATGAAAAGTTTGGGTTTTCTTTTATTTTCAAGTATCTTTTTAAATACAAAAAATTTATAACCCAATTAATCATTGGGCTTCTCGCTGGAAGTATACTTCAACTTATCCTTCCATTCTTAACACAAAGTGTGGTAGATGTAGGTATAAAAAATCAAGATCTTAACTTTGTATACTTAATACTTTTTGCTCAATTATTTCTCTTTATTGGTAAAGCCTCTTTAGAAATTATAAGAAGTTGGATTCTACTTCATTTAAGTACTCGAATTAATATTTCATTAATTTCTGATTTTTTCATCAAACTTATGAAACTCCCTATTTCTTATTTTGATGTGAGAATGACTGGAGATTTATTACAAAGAATTAATGATCATAAACGCATTGAAAGGATTTTAACAACCTCATCATTATCTGTATTATTTTCTTTCTTTAACCTTATTATCTTTAGTATAGTACTTGCTTATTATAGTATTCAAATTTTTGGAGTTTTTGTTCTAGGTAGTATTTTATATTTTGGATGGGTGCTATTCTTCTTCAAAAAAAGAAAAGAACTAGACTATAAACGTTTCTCACAAATAAGTCAAGAACAAAGTAAAGTAATTGAACTTATTAATGGAATGCAAGAGATTAAACTCCATAATGCAGAAAGAAGAATGCGTTGGAACTGGGAATACGTTCAAGCAAGATTATTTAAAGTAGCTACTAAAAGTTTAGCTTTAGAACAAACACAAAGTGTTGGTTCCAATTTTATTAATGAACTTAAAAACATGTTCATTACTATTTTATCTGCGAAGCTAGTTATTGACGGACAAATAACCTTAGGTATGATGATGGCTATAAGCTACATTGTAGGACAATTAAATGGCCCTATAACCCAATTAATCAATTTTATGCGAGATATACAAGACGCTCAAATATCTCTTGATAGGCTAGGTGAAATCCATAACATGGAAGATGAAGAAAAACCTACTGATGAAAAAGTAACAAATATACCTGATAATGTTGCTATTAAACTTAACAATATTTCTTTTAGATATACAGGAGGTTTAGATCCTGTTTTAAAAGACCTGTCTCTTGAAATACCAGCAAACAAAACTACGGCTATTGTTGGTGTTAGTGGTAGTGGCAAAACTACTTTAATGAAACTTCTTTTAGGATTTTATCAGGTTGACAACGGAGATATTAATGTTGGTAAATTTAATCTTAGAAGTATTTCTCAGAAAGAATGGAGAAGAAACTGTGGTGTTGTTATGCAAGAAGGCTATATTTTTAATGACACTATTGCTAAAAATATTGCTGTAGGTGAAGATTATGTTGACACTAAAAAACTTGCTCATGCGGTTAATGTAGCTAATATTACCGATTACATTGATGGGCTTCCTTTAGGCTATAACACCAAAATTGGAAATGAAGGAAGTGGGTTAAGTACTGGTCAAAAACAACGTTTATTAATTGCTAGGTCTGTGTATAAAAATCCTAAGTTCTTATTTTTCGACGAAGCAACTAGTGCTTTAGACGCTAACAATGAAAAAGTAATAATGGAAAAGTTAAATACTTTTTTTACTAATAAAACTGCCGTAGTAATAGCACATAGATTAAGTACTGTTAAAAATGCGCATCAAATAGTAGTATTAGACAAAGGTAAAGTTATAGAAAAAGGAAATCATGAAGAGCTTATACGATTAAAAGGAAGCTACTATCACCTAGTTAAAAACCAATTAAATCTAGGTAAATAACACACAACATAAAAAGACATAAAGTACTTATGTCTAAAAATATTCTCTCGCAAGGAATAGACACAAACCTTGAGTGTCTCTAAATAGTTCAAGGCTTTAATAAACCAAACCATATTAAATTATTTTATTATGAAAAAATCAATTTTAAAGCTAGGTAAAATTTTAAACAAAACAGAACAAAAAACAATTAACGGAGGTAATGTAACTTGTTCTACAGGCCACCCTCCAATAATGACCTGTAGCGGTAATGTTTTATGGGCGTATTGTGGGCCTGGTGAAGTTACATATGTAAGAAGATGCTAAATATTGCTAATTATGAAAAATCAAATTTTAAACTTAGGAAAGCCTCTAAAAAAAGCAGAGCTAAAACAAATTACTGGTGGTAAAATTTATAGATGTAATACCAACCCTGATTGTCCTTATGCTCCTAACGGATGTTGTGTTGGTCATGGAGCTAACTGTAGAGTTACAGATCATAATGGATCCAATTGGTGCTCTTTAGTTTATATAAGAGATTAAACAATATTATAGTTAACATGAAAAAATCAATTTTAAAACTAGGGAAGGCCTTAAATAAGGAAGATCTTAAAATTATTAACGGACAAGGTAACTCTTGTCGTAGATATTTTGATTGTAGCTTATACAGTAGATGTTGCTGGCAAAACGGTACTGGAATCTGTATTCCAAATGATATGTGGGAATATGGATGTACAGGCTAATATACCAGATTTATCAATTTATATTTAATAAATTTTAAAAACTTTAATGGAAGAGAGAAATAATAATTCTATTTTTCTCTTCTTTAAATTAAAAAGTAAATGCCACAAAATAATAGAGACATTGAAATAAGAAGTGAAGAAGTACAAGAAATATTAACACATGTTCCCAATTGGATGATTCGTTGGGGTAATACACTATTATTATTACTAATAGTTATGCTGTTATTTATCTCTTGGTTTGTAAAGTACCCTGATGTTATAGCTACTGAAGTTATGATTACAACTCCTTCTCCTCCTGAAAAAATCTATGCTAAATCTTCTGGTCAATTTGAAGTTTTTTTAGCCTCAGACGGTAAAGATGTTACTAAAAATCAAACGTTAGCCATTATTGAAAATAGCTCATCTTACAAAGATGTATTACTTTTAAAAAGTATTACTGATACTATTGAAATACATCAAGAAAACTTCTCCTTCCCCATAGAAAAATTACCTCCTCTAATCTTGGGAGATATTACTTCTAGTTTTGCTCAATTTGAAAACGATTATTCTGAATATGTTTTAAATAAGAAACTTACCCCTTATAAATCTGAAACTTTTGCAAATAAAATGTCAGTTATTGAAGCTAAAGGAAGATTACAAATACTATTAGCTCAAAAGCAACTAAATAAAAAAGAATTAGCCTTTAAAAAAACTGACTTAGAAAGAAGTAGAAAAATGTTTCAACAAGGCGTTATTTCTGCTAAAGAAAAAGAACTTAAAGAGATTGAGCTACTACAAGCAAAACGTAGTTATAAAAGCGTAGAAAACTCTATTTCTCAAATAAGAGAGTTGATTAATAATTCTTCTAAAAACTTAGAAGGCACCTCTATTAAAAAAACACAAAATGATATTCGTTTGGAAAAGAAAGCAAAACAATCCTTTCTATATCTAAAAAAAGCTATTAAAGACTGGGAAAAACAATATGCTCTAGTATCTTCAATTGATGGAAAAATAGCATTTTTATCATTTTGGAATGAAAATCAAACAGTTAAAACGGGAGATTTAATTTTTACAGTTATACCTCAAAAAAGCAATTCATTTATAGGGAAAATTAAAGCACCAGCGGCTAACTCTGGTAAAATAAAAGTTGGTCAAAAAGCGCAAATAAAGTTATTAAATTATCCTTCTGATGAATTTGGTGAATTAAACGGAGTTGTGAAATCTATTTCTTTGCTTCCTGATCAAGAAGGGAATTACCTTATAGATGTTAATCTTCCTAAAAATTTAAAAACAACTTATGGAAAAGTAATTGACTTTAAACAAGAAATGACTGGTACCGCTGATATTGTTACAGAGGACTTGCGATTGATAGAACGTTTTTTCTATCAACTTAAAAATATAATTAAATAAAAAATTCTTTCGCGAAGAATAGACATAAACCTTGAGTGTCTTTAAATGATCAAGGATTTAATAAATAGTTAAATTCATAAAAAATGAAAAAATCAATTTTAAATTTAGGAAAAGCTTTAGGAAAAATAGAGCAAAAAGAAATTAACGGAGGTGGGTCTTGTTCGGTTAGGGTAGCGACTTATGATAATAATGGGAAATATTTATACTCAACTTATTATTCATGTAAGAGTTATAATGCTAGTTTAGCTCAACAATAAATAAAGTTATCTCTTGAATACTATTTATTCAAGGATTTAATAAATAATTAAATTCATGAATAAATGAAAAAATCAATTTTAAAATTAGGAGAAGCTTTAGACAAAAAAGAGCAAAAAGAAATTAGTGGAGGAGGAAAACCATCAACTAGACATTGTAGGTATTACTGTAATGGTACTACTCAAACTTTAGCTCCAGGACAAGGACCTGATTGTTATCTATATCTTCCTTACCTAATCACAAATTCACTTAAATGTGGTGGTGCAGGTAATGAAGATGGAGGTGATTGGGCATAACATTAAATTTCTGAATAAACATCATTTATAGTAATATAAATATTGTGTAAGGCAAACGGTTGTTTGCCTTATTTTTTTGCTTTAACTTTACACTTGTAAAACAAAAAAATTAACCATTTAAAAATTAAATAATTATGGCCTTTGAATTACCAGAATTAGGATACGCTTATGATGCTTTAGAACCAAATATAGATGCTAGAACTATGGAAATCCACCATAGTAAACACCACAATGGATATACTACCAAATTAAATGCTGCCATTGAAGGTACTGATTTAGCTGATAAATCAATTGAAGATATCTTAACAAATTTAGATATGAATAATGGGGCGGTAAGAAATAACGGAGGAGGTTTCTACAATCACTCTTTATTTTGGACAGTTATGAATCCTGAAGATAGAGGTTATTTGTCTGGTGAACTAAAAGATGCTATCGAAGCAGAATTTGGTTCTAAAGAAGCTTTTATTGACGCTTTTTCTAAAGCTGCAGCTACACAATTTGGTTCAGGATGGGCTTGGTTATGTGTACACAAAGGAGGTAAAGTAGAAGTATGTTCTACTCCAAACCAAGACAATCCTTTAATGCCAGGAGTTACTTGTGGAGGAACCCCTATTTTAGGTTTAGATGTTTGGGAACATGCTTATTATTTAAACTATCAAAATCGTCGTCCTGATTATATTGAAGCTTTCTTTAAAGTTATCAACTGGAACGAAGTTGAAAGAAGATATGCTGAAGCTAAATAAATAAAAAAGAGGTTGTTTTAAAACAACCTCTTTTTTTTATCTAATATTATTTATTTTATTTGTTTTGACAATTGCTTGTTCATTTTTCCAATCAATCCACTTTTGACCTTTTATTCTTCTCATTAAATTATCAATAGTACGCATGATAAAAACATTGTAAACAGCTTTTCCTAAATTCTTAGGGTTTCTTGCAATTGCTCTTAAACTCATTGAAAATCCAGGCGTAATATAACGCATATAATGCCAATATCCTTCTGGCATATACAAAACATTACCGTGCTCTAATTCTGCAACATGCCCTTTAGCATTTTTCAATGCTGGCCACTTTTCAAAATCAGGGTTATTAAAATCAATATCTTCCCTTGTTATTAAAGAATGAGGTATTTTGTATAAAAATTTATTCTGCTTTTGATCAAATAGAATACACTTCTTCTTTCCTTCAAAATGAAAGTGGAAAATATTTGCTAAATCAATATCATAATGCATAAATGTATACGAATCCCTACCTCCAAAAAATAACATTGGTAATCCTTTCATCAGTTTTAAGCCAAAATCAGGAAAACTAAAGTCTTTTTGTAATTGAGGTACTTCCTTTAAAATATTCCAAAGGAATATTCTAAATTTTGTAGGCTCTCTTTTTAATAGATCAACATACTCACTCATTTTCATGGTAGCATGCGGTTCATTAAAACCATCTTTATAATCAACAGGTCTATCATCATATAAAGGAACCGTTTTATCTCCAGCTACTTCTTTCATATACTCTAATGACCATTTAGAATACGCAGGCCAATCTTCAATAAAACGTTCTATAACCACTGGTTTTTGTGGTTTGAAATAATGTTTGATAAAGTCTTCTTTGGTTATGGTTTCAACTCTATCTATTTGTTGCAATTGTAATCCCATACATCCAATTTTTTGCGAGGATCAAAGTTAAGAAAATGTTATGAAGTATTTTTTAAAAAATGCTTCAATTTAAAAAACACCCATTACAAACCAGTAATAAGTGTTTTATATTTTTAATTTAAAAGTTTATTGCTTACGCAATTCTAATGCTTCTTTCTTTTTTAGTTCGTTTCTTTCAATCTTATGCTCAGGTCTTGTCCATTTAGGTTTTTCACCTAATGCCTCATACTCTGAATCTTTAGCTTCTACTGTTTGCGGCTGTACCTTTTTTGTAAATGGCTTTTGAGGTTTTAACCCTAGCATTTCAAACATCTTCATATCTTCACTTACATCAGGATTTGGAGTAGTTAACAACTTATCTCCTGCAAAAATAGAGTTTGCTCCTGCAAAGAAACACATTGCTTGTCCTTCTCTACTCATTTGTGTTCTTCCTGCACTTAAACGTACTTGCGTTTCAGGTAAAACAATACGTGTAGTAGCTACCATTCTAATCATTTCCCATATTTCAACTGGCTTCTCATCTTCTAAAGGTGTTCCTTCAACAGCAACTAAAGCATTTATAGGTGTAGATTCTGGTTGTGGATCTAATGTTGAAAGTGCCACTAACATTCCTGCTCTATCTTCAACAGATTCACCCATACCTATAATTCCACCAGAACAAACAGTAACATTGGTTTTACGAACGTTATCAATTGTTTCTAAACGATCTTCAAAACCACGTGTAGAGATAACTTCTTTATAATATTCTTCAGAAGAATCTAAATTATGATTATAAGCATATAAACCTGCTTCAGCTAAACGTTTTGCTTGATTTTCAGTAACCATTCCTAATGTACAACAAACTTCCATATCTAGTTTGTTTATAGTTCGGACCATTTCTAATACTTGATCAAATTCAGGCCCATCTTTTACGTTTCTCCAAGCAGCTCCCATACATACCCTAGAACTACCTCCTGACTTTGCTCTTAATGCTTGAGCCTTTACTTGCTGTACAGTCATTAAATCATTTCCATCTACATTGGTATGATAACGAGCAGCTTGCGGACAATACCCACAGTCTTCTGAACAACCTCCAGTTTTTATAGATAATAACGTAGATACTTGTACTACATTAGGATCGTGACTTTTTCTATGTATTGTTGCTGCTTCATATAGCAGCTCCATTAAAGGTTTATTATATATCGCTAAGATTTCCTCTTTCGTCCAATTATGTCTTACTTCGCTCATAAACTTAGGTTTACTAGTTAGTCATTTGAAGAATCAAATGTACATAATAATATGTAATATGTATTATTTTTTACTTAATAAAACGGATACAGCGTTTCCTCCAAAACCTACTGCATTTACTAAAACTTTGCTTATTTGTTTAGGCTCTGATTGTTTAGCTACAAAAGGAACATGCACAACCTCTTGATTTTTTAGCATTAAAATGGCTAATTCTAAACTCAATAAACCCGAAGTAGCAAAAGTATGTCCTAACTTCCACTTGTTAGTTGTTAAGAATGGTTGATGACTTCCAAATACTTTTTTTATAGCATTTATTTCTGAAAGATCTCCTTTTATTGTGCCTGGTGCATGCATTACAATAGCATCTACTTCCTCTACGTTTACATCTGACAAAGCCATTTTCATTGATTTTTGAAAACACTCTGCATCTGAAGAAATAGATATGTTATGTTTTAATATTTCTGTTGCATATCCTACCCCTTCAATTAAAGCTAAAGCATTTTCTTGAATTCCTTTTTCTAAACAAACTACCGAAGCTCCTTCTCCAACAACCATCGTATTACTTTGTTTGTCTAAATCTAACGCTTTACAAGGGTATTTATCTTGATTTCTAGCATATACTTTTAACGCTTGCATTTGCGCTATTGTAAAATCGGTTAAAGCGGCTTCGCTTCCACCAACTAAAAACTTCTCACTCATTCCTGATTGTACCCAAGCAACTCCATTAAGAAGAGAATGCAACCCTGTTGAACAAGTTATGGAGTGAGAAATTTCTGGCCCATTCGTTTGTAAATCATGTGCTATCCATGAAGAAATATTTCCAAGTGTAGTTGTAGGTGAGCTTAGAGTTGATGATTTCCCTGTTTGTAAAAATTCTTTATGGTATTTTTCAAATAAAGAAGTAGCTCCACGTGAAGAACCAATATTAATACCAAAATCATCAAAAGAATTCCAACCAGCTTCTTTTACTGCTCTTCTAGCACAAAACAACGTATATAACACAGAAGCATCTAATTCTTTATACCGTGCATCAGAATTTCTTATCTCTTCTATTTTTAAATTATCTTTTGCTGTTATTTGAGCTACCCAAGCCTCAAACTCAGAAAACTTTTTTACACTTAAAAAGTGGTTGTCATTTTTATAGTTATCCCAAACCTCATTCAACAAACTTCCTATCGCTGATATTGATGCTATGGAAGTTATGGATATTTTTTTCTTCAAAACCTAAAAATTTCAGCAAAAATATAACTTCTTATGCTTTTAAACTCTTAAATAGTATAACTGTTTTTCTTACTTGTAACATTTTAAACGTTTTTAAGTCTTATTAATAAAAATTTAATATGTCTCATCAAGAACAAAAAAGTTGGTTTAGTAGAAATTGGTTATGGTTTATCCCTTTAAGTGGTTGCTTAGGCATTCTCTTATTGTTTTTTATAGGGGTTGGCACTCTTATTTTTGGTGTTTCAAAAGCATTTACCAATGCTACACCTATTGAATACGCTATGGAACAAGCTTCTAAAAATGAAAAGGTAATTCAAGTATTAGGTGATCCTATTGAAAAGGATGGTTTTCCAAATGGAAATATTTCTCTTAATAATGATGATGGTGAAGTTGATTTTTCACTTCCTGTTAAAGGTTCTAAAGGAAAAGCAACGATTATTATTAGAGGTATAAAATCAAACGGAAAATGGATTTTTGAAGATTTATATATCACTATAAAAGAAACACAGGAAGAAATTAATTTGCTTGAAAAAGTAATGGAAAGTATATAAATGTTACTACTCTCTTTATTTTAAACTTATAGGGTGTTTTGTTTTGTCTTCGTCTTATATAGAAAACAAAACATTTATGAAGATTTTAATTAAAAATTCTGGACTATTACTTTTATTCTTTATAACTTTTATCTCTTGTGATAAAAAAGAAGATGAGATAATTATCGAACCTAATTTTAATGAAATTAGTAATATTGCTACCTTTTATGGCAATAAAAACGCTGAGATAATTATAGTAAATACACAAGGAGGTCCTACTACTGAATTAGCTAACGAAGATATAAAAGACATTGCTAAAACTTCTTCTCTTGCACAAAAAGCTCTTTTTGTAAATGTTCATCAAGCGCAAACAAAAACACCTTCCAACTTTAAAAAGGAAATTACTTTTGAAAAAGCTAAAAAGTATGATAAAGAAAGCGTAAAAATGTTAAAAAAAGTAATTGATTATTTCAAAAAACAGCCTAATAAAAAAGTGTATGTTCTTGGGATTTCTTTTGGGGCTTTTATGACTCAAGAACTAATTGCTACTTACGGTATCTCAACTGCAGATAAATATTTAATAGCTGTAGGAAGGCTAAATATTGATAAAGGTACATGGATTCCTTTTAGTCAAGGAAAAAACACTAAATATGTATTTAAAAATGATGGTACTTATTCTATTGAAGTATTTAACGCGAGAAATGAAGAAGGTAGAAGTATGGCCAAACTTGCAGCTGGATTAGGTTACAATAGATACACCGAAAAGCTTGCTTCTATCAAAGACTTATCAAAAGTAACCTATGTTTATGGTGATAGAGATGAAGCAGTTGGTCCTTTATCTAAAATTGAACTAGATTTTTTAAAGCAAAAAAAAGCAACTATTGTATTAGATGTAAAGGGAAATCACTTTACTGCTTCAGACAAAGCTATAGCAATGATGAAGCAGTATTTTGATATTAATTAAAATAATGTTAATGCTTCTTTAATAGCTGCATACACTTTATTCAATTGTTCTTTGGTTATTACAAAAGGAGCAAGTATATATATGGTATTTCCTAGTGGACGTAAACACACACCTTTACTCATAAAAAAGTCAAATAACTGATAACGTAAATTGCCATAACGTTCCATTTCAACATTTAAATCAAGCGCGTAAATAACTCCTAGTTGACGCGTTTGTTTTATTTTAGGGTGACTTTTTATTTCTTCATTAAAAGCTTGATGTGATGCTATTATTAACGCTATATTCTTCTGTATTTCTTTTGACTGTAATAATTCTACCCCAGCTAATGCCGCTGTACACGCCGTTGGATTTGCAGAATAGGTATGTCCGTGAAAAAATCCTTTTCCTAATTCATCACTTAAAAAGGCATCGTAAACTTTTTGAGAACAACTTGTTATTGCCATGGGTACTAAACCTGCTGTTAACGATTTAGAAAGACATATAATATCTGGTTGGTTTTGTAAATATTCTGAAGCAAAGTTTTTACCTGTTTTTCCAAAACCTGTCATTACTTCGTCGGCAATTACTAAGACTCCTTCTTTTTGCGCTAGACTTATTAACTCATCTAGAAAATGTGTTTCATACATTTTCATCGCTGCAGCACCTTGTACTAATGGTTCATAAATAAATGCAGCTGCGTTATTTTCTTTAATCAAGCTTGTAAACCTAGTTTTAACTTCTTCGAAGTTAGCTTCTGTAGGTACTGGTATTCTTTCAACATCTATAAAGAAATCTTCAAAAGGCCCATTATATACTGATAAACCTGAAACCGACATTGCTCCAAAGGTATCACCATGAAAACCGTCTTCTAACGCAATTATCTTTCCTCTTTTTTCTCCTTTATTAAAATGATATTGTAATGCCATTTTAATAGCAATATCTACTGATGTTGAACCATTATCCGAAAAGAATATTTTTTCCTGATTATTGGGTAGGATTTTTATTAACTCTTCTGACAACTTAATAGCTGGCTCATGCGTAAATCCTGCAAATACAACATGATCTAATTGTTGCATTTGTTTGTAAACTTTTGAGGTTATATATTCATTACAATGTCCATACATACAGGTATACCATGACGCTATTCCATCTATGTATTCATTTCCTTCGTCATCATATAATACTGCATCTTTTGCTTTGGTAATTGCAATATGATTTGGGTGTAGTTTATGTTGTGTTAATGGATGCCACAAGTGCTTTTTGTCACGCTCTTTTAATGTCATAGTTTGTCTTTAAATAATTCAGCATATTCTTTGATTACATTTTGATCAAAATATGGCTCTTCTTCAATTCTTCCAATTACAGGGACATTGGTCATTTTTTGAATGATTCCTTCTGTAGTTTTATGCTCATTTCCTGAGAAAATAACAGCTACATCAAATCCTTTTTCTTTAAGAAGGTTTACTGTTAGTAATGTATGGTTAATACTTCCTAAATAATGTCTTGACACTACTATTACTTTATACTCTGGCTTTATTATGTCTAGAATTGTAGTTGTATCATTTAATGGAACTAATAATCCTCCTGCGCCTTCAACAACTAGATTATTTTGAGTTTGAGGTTCTATTATATCCTCTAAACGAATTGTTACCTCATCAATTTCAGCTGCTGCATGCGGACTCATTGGTGTTTGCAATGCGTAAGCATTTGTATGAAAAACACTTTTATTGTTAGTTACTAACCTTTTTACTTTATGTGTATCTGAGTTTTCTAAATCACCCGCTTGTACTGGTTTCCAGTAATCAGCTTCTAATGCTTCTGTTACAATGGCTGAAGCTACTGTTTTTCCTACCTCGGTAGATATTCCTGTGATAAAATATTTTTTTTGCATTAAAACACGTTTTTGCATTCGTTACAAATGAGTCTTCTTTTTTCAAAAAAAGGAAACAACATGTAAAATATATTTTTTCTTTGCACTGGTGCTACTAATATTTTTGTTGAATCACAACTAGCACAGTGTATTTCATTCCCTTGATTATCTTTTTCATAAACTCTTATTTCATTATATATTGTTAAGGCTTTGTCTAAATCATTATTTTGAACCAATAACTTTACGCCGCCTATAGCTTGGCTAATTAAGGGATCAGAATCTATTGTTTTTTCGTCCATTAACATGGTTCTTATATTCTCTGAATCTAACTTAGCTTTTATTATTTGTGCTTCTGTTGAATATTCAAAAACTGCTAAAATGGTATAATCGTCTCTCATGCTATTTTATTTTTATTATGATACAAAAGTAACAAGGTTCTCTAGAACTTCTGTTATTTCTTTTTTGGTGTTATAATTATGTAAACAAAAACGCAATCTTTCTTTATGTATAGCTACTGTTGGAGAAAGTATTGGTTTTATATCAAATCCTATTTTTTGTATTGCTTTTGCTATTTGTTTTGTTTTTGTATTTCCTCCTATTATACAGCAGTGAATGGCTGTTTTACTAGGAATAAAGTTTAATTGCAATCTTTGTGTTTCACTAACAAAATAAGTGATTTTCTCTTGTAAATCTTTTATTTGTTCTTTGCCTTTTTCACTTGCTAATTCTTGGTAGGCTATTTTTATAGTTGCTACAGCATGTGGTGGTAAGGCTGTTGTATAAATAAAACTTCTGGCATAGTTTATTAAATATTCTTTTAACTCATTAGCTCCTAAAACCACAGCTCCATGACATCCTAATGCTTTACCAAAGGTGATGATTCTTGCAAAAACTTTTTCTTCTATTTCTAAATTTTGCACAATTCCCATGCCATTTTTTCCTATTACACCCAAAGCATGCGCTTCATCAATAATTAAACGAGCTTTTAGTGCTGAACATACTTCTACCATTTTTAATACATCTGGTATATCTCCATCCATAGAAAAAACAGACTCAGTAACTACGTATATCTCTACCTCATTTGTAACTTCCTTTTTATGTTTTAAGATTAACTCTTTTAAGTTTTCTACATTATTATGTTTAAACTTATAGGCTTTTGCATTCGATAATTGAATTCCATCACGAATGGAGGCATGGATTAATTCATCATATAAAACAACATCGCCTCTTTGTGGAACTGCAGCAAAAAAGCCTACATTGGTATTGTATCCTGAGTTAAATAGTAATGCTGCTTCTGCTCTGTGATAGGTGCTTATTTCTTTTTCTGTAGTACTGAATAGTTTATGATTTCCAGATAATAAACGAGATCCTGTAGCTCCGTTAGTGTTTATTTGGTTCTCCATTAAAAACTGATGTGCTTTTTCAAACAATTCATTAGATCTTGCAAAGCCAAGATAGTCGTTGGATGAAAAGTCTACTAAATCACTAGTTTCTTTAAGACTTCTTAAGGCATTGTCTTTTCTTCTAGTTTGTAGTTTTTTCTGTAATTTTTCTGGAAAATTCATACTACAAAAGTACAAGAGTTTTTATTGTTATTTACTATTCTTTGATAAAAGGCACAAGACCACTTCGCTTATAGAAAAAAGAAACTTAAAAACTTTTATTACATAAAAATCATTTAATACTATTTATGGATAATAATTTTGTATAATTTTATCTGTTCTCGATAATTTTTTTACTGCTTTAACACTTCATAAAAAACACTCGAACTAACATTAATAACTAGTTATGTTATAGTTCTTTTTTCATTATCGGTAAGTATCTATTAGGTATGGAGCTTTCTTTTTTATCAATTATTGTAAATCCTTGTTTTTTATAAAAAGGAACTGCATTGGGATCTGCTAATAGCGTTATTACTGTTGCTTCTAATTGTTGGGCTTCATTAATTGCATGTATTAATAGCTTTTTCCCTATTGATTGCCCTATAAACTCTGGTAATACGAATAGCATTTCTAATTCTATACTTTTATTTTCTGGTGGGTTTAACATATAGAAACCTGCTATTGTAGCATTTTGTTCGAATAGATTTACTTTGGTGTTTTTTAGCATTTGTATTGTTACCGTTAGGTCTTGACGCCAACTTTCTATGTCTGCTTCTGAATACCCCCAATAGGCTTTCGATTTTAATGCTAGCGCTGTTAGTATTTCTGCTTCTGTTTGTTTTGCTTTTCTTATCATAAAAGAGGTACCAATTAAATATTAATATATCTCATAATGTTTGCGCTTATGGATAATTATTCCATGTAAATTAACTGTTCTCGATAATTTTTTATTACGTTAACACTTCATAAAAAACACTCGAACTGACGTTTGTGAAATTTTTTTTCGTAAATCGTATTATTTAATCTTTAGTGTCTACCATACATTTCCTTATTACACACATGTTGTATGTAATAATTGATACTAAAAAATTAAACTTCGTATAAATAAGATTTGTTTATTGTTTTTTTGCTATTTGTCTTATTTTTATTCTAAATGCTGCAAATAATAAGGTCATGAAAGGGCTTAACCAGTTAAACATTGCATAAAAGGCATAATCTACCACTGGTACTCCTAATACTCCTGAGTGGTAGGCTCCACAGGTGTTCCATGGTATTAATACCGAGGTTACTGTTCCTGAATCTTCTAAGGTTCTACTTAAGTTTTCTGGCGCTAATCCTTTATCTTCATAGGCTTTTGCATACATTTTCCCTGGTACTACAATGGCTAAGTATTGATCTGATGCTGTAAAGTTTAATCCTATACAAGTTCCTACGGTACTGGCAAATAATCCAAAAACAGAATCAAACAAACTTAACATAAAGCTACTTATTTTTGCTAAAGCACCTATGGCATCCATAATTCCTCCAAATACCATTGCTAGTAATATTAACCACACCGTTCCTAGCATTTTTTTCATTCCTCCTGCGGTAAATAGATCTTTTAACACTTCGTTTTCTGTTGCTACTGAAGTTTCTACTGTAATGGCTTGCATTACTCCTTTGTAGGCTGAATTTATATCTAACTTTTCTACACCTGCTATTTGTGCTACTACATTGGGTTGAAAAATTAATGCGAAAATCCCTCCTAATAAGGTTCCTGCTAATAAGGCTATTAATGGTGGTGTTTTTTTAATGATTAAAAATATAACTAATACGGGTACTAAAAACAACCATGGTGTTATGTTAAATGCTTTACCTATATCTGCTAGCATTGCTTGGGTATCTGCTTCTCCTGTGGCTGTTTGTGTAAATCCTAAGATTACAAAAAATACCATGGTTACTATAAATGTTGGCACGGTTGTATATGCCATGTATTTAATATGGGTAAATAAATCTGTTCCTGCCATAGCTGGTGCTAAATTGGTAGTGTCTGACATTGGCGACATTTTATCTCCAAAATAGGCTCCAGATAGTACAGCTCCTGCTGTCATTCCTAATGAAATTCCAAGTGCTTCTCCTATTCCTATTAATGCTATTCCAACCGTTGCCGCTGTTGTCCACGAGCTTCCTGTTGCTATAGAGATTACTGCACAAATGATTAAACAGGCTACTAAAAATATGGTTGGGTTTAATATTTGTAATCCATAATAAATCATTGAAGGAATGATTCCACTTATTAACCATGTTCCTGCTAATGAACCTACCATTAAAAGTATTAGAATGGCTCCTGCTGTTGATTTTATATTCTCGGCTACTTCTTCCATCATGGTTTTATAAGAAACTTTGTTCTTAAAACCTACAATGGCGGCAACTGCTCCTCCTAATAGTAATACAAACTGGTTACTTCCACTCAAAGCATCGTCTCCAAATACGTACACATTGTACGCTAGCATAAGTACTAGTGCTAAAACAGGAATTAAGGCTTCCCATATACTTAGTTCTTTATTGGCTATGATTTTCTGATCTTCAATTTTTATTTCGGATAGGTTTTTATCGTCTTGCATTCGGTAGTAATTTGGAAGTGTAATGTTACGATTTTGTAAAGAATTACACAAGTAGAATAGGTTTAGTACATTTGTTTTCTATGGATTCATTGACGCAAATTGTTTTGGGTGCCGCCTGTGGTGAGGTAGCTCTTGGTAAAAAAATTGGTAATAAAGCGATGCTTTTTGGTGCTATTGGAGGTACAATTCCTGATTTGGATGTTATTATTGGTAGTGTATTGTATGGTAATGAAATTGATGCTATGGCTTTTCATAGAGGTTTTATGCATTCTATTGTTTTTGCCTTTTTGGGTGCTTTTGCGTTTGGATGGCTTACTTTTAAATTGTACAACACTGGAAAACGTGTTGGTACTTCTACTTTAAAGGGTTGGATTCTTTTATTCTTCTTGTCCATTTTTACACATCCTATTTTAGATAGTTTTACGCCTTACGGAACGCAATTACTTTTACCTTTTTCAAATTATAGAGTTGCTTTTAATACCATTTCTGTGGTGGATCCGCTATATACTTTACCTTTTTTGGTTTGTTTAGTTGTTGCGCTGTTTTTTAATAGAAAAAGCACTAAACGTTCTCGTTGGGTAAAAACTGGTATTTATATGAGTAGTTTTTATTTGTTGCTTACTATTGGGAACAAATTGTATATAAATAGTGTTTTTAAAAAGTCTTTTGATGAATCTACTATTGCTTATAGTCGATTTTCTGCGCAACCTACGCTTTTAAACACTATTTTATGGTATGGGATTGCTGAGACCAGTAACAATTATAAAGTTGGTTTTTACTCTTTATTAGATACTAAAAGTGTAGTGGATACTATTTTGACGATTCCGAAAAACCATACGTTACTTGATATGCAGCATCCTGATTTGCAAACATTGTCTTGGTTTAGTAATGGGTATTTTAATTTGGTGCCTAATGATAGTTCTTCAGTGATTGCGTATTTGGATTTGCGTTATCCGCTTATGAATCCGAAAGATATTCATTCTTCTGTTTTTCGGTTTGCTTTAAAAAAGGATGGTAAGCGTTGGGATATGATTCCTAATTATGGGAATCCTCCTTCTAAAAAGGATTTTGAGGCTTTTTATGCACGTATTTTTGGGAAGTAATTTTAATTGAGTTATTGTTCATTTTTTTGCTTGTCCAAAAAAACGAACCAAAAAAAGGACACTTCTTCAATGAATTTTTTAGCTGAAGCTAAAAACCGAATTATCATTTCTAAAATCTTTCCAAGGCTTCAAGATTTTTTAACGAAATAAAATTCTATTCTGCGAAGAAGAGTTGAAAAGCGCCGCTTTTAATCGCTTATAATCATTATATGAATTGCACATAATGGTTTATAAAGTTTATCTTTAAATAGGTTCAGTGAAAGATTTAATGCTCTTATTAGAAAACAATAAAAAGTGTCATAGGTATTTTTAACTTTTTCGATATTGAAGGTTAACTTGCTTTTAACCTTATAGTCATTCTTTTTGGTGTGATTTGGGGTTTTAACCCAATATATTATTATATGAAAACAATTATCAATTTTACATTCCTCTTTTGTTTTTTGCTTTTTTTTGTTTGTTGTAACTCGGATAACGATACTCCTGATGCTCCTACTTCTCACAGTATTAGTGGTTTTAAATTTATTGGTGAACACATAATTCCTGATGGTACTTTGTTTAACAACGAGGTTATAGGTGGGCTTTCTAGTATTGATTATCACGATGGTGTTTATTATTTGATTAGTGATACTCCAAAGGCTCCCATTCGTTTTTATACTGCATCATTAGATTTTAATGCTTCTGAATTTAACGGTGTGAAAGTTTTAAGTCAGGTTGAATTGCTTACTAAAACTGGTGCTTCTTTTGGTGAACAGCAAGTAGATCCGGAAGCGATTCGGTTTGATGCTGGTACGAATGCTATTGTTTGGGCTAGTGAAGGTTTTGTAAACAACCAAGTGGATCCTTTTGTTAGAACGGCTTCTTTACAAGGTGGTTTTACTTATGAATATGCTTTGCCTGAAATTTTTAAGGCTTCTTCAGTAAAAGCGGATACTGGTGCTAGAAATAATGGTGTTTTTGAAGGTTTGTGTGCTAGTTTTGATAAGAAAGGGTATTGGGTAGGAATGGAACTTCCTTTAAAACAAGATGGTGTTGCGCCTGTTTTTGGTGAAAAAACAGATTCTAAAGTACGTATTGCTTATATTGATAAAGCTACCCAAAAATTTGGTCGTCAGTTTACTTATAGCTTAGGTTCTGTAGTTAGAGATGGTGGATTTACTGTAAATGGTCTTGTGGAGATTTTAGCGTATGATACGGATCGGTTTTTAGTTTTAGAGCGTTCTTTTGCTTCTGGTACTGCTGATGGTGGAAATGATGTGTTTATTTATAAGGTTGATGCTTCTAAGGCTACGGATGTTTCTTCTTTAAACAGTTTAACATCAAATGTGGTACCTGCTACTAAGGAATTGCTTTTTAGCTTTAATTCTATTCGACCAAAATTGTCTTCTGTACCTGGTAGTACCGCTAAGGTGGTGGACAATTTAGAGGGAATGACTTTTGGCCCTACGCTTCCTAATGGTCATGCTTCTTTAGTACTTGTGGCAGATAATAATTTTAGTGCTTTTGGTGCGCAATTAAATCAGTTTATTGTTTTAGAGGTATTGCCTTAGAGCATTTTTATACTATAAAAAGGTCGCGTGTTATTTGCGACCTTTGTTGTTTGCTGTTTTTTATTTTTATACGGCAAGTCCTTTAATTTGTTTGTACTCATTTGAGGTTAATCCGTATTGTGCTTTGACAAAGTTTTTAATGGTTTGTACTTGGTTTTTAAGGTTTTCAAAATTTGTTTGTCTTGCTTCAATAATTGGTTTTAATAAACTCAATGCTTTGTCTACTTCAACGGTACTTTGTGCTGCTTTGATTGCTAACTCATTTAATGCTGTAACCGTTATCAGCTCATTAGGTGGCGTGTAAGCTTCTCCTAAACTGGTTAGTAGATCAATAATGATTTTAAAATTTGTGATTCGGCTTGCATAGGTTCTTTCTACTTGACTTATTACCGTGGTTTCACTTTCAGTATCCGATACTGGTTTGGGGTTTGCTTTTCCTCTTATTTTTTTAATCACCGTTCCTACTTGTTTTAGTTCTACGCTTTCTTTACCTTTTAAAGCTTCTATGAATCCTCTAATAGGTGCTAAACGTTTTTCTAGGGCATCTTCATTGTCTGAAAAGATTTTTTTCCTTTCGTTTGTTACTAAGGTGTAACTTAATGTTGCGGTATTGTACTCTTCTTGTATTTGCTCAATGTTTGTAATGGTTTGTTGCAAATTTTCTACGGATGCATTGGGTACTGGTGGTTGGTAGTCTGTAAATGTTGCTACTATTGTTGCCATTTTTTTCGCATTGCCCAATCTACTGGCATACGACTTCTGAGAAGTTGATGTCATAACAATTTATTTTTATAATTAATGGGTTAAACTTACTAAACACCTTTTTAAAAATCAAGTGTTTAACATTTTTTTTAATTTTTATTTTTCATTTCTCTTAATGTTTTCTTTGAATGTGTTAATACTATTGCTTTGTTATTGATTCCTCTTGCTATGTTACGAGTTCCTGATGCCTTGTTGCTAACTTCTCTTGGCTTGTTGCTGTCTCCTCTTGCTATGTTACGGACTCCTGTTACCTTGTTACTGATTCCTCTTTGCTTGTTACAGACTCCTGTTGTCTTGTTACTGATTTCTGTTCCCTTGTTACTGACTGCTTTTGGGTTGTTATGGACTCCTATTGGAGTTTGGTAAAAAGTAGAAGGTTTGAGGTTTAGTTATGAGTTATGAGTTATGAGTTATGAGTTATGAGTTATGAGTTATGAGTTATGAGTTTAAAACTAAAAATTAAACACTAAGCATTAAAAACTAATTACTTGAACTATTTATTAACCGACAAACAGATTCCTTCACTTCATAAACTGCGTACGGAATGACGAAATGGGACGTCACTGCTTAGCTAATGATTATTTCACTCCGTATACTACGTTCGAATGACCAAGCAATAGTCGTACTCATTACTCTATAATTTGATTCTTACTGAATACTGCTACTGACAGCTATTTTCATTAAATAGTTAGAAAAAAGTTTGTTAGCTTGTAAAAAAGGTATAATTTTGCCCTTGAAAGGATTTATTAACGTTTTAAAATTAATTGCTAAATAATCAATAGACATTATGAAGAGAGTACTGTTAAGCATTTTTACAATGCTAATTTATGTTGTGGTGTATGGGCAGGAAGCCCCTAAAACACCAAACTTTTCTCCACTAACACCAGAGGCTGCAAGTTTGGGGAAGTATGGTTCTTACCCTGTTAATTACAATACTGGTTTAACTAATATTGCTATCCCATTGTATGAAATAAAGGTAGATGAAGTTTCATTACCTATTACACTTAGTTATCATCATTCAGGTATAAAAGTAGATGATATAGCAAGTAATGTGGGTTTGGGCTGGACTCTTCAAACTGGCGGGGTCATAAATACCCAAGTAATTAATGGAGAGGATTTGTACTATGATATAAAAGATGTATATACCCCTTCACAAATAGAGGCAATACCTGGTGTTTATGATGCTGCCAATGATATTCTTATTCCAAGCTCTAAAGGTTTTACAAATAATCGACATGATATTTATTCGTATAACTTTTTAAATTATTCAGGGCAATTCGTGTTACATAATAGAAGTGAAGGGAAAAGTTTAAATGAAGATAATCTTAAAATAAAAAGAATCCCTAATGGATTTGAAATCACTGCTCCTAATGGGACTATATACCTATTCTCTATTAGAGAATCAATTACAACTACAACTCATCCAGGACCAACAATAAGAACCTTAGAAGGAAGTAGTATTTATTTGTCAAAAATTATTACAGCAAAAAAAAATGAGATTACTTTTGAATATAGTGAAAACAGAACAAATGATAATAGAATAAGTTCTCATAGTCACTCCTTAGAAAGTACAATTCCCAATTTATATCAATACACTGGTAATAATTACTCCTACAGTAACCTTATTCATGATGAACAGCTATTAAAGACTATAAAATTTAATCAAGGAAAAATAGTGTTCACACACAGCAATAGATTAGATGCTATAAACGGAAGTAAAAAAATAGATAAGTTTGATATTTATAATCTAACAACCACAGACAATTATACTTTAACTAAACAAGTTGTATTTGATAATGATTCCTATTTTGATAGACCCGTACAATTAAATACTTTGAATTTGGGGCGTAATGTTTCAGTATTTGATTCTAGTAGAAATATAAAGAGTCTAAAATTAGAGAATGTACTTTTTAAAAACAAGAATAATGTTATTGAAAAAATGTATAAATTCAAATACAATGCTACTAAACTACCAGCAAGGGAAACTACAGGGCAGGATATATATGGATATTATAACGGTAAAAATGATAATAAAGATTTAATAGAAAAGAAAACAACTCAGTATTTTCAAAATAATTTAGGTATCACAATAACGAATGCTAATCATATCGGTGAAGCTAATAGATCAGTAGACTCCAATTTTAGTCAAGCAGCTATGTTAGAAGAAATCGTATACCCTACAGGAGGAAAAACAAAATTTGTTTATGAAAATAATTATATATTAAACGAAGAAGATAAATACGCTTCACAACCAGCCCCAGCAATTAATGTTATGGCAATAGGTAAAAAAATAGGTAATATCCCTAATGTAAGTGTTCATTCTGATGAAAAAATATTTACAGTTACCGAAGAAGTAGATAATAATAAACCACAGTTTATAGATGTTTTTTTCACAAATATCACTGGGGGTACTACTTTACCATCAGTTAAGTTTTATGATATTACAAATGGGACTTCTAATTTATTATATGGTTATACTCATTTAGTTCCAACATCTTGTTATAGTAATAGATTTATTACAAATTTAAAAAAAGGGCATACTTATAAACTTTCTGTAAACATAGGTCCTTCAGTAATAAGTAATGGAACTTGTTTTATTAATAATACTGCATATGTGTCAGCAAATTTAAATTATTCAACAAGAAGTTTAATAACTGATATTACTAAAATAGAACCAAGCTTAGGCCCTGGCTTAAGAATTAAAGAAATCATTTCATATGATTCTGAACTTGAAAATAACGTATTAGGAAAAAAAATATTTGATTATGGAAAGGTAAAATATGGAAAGAATAAAATTGGTATAGCCTCATTGTTAAAGCACAAACCTCAGTATTATTCCTTAACAACAAGAGTGGAAGGGTCAGAAACTAAACCTACTTTTCTTGTTAATCAAATGGCTATTGTAATGAATCAGTTTCAAGACATTAACCCTAATGGAAATTTAATTGAATATGATTATATAAAAGAAAGATTAATAGGTAGTGATAACAACAATGGTTTTACTGAGTATATATATAGGCTATCAATACCGGAAGCATATGAAAGAAATGCTCATGCGTACAATACATTTCCTAAAATAATATATCCTTTATGGAAAGGAGCTAGACTGATTAATAAATCAATATATAAAGAAAATCAAATTACTCCTATTTATCAAGAGACTTATGAATACCAAGAGCATTTTATAGAAACATTTTTAAATTTGGAAGTTAGGCAGATTGTAATTGGTTTCTTGAATTCATTAACAGAACATTTTGAATATTTTAACTATGAAAACACTAGAGGTAAGCAATTATTAAAAAAGAAAATAGTTACAGAAAACAATGGAAGTCGAACGATTAGTCAAGAAACAAATTATAAGTATAATTCTAATTTACTAGTATCAGAAACAACAACAACAACCAGTAAAGGAGATGTTTTAAAATCTAAAATATATTATGCTAATGATTTAAACGATACTAAATTGATTAATGAGCATCGTATTACAGAACCTTTAGAAACAATTCAATTTAATAAAGGGGTACAAATATCCCGTCAAAAAACAGAATATTCAGATCAACACAATCCATCCAATTTATATTTACCTTCAGTAATTAAAACCTCAAAAGGAGACCAAGATTTAGAAAACCGAATACTTTATATCAGTTATGATACTAAAGGAAATCCTACAGAGGTAAGTAAACAAGACGGAACTTCTATTACCTACTTATGGGGTTATAACTATACACAACCTATTGCCAAAATAGAAGGGGCAACTTATGCTCAGGTAATGGCTGCTTTAGGTAAAAATAGTGATCATGATTTAAGTTATTTACAGAGCTATACCGAAAGTCAGTTACAAACTGAAATGGCTAAAGTGCGTACTGGACTCCATAACGCCTTGGTAACTTCTTTTACATATAAACCGTTAATTGGTGTAAGCACCATGACGGATGCTCGTGGTAGAGTTACTTCGTATCATTATGACGCTTTTAACCGTTTGCATTTGGTTAAAGATGCTGAGGGAAATATTTTAAAAGAAAACACTTATAATTATAAAAACAAATAAGTCTATGAAAAAGTTATTATTATTTTTAGGCTATATTACCAGTGCTGTTTTCTTTACAGTACAGGCACAAGTTGAACTTAACACTCCTGAAACAGGAGAACATTATGCGCCTACTTCTATTGTCTTAAAACCAGGGTTTAGTACCACTAATTTTTGGGCATATATTGTGGAAGACCCTTATACTGCTATTGATTTAAGTGAGGACGAAAACTATGTGTTTTCACGTACATACCAAAGTCCTTTGAAAAACACCAATGATATTCGTAGTAACAGAGATGTTATTGAGCAAATTACGTATTTTGATGGGCTAGGGCGCGCTAAGCAAAGTATTGGTATTAAACAATCTCCTAACAAAAAAGACATTGTAACCCATATTGGTTATGATGATTTAGGAAGGCAGGATAAAGAGTTTTTACCGTTTGTTGGGGCTAACAGTACAGGTGCTATTGTTAAGGGAACTTCTGCTAATTATGTTGAAGGGTTGACACAAAATTATTATGCGGCTGAATATCCAAATGATTTTTCAACAAGTGGGCAACCCGTAAATGCGTATTCTCAAAAATTATTAGAGGACTCGCCATTAAGCCGTGTCTTAAAACAAGCGGCTCCTGGGCATGACTGGCGTTTGGGAGCTGGTCATGAAATTGAATTTGATTATCAAACCAACTCTGATGCTGATGGGGTAAAATTATTTACGGTTACTACTTCAGAAAGTAATGGTGTGTTTGTACCGTCTTTAGAAGGTGGTACTACTAATTATGCCGCTGGTAAGTTATACAAAACCATTACTAAAGATGAAAATCATGATGGTACTACAAGTAAATTACATACTACAGAAGAATATAAAAACAAAGAAGGACAGGTTATTTTGAAACGTACTTTTGCTTCGATAAACTCAGCAGGCTCTTCAACAAGTTCAGTGACCGAAGAAGCGCATGATACGTATTATATTTACGATGATTTTGGTAATTTAACCTATGTACTGCCTCCAAAAGTAGTGGTAAGCGATAATAGTGGAGTTTCTAGTACTGAACTTTCTGAATTGTGTTACCAATATAAATACGACTATAGAAACCGTTTGATAGAAAAGAAAATACCAGGCAAGGAATGGGAATATATTGTGTATGATAAATTAGACAGACCTGTTTTAACACAGGATGCTAATTTAAGAACTACTAAAAATTGGCTTTTTACTAAATACGATGAATTAGGTAGAGTTATTTTAACGGGGAAAACATGGGATGATGCTCCTTATTATGACATTCAAAGTTGGATTGCTAGCTCTTTTCCTAGGAATACCTCTAGTAGAACCTCAAATTATACGACTATAGATTCTAAAAAAATATACTACAATTACACTCAATCCTATCCTTCGGGAACTTCTATAGAACTTCATACCGTAAATTACTATGATACTTATGTTGATTTACCAACAGGATTAGGAGCTTCTATAACAACTTACTATAACCAAACCTCTACAGGTAACACCAAAGGTTTGGCTACAGTGAATAAAGTACGTATTTTAGGTACTAATGACTGGATACATACCGTAACGTATTACGATGAAAAAGCAAGACCTATTTATGTGTATAGTAAAAATGATTATTTACAAACTGTAGATATTATAGAAAGTAAATTGGATTTTGTTGGGAAAGTATTGGAAACTAAAACTACCCATAAGAAAACTGGAAAAGATGACATTGTAACGCTTGATGTATTTAGTTATGACCATGCCGGTAGAATGACTAAACAGACTCAGCAAATTAATAGTCAAGCTACTGAAACTATTGTAGCTAATACTTATGATAAACTAGGTCAGTTAAAGAATAAAGAGGTTGGAGGTACTAGCAGTCCTTTACAAACAGTAGATTATAGCTATAATGTACGTGGTTGGTTGAAAAATATTAATGAAGACTCTAATGCTAATGACAATGATTTGTTTAACTTTAGCCTATACTATAATGATGTAACAGATGTGAATAAGCGTTTGTATAATGGAAATATCGCCCAAACTAGTTGGAATAGCTCAACTGTAAACTCCTCAGGAAACCCTAAGAGTACTCAATATTCGTATACCTATGATGCTCTCAATAGAATTATAGGGGCTATTGATAACACAGGTAGGTATAACTTAGGTGGTTTTGATGCTAGTGGTGTGTTAACAAACCCTATTAGTTATGATAAAAATGGAAATATTTTATCTTTACTAAGAAAAGGACATCTAACTGCTAATGTTTCTAGCTTTGGTACAATGGATAATTTAGCTTACACTTATGACGCTGGTAACAAACTTGAAAAGGTAACTGACAGTGCTACCAGTAATGAAGGTTTTAAAGATGGTGCTAATAGTACTAAAGAATATGAATATGATGCCAATGGTAATATGATAAAAGACCATAATAAAGGGATTTCCAATATTATTTATAATCATTTAAATTTACCGACTACTGTTCATATCGGTGCTAGTAAAATAGAATATGTATATGATGCTAGAGGTACTAAGGTAGAAAAAAGAGCCTATGTAACTGGTAATGGAGCGACAAAAACACAATATGCTGGTAATTTTATTTATAAAGTACAGCCATCAACACCTAAAGGAGGAAAAACAGGAACGTCTATTCCTACCCTAGAGTTTTTTAATCACCCTGAAGGATATGTAAAACCCGTCATTGCGAGCGGAAGCGTGGCAATCTCATCATTCGATTATGTCTATCAATATAAAGACCACTTAGGAAATGTTAGATTATCTTATACGGATGCTGACAAAAATGGTAGTATTGCTACTTCTGAAATTATTGAAGAGTCAAATTACTATCCCTTTGGTCTCAAACATAAAGGATACAATAATATCACTAACTCCCTTGGAAATAGTACCGCGCAGAAGTATGGGTATAACGGAAAAGAGTTAAACGAAGAATTTGGACTAAATATGTTAGATTTTGGTTGGAGAAACTATGATGCCTCTTTAGGCAGATGGTTTAATATTGATCCTCATTCGGAGAATTATTACCAGGTATCTACCTATAACTATGTTGCTAATTCTCCAATCGTAGCTACTGATCCAGATGGTAGAGACATAAGAATAACTACATCGGTAGACGATGATGGAAATGTTACAATTAATTTTGTGTTAACTGGAAAAGTTATAGATCTGTCTTCGTCGAGAGTAAATACTAAAAACTATGCTCATAACTTGTCTTTGAGATTAAAAAAGGCTTTTTCCTCTAAATTTAAAGGAGATAACGGAGGTAATGTAGAAGTTAATTTTACTGCAAACCTTTCTGTAGCAGAAACAACTGATGATATTGGAGAAGATGATCACGTTTTTGGAATCGTAGATGAGTTAGGGGAGCAAGAATTTGAAGATGGAGAAAAAGATCCCGCTGGAGTTGCTCAAATAGGTGGTAACATTACCCTAATTGAAGCGCGTTATGTTAATAAGGGTAACACAAGTGAACACGAAACAGGTCATTTATTAGGTTTACCAGATACAAAAGATAAAACAGTAATGAATGGTACAGTTGGAAACAGCAAACATTTAACATTGAAACAACGAAAAATAATGTTTGGTGCATATCAAACAATCAGAGGTAAGGGAGTTCATATGAGAAATGCTGATGCAGATGATTTAGGGGATGATGATAGTAAAGACCAATTAAAGAATGCATTATACGATTGGAAGGCAATATATAATTTAAAAAAATACTATAAGTGATGAAGGGTGCTTTTATATTAATTCTTATTACAGTTCTTTCCTGTAAAAGTCAGGTTTCAAATAAGAATTTAAACGGAGAATGGGTAATCAAAAAAACAGCTATTTCCAGTTTTCCATTGCATAATAATTGCAAAGAAATTAGTTTAGGGGATAAATTTATATTTACTGATAATGATTTAATTGTTTTAAAAAAAGGAAAAAAATGTACTAAAATGCGATATATTATTAGGAATAATAAAATTAAGTTCCTGTACTCTGATTTCAGTTTTAAATTAAAGATCAAATTACAGGAAAACAATAATTTAATTTTGATTTCTAAGATACTTCCAGAAGAAATGATGGTTAATTGGAAGGAGGAATATTGGAAATATAAGAAAGATGGTTATGAAATAAACTTATTGAAAATTAAATAAATAATGGTCATCCCCGATAGCGCATTCTATGGATAAAAGCAAATAAAAATTGATGTTTTTTATGGGGCATTATTGAAATAGCATAACTTTTTTAAAACTTCGTTTCAAAAGTTATTGCCAGTTCAACAAGCCAAAATTAATATTATTTTTTAAAAAAATTAGGCAGCAAAATTGTGTGTATTAACATAAGGCTGCTGCCTTTTAATTACGGCAAAAATGCGATGCAAAAGTTTGTTCTTAATATTGTTTAGAACAAGCATTTTATTTTTTCCTTTTTCTACTTTCTCATCAAAATATTTTTTGAGTTGATAGTCATACTTTTTAGCATTAAGAGCACACATGTTTAAAAGTGCTTTCAATCCCGATAGCGCGGATTTAACGTAGTGTAATCCGTGCCGATAACGAGTAAGAAATACAATTTTAAAATAACCAAAACCATAGCATTAATTTGTTATGGTTTTGGTATTTTAGGAATATGCCTATACCAGTCTAGAAATAGATGGTATTCGTTATATAAATAATTTTATGTACCACTCGATGAGAGTCGAGCGTTAGCTAGGAAACGAAAACAATAAGTATAGAAGTAGCAAGTGATCCTGACTAACCTAAAAGGAAAAATAATATTAACCCAACTGACACTAAACTATATAAAGAAATAGCAGTAGAGAAAGTAAAAGACAAAAGGTTAATTTTATTGAAAATGTAATAATAAATAGAATGAAAAAAAGTATAATTTTTAGCCTATTATTGGCATCAATAGTACTCGTTTATTTTTTTAATAAAAACAAGAAATGTATAGCTTCAAAAGCTGATGCAATAAAGTTAGCTAAAAATGAATGGATTAAAATCTTTGGGTCAGAAATTCTAAAAAAGAAACCTTTTGTTCTAGTTAATTACAATAATGATATTTGGCATATAGAAGGAACTTTACATACCGATTCAGGTGGTGTTCCTCATATAAAAATTAGAGGAAAAGATTGTGAAATAATAGAAATATACCACACTAAATAAAATATCCGATAGCGCGGATTTAACGTAGTGTAATCCGTGCCGATAACGAGTAAGAAATACAATTTTAAAATAACCAAAACCATAGCATTAATTTGTTATGGTTTTGTTATTTTAGGGATATGCTTATACCACTCTAGAAATAGATGGTATTGGGTTTATAAATTAACTTCATGTGTCACTCGACGGGAGTCGAGCGTTAGCTAAGAACTATTAACAGTGTTGTTAGAAAACTTGTGAAAAAGCATAATAAACAAGTAGCAAATAACCGTTATAGAACTAAAAATTAATTTTAAATTATAATGAAGAAAGACCATTTAAAAAACTTGTTTTTTTTAACAGTATTAATAGCAATTATGCAATCTCTTTTTTTGAGTTATATAACTAGTGATTATGCTCGCCCTACAGTTGATAGAGTAAATATATTTAGAGAAGAAATAGGATTACCTACAAGACTTACATATTCAAATTGGAATCCGAAAAGCCCAGGAAGTTTAGTTTTTAATAAAGATGGTAACAGGATAGAAGTTCCTATTATAATGCATAATGTAAAAAATATAAAAAATGAAAATTAAATTAATTACCTATTTTATGTTTATTCCACTTTTTTTTAGCTGCAATAAAAATGAATTAAAACTAAATAATAGTGAAGCTAATTTAATGGAAGATGCTATCGATTATATAAGAAATAAAAACCATTTAGGAATGAAAGATTGTTATATCGTTAGCCCTTATTTTAATTATTATAATCTTTCTGATTTTTTTGATTCTAAGGATAAATCATTTGTTAATTATTTTGAATCAAAGAATAAAAATAAATTAATAGAGAAACAAAAGAATATTAATGATAAATATTGGAAGAAAAAAAGTAGGCAATTAGGAAGTTTTTCAAAATGTGATTCTAGTAAATATGTAATTCGTTTTTCAGGCTTGGATGATTCAATTATAATAGCCTACCTTGAAGAGTTTGAAGACAAGAAAAACTTGAGTTCATTGAAGCCAAAAGAAAAGTTAATTAATAGAGAAACAATTTTTTATTTTTTCGTACTAGATAAAAATAAAAAAATTGTAAAAGTACTTGAAGATGCTGTTAGTTGGTGACGAAGTACTGCCCGATAGCGCGGATTTAACGTAGTGTAATCCGTGCCGATAACGAGTAAGAAATACAATTTTAAAATAACCAAAACCATAGCATTAATTTGTCTATGGTTTTGTTATTTTAGGAATATGCTTATACCACTCTAGAAATAGATGGTATTGGGTTTATAAATTAACTTTATCTGTCACTCGACGGGAGTCGAGCCCGAAATAATAGCAAAGCAGAAAAAAAACACAATATGAATAATGATTTTTACATGGGACTATGTTTGTTTATTTTAGGAATTCTTTATATGATTTATATTCTTTCAGAGAATAAAAAAGAAGAAAACTTAATGTTAAAGCTAAGTCGTATGAACAGCTGGGGATTAGTCATTCTTTTTGTTTTAGGTGGAATTATAATAATGTTTAAATAATTAAAACTTATTTCATAGAAAAAACGGTTGTCTTAACAAAAACAAACCCGATCGCACTGATATGTCGCACACGTGATAGTTCAGAAATGTTTTCTGTGCCGAGTATGAGTAAGCAGACCAGCTAAACAAGAAAAACTGGAAAGAGTTAGTTAAGGGTAAATTAATTGATTTAGGATTATCTCAAGTTAATAATAAAAAAAAATATTTCGGAAATATATAAGGTTTTAATTGATGATAAGTTAAAACTACCCAAGTAATTCATATCTTAAGGATAATTATTTGAAAGTTTTATAAAGCTAAAAATGATAGATGTTTATTTTCTTTTTTTACTAGGATCTTGATCAGTATTAAATACTGAATACACGATAATTTCATCTTTATACTGTTCATAAATAATTACAAAAGGAAACATTTTAAGAGGTAACTCTCTAAAAACAGGTTTTCTTTTTAATTCAAATGTAGCTTTGCCATTTTTTAATGTCTGAAAATATCCGTCAAGGTAATTGAAAAATTCAGCACCTAACCCAACTTTATTGGATTCATAATACTCAATGGCTTCCTCAATTTCTAATTGTGCTTCGTACTCGACAATCAGTTTAAAACCCATATTTATTCTCTATCTGCTGTTTTAGATTATCCCAATTTGTACCATTAGTTTCACCAGAATGAAACCTTTGTCGACGCTGCTCGACTTTTTTATAATGACTTTCAGGAATAAGTGAAGAGGTAGTTGATGGGCTGGTATTAATAGAATCAAATATACCAGACAACGTATCTAATTTAGATTCGTCTTGTAAAAAATTATTGAATTGGTCTATTAACTTATTTCTTAATTCTGCTGCTCCCATACTACTAACATTTATAATTCAAAGATAATTAAAATATACCAAAATAGGTAACATAAACTATACCGAAGTTAAAAATCTAAAAACATTAGATCACTCTTAAACAAGTATTTATATTTACTTTAGAAGAGAAAGTTCATTGAAATAAGTTGCTTGAGAGGTGGAAAAATTCTGCATAAGGGGCAAAAAACCCAATAGCGCGGATTTAACGTAGTGTAATCCGTGCCGATAACAAAGTAAGAAATACTGTTTAAAAATAACCAAAACCATAGCATTAATTTGTTGTGGTTTTGTTATTTTAGGAGTATGCTCATACCAGTCTAGAAATAGATGTATTGGGTTTATAAATTAATTTTATGTGTCACTCGGCGGGAGTCGAGCTCTAGCTAGGAAAAAGCTATTGATAATCATAACGCTGCACTAGTAAGCACTTACTAACCGATAAACAGATTCCTTCACTTGTAAACTGCGTTCGGAATGACGAGTCGAGCTCTAGCTAGGTAAGTAAAAACAGTAAATAATTATCAAATTAAAAAGTACATTTCACTACCTAAAAGACTACCACAAAAACTCCATTTTATTACGTTATTTGGCAGTGGCGTTGAAAGTAAAATGGCTAACCCCTTATTTTTCATTCAGCACAGCAAAATAAAATAACTTTTTAATCGAGTTACAGATTGCTTTACAGCTTATAATAGGCTCATTTAAAAACTATTATTACAATCCATATAAAAAGCCACAGTTTCCTGTAGCTTTTTGTTTTACACTAACTTAAATACAACCAATACTAAAGATTAATTGTAATTTTTAAAACTTTTAAATTAAAACCCTCACTAACATTGGATTCATATCATTAATAATCAATCGTTTCATCTATAAATAGTCGAACTTAAAAGAAATATTGCTAATTACTTGAAAACGTCTCGATACAATTTCCTATCCTTTTAGTCTGAAAAATCACACGACGTGACATTCAAAAAAAATATTAAACGGTTGCTTTTTCCAAGACTCCTACCTCTAGCATACATTCTTTCATCATTTTGTAGGTACGTTCAATATCATTGTCTAATCCTATAGAAAAACGAATCAATCCGTCTGTTAAGCCCATTTCTTTTTGTTCTTCTTCTGGTATTTCTGATGAAGTGGACGTTCCTGGTGCGGAGAATAATGTTTTATAAAACCCTAAACTTACCGCTAGGTATCCTAAGTTTTTCTCTTGCATTAATTCCATCAACGCATTGGCCTTATCTAATGAGCCTGCATCTATGGTTAACATTCCTCCAAAACCATATTCTTCATTCATCATTTCTTTAAAAATTTCATGTGATGGATGTGAAACTAATCCCGGATATACTGTTTTTACACCATCTGCTTGAAATTGCTCTGCTAAATACATTGCATTTTTACTATGCTGTTTTATACGTATGTGTAACGTACGCATGTTTTTCATAATAGAAGCTGATCGTAAAGAATCCATAGATGCTCCTAATAACATGCTAGCACCATCAATTACGCTTTTTTGCGCCGTAATAAATTCAGAAGATGCACAAATTACACCTCCCATAGTGTCTGAACTACCGTTGATGAATTTTGTTAGACTGTGAATTACAATGTCTGCTCCTAATTGTGCTGGTGATATTGATAATGGCGAAAATGTATTATCTACCACTAATTTTAAATCGTGTTTTTTTGCTAATGCAGCCAAGGCTTTTATATCTGCTACCTCTAATAAAGGATTGCTTACTGTTTCGCAATAAATTATTTTGGTATTTTTATTTATTGCTGCCTCTACTACTTCTAATTTGGTAATATCTACAAATGAAGTAGTAATATTCATTCTTGGTGTAAAGTTTTTCAAAAAAGCATAGGTTCCTCCATAAATGGTTCTACTAGATACAATATGATCTCCCGCTCCACATAATTGCATAATAGTAGGTGTAATTGCGCCCATTCCTGAACCTGTTACATGTGCTGTTTCTGTTCCTTCCATTGCCGCTAAGGCTTCTCCCAAGTATAAATTTGAAGGTGAGGTATGACGTGAGTATAAATAACATCCGTCTGTATTCCCTTCAAAAGTATCAAACATTGTTTTGGCTTCTAAAAAGGTATAGGTAGATGAATCTGAAATGGATGGATTTACCCCACCAAATTCTCCAAAATATTGTAGGTCTTGTATATTATTTGCGGGTTTAAATTTCATAATAACGTGAATTTTGTTGTTTTTAAGATTACTAAATACCGTTATTTTTGATAAAAAATCAATAGAAAACACTTATTATAGTTTTTTTTTCTATTTTAAGCTTTTAATTATACAAATTCCTTTAAAAAAGAGTTGTTTTAATACAAAACCATAGATTATTTTTCATATGAGACTTGATAATACCGATAAAAAACTTTTGACTTTATTGCAAAACGATAGTAAACAAACTACTAAAAGCTTGGCTTTACAGTTAGGTTTATCAGTAACAGCTGTGTATGAACGGATAAAAAAACTAGAGAAAGAATCGGTTATCAAACAATATGTTGCTTTGGTAAACAAAAATAAAGTAGACAAAAATTTGTTAGTGTTTTGCCATATAAAACTAGTAAAGCATACTAAGGAGTTTATTGCTGATTTTGAAAAAGAAATTAAAAGTTTACATGAGGTTACCGAATGTTTTCATGTGAGTGGTGAATATGATTATGTTTTAAAAATATATATTAAAGACATGGATTCTTATCGAGAATTTATGGTAAATAAAGTAACGGGCTTAAAACATATAGGAAGTACTCATAGTGTTTTTACTATTGGAGAAGTAAAGAACACTACTACGATTTCTATTTTAGAGTCTTAAGCTATTAATTTAAAAGGACAATTTTAAAATCTTTTTCTTTTTTGGCTTTTTAAGGTACAAGTATTTTTTATTGTAATCTATAAATGCTTTTCCGCTTTCTAAAATGTCTGCTCCAATTATTCCGTGTACTTCTTTTGCTTTATGCTGGGTTAATGCAGTATTTACATGGGTTAAATCAAACAGTACTAAATCGCATTTTTGAGTTTTCCACTTTCCTATGGTAAGCATATTGTTATCAGACCTCAAGGTTTCCATATCTGTTGCTCCTGCTCCTGCTGCTTTAATATCACTTTCTTCTGAAACTAGTTTAAAATAATCTATTAAATCTATTCCTACGCATGAGTTTGAAGCACCTGTATCTAAAATAAAACGACCTTTAACACCGTTGATAGTCGCTTTTAATTCTAAATGGTTTGTCACAATTTTTTTGAGTTTTATTTTTATGTATTTCTTTTTCTTTAATACTTTTTTCAAACTTGCCATTTCTTGTACTTTTGTCGCACAAAGATACAACGCAATTATTAATAAATGATTACTGATACCCATACCCATTTATACTCAGAGCAATTTGATGAAGATAGAAGCACAATGATTACTAAAGCTAAAGAAGCTGGTGTTTCTCGTTTTTTTATTCCTGCTATTGATAGTTCTTATACAGAGCGAATGTTAGACTTGGAACAAAAATATCCTGATGATGTATTTTTAATGATGGGATTGCATCCTACTTCTGTTAAGGAAAATTATTTAGAGGAACTAGCCTTAGTTAAAGAATGGATTGATCAACGTAATTTTTATGCAATTGGTGAAATTGGTATCGACTTATACTGGGACAAAACTTTTTTACCACAACAACAAGAGGCTTTTAAAACTCAAATTCAATGGGCAAAAGAGAAAAAATTACCCATAGTTATTCACTGTCGTGAAGCTTTTGATGAAATATTTGAGGTTTTAGAAGAAGAAAAAAGTGATGATTTATTCGGTATTTTCCATTGCTTCACCGGAACTTTAGAACAAGCAAAACAAGCTATTTCTTACAATATGAAATTAGGAATTGGCGGCGTAGCTACTTTTAAAAATGGAAAGATTGATAAGTTTTTACATGAAATAGATTTGAAACATATTGTTTTAGAAACTGATGCGCCTTACTTAGCTCCTACTCCATATAGAGGCAAACGAAATGAGAGTAGTTATATTACGAATGTTATAGATAAATTAGTGGATATTTACGGGTTATCTTTCCAAGAAATTTCCGAAATTACCACCAAGAATTCAAAAGACGTTTTTGGTGTCTGATACACAAACTACATATTATAAAACTCCTTTAGGCATTGCCAAAATCATTGGAAATAATGATGGTATCCAGTCTGTTTCTGTTTTAGATGATGATTTTACAATCCCTAAAAATACAGAAACTGACTTAGCAAACCCTTTGGTAAATTGTGTTTTGCAACTTGAAGAGTATTTTAATGGTCATCGTAAAGAATTTGATTTAAAACTGAATCCAAAAGGCACGGATTTTCAACAAAAAGTATGGGAAGCACTTTTACATATTCCGTATGGAAAAACACGTTCTTACCTAGAACAGACCAAAAAACTAGGTGATATAAAAGCCATTAGGGCTGTAGCATCAGCCAATGGTAAAAATCCTATTTGGATTATTATTCCTTGCCATAGAGTTATTGGCTCAGATGGTTCACTAACTGGTTATGCTGGCGGTGTGTGGCGTAAAAAATGGTTATTGGAACATGAAAGTGGTAGTAAGCAACAAACTCTTTTTTAATTACTGAAAGATCATTAAAGATTTAATTGAGGTTTCTTTTTTCTATAAAAAACTTCTTCAACAAGAAACTACATTCTTTTTCTAACACACCTGAAATTACTTTTGTTTTAGGATGTATCTTGGTATTTAACACACTAAACCCTAATTTAGGCTCACTTGCTCCGTACACTATTTTCCCTATTTGCGTCCAATAACTAGCACCTGCACACATTTGACATGGCTCTAATGTAACATACAGCGTACAATCTTTCAAATATTTTCCTCCTAAAAAATCAGCTGCTGCTGTGTATGCTTGCATTTCTGCATGTGCTGTTACATCATTTAATGTTTCGGTTAAATTGTGTGCTCTTGCTATTATTTGCTGCTTAAATGTTATTACTGCCCCAACTGGTACTTCTCCTTTATCAAAAGCTGTTTGAGCTTCTTGCAATGCTTTTTTCATAAAATAAACATCATCAAACGGATTCATAGTATCTATTATTTAAAGTAGTATAGTAACAAATGTAACTAAAAAATAAGTGTGCAGTCTGCATTCAAATTACTTATTTTTGTCAAAAAAACGGTTTGATATCTATACGTATTCCTGAAAACAAAAAAGTTTATTTTGCTTCTGACCAACATTTAGGGGCACCTACACAAGAAGCTAGCTTTCCTAGAGAACAGCAATTTGTTCGCTGGTTAAATAAAGTTAAAGAGGATGCCGAAGCTATTTTTTTATTAGGTGATTTATTTGACTTTTGGTTTGAATACAAAACAGTTGTTCCGAAAGGTTTTGTAAGGGTTTTAGGGAAACTAGCCGAAATTAGAGACAGTGGTATTCCTATTTACTTTTTTGTTGGAAATCATGATTTATGGATGGGTGATTATTTTGAAAAAGAACTAAATATCCCTGTATATCATAGTCCACAAGTTTTTAAATTAAACGATAAAACCCTATTAATTGGTCATGGTGATGGGCTTGGCCCTGGAGATAATGGGTATAAACGAATGAAAAAAGTTTTTACTTTTCCTTTATTTCAGTGGATGTTTCGCTGGTTACATCCAGATTTAGGAGTTAGACTAGGGCAATACATGTCTGTTAAAAACAAATTAATTTCTGGAGATGAAGATGCAAAATTTTTAGGCGAAGACAATGAATGGCTTGTTCAGTACTGTAAAAGAAAACTAACTACCTGTCATTATGACTATTTTGTTTTTGGCCACAGACATTTACCACTAGATATTACTTTACAAGAAAATAGTAAATATATAAATTTAGGAGATTGGGTAAAATACTTCACTTATGGTGAATTTAAAAACAACATACTCACTTTAAAAGAATATAAATAAAAAAAGCGCCATTAAGGCGCTTTTTTGCTTTCATATAAACATAATTCTATTTGAACTTAAACGTAAGTCCTCCTTTAAAAGACATTCCGTTAAATCCAAATTGATTCACTTCCCAAGGATATCTGAACCTTCCTCCTAAGTCTGTAACAGGATCTCCTAAGGTTTCAATTTCATCTGGAAACACATCAAATAAGTTGTTTACTTGCGCCCTAAATGAGATCGTATCAGAAAACTCATATCCTATAGATAAATCTGTTACTATTTTACCTGTAAATGTTTGATCTTTGTTTGGATCTGATGCATGTAACCATGTTACTTCTCCGAAATACGTATTATTAATATTAGCCGTTAAATCTCCAATTTTATAATTAGCTCCAAATAAGAACTTCATATTTGGTCTTGCACTAATAATTCTCGATTGCTCTTTTCTATTAAAGATTTTGTTTTTGTAATTTGCTAAACTTTCAGGAGTTTTAACCTGTCCCTCTATCTCCGTTCTATTTACATTTAATGCTGCATTAAATCCTAATTTACCAGAAGCAAAATCTAAATTTTTTAAACGCATCGTATAATCCAATCCTTGTGTAATTGTATTCACTGCATTAACAAAAAACTTAATACTGGTAACACTATTGTCATCTAGAACTTGTTGTACCGCCGCATTAGGATTCCCATTATCATCCACACCGGTAATTTCTCCAGTAAATAATACTCTATCATCTACTCTTACATTGTAATAATCTAACGAGATAGAAAAGTTACTTGATGCTTTAACTGTTATACCTGCTGATATATTTTTAGATGTTTCAGCAAATAATGGCGCTACTCCCAAACCTCTAATAACAGGACTTATGTTATTAAAAGTACCTTGGTTGGATATTGTATTATTAGAAATTAATGTTTGTACATTACTTAAATATACTTGATGTAATGAAGGCGCTCTAAAACCTGTACTATACGAGGCTCTCAATACTCCTGCCTCTCCTATTTTTTGTCTAGCATTTACCTTCCATGAAAAATTATCTCCAAAATCTGAATAGTTTTCATAACGAATTGCACCTCCAATTAATGTAGCTTCAGAAATATCCCAATCTAAGGTTCCATAAGCACCAATATTGGTTCTTGTTTCATTTAAAGCATTACTAGGCTGTAAACCAGGAAAAGATTGTGCACCTCCGTTTACATATGACTCCTCTTGACCCGCCGTCACTTTAAAACGCTCTTGCCTTGCCTCAATTCCAGCTCCAACACTCACTTGTCCAAATGTTCCGTTCACATCTAAATTTCCTATTATATTACTAAAATCATAGGCACCAGCATCAAAACTAGTAGGACTATTGGCTCCTAAACTTGGGTTTATTGTATTCCCTATTGTATAATCTACAGAGTTTCCTCCATAAGTAGCACTTAAATCTGCATTTAAATCACCTAGCTTAAATTTACCTCCAGCAGTAAAATTTAAGTCCATTATATCTGTTTCAAAAGTTGGTTGAAATCCATTATAAGTCTGTCCTGACGGAGTTAACAAACCAAAATCATCAGTAATCCAATAAGGTGTTCTGTACAACGCAAAACTTTTACCTTGTCTTATATTTCCTCCACCAAATGCATATAGTTTTGTATTATCGTTTAAAGGATATTCACCATTAAAATATAAATCTCCTTTTTTCATTTCTGGCTGACCAACAATCATCCCTAATGTTGGATTTTCTTTAGTCCATTGGTTATTAACACCAAACAAGTCATCTCTACCTGGTTCACCAGCTCTATTTGTATAGTCTTGGTAGGCTGCTCCTATTGTAGCGTTAATAAATCCTCCATTATCAAATGATACCGTATGGTTTACATCAACATCAGCATTAAACCCATCTCCTCTAGAAGTTACTCCTGAGTTTAAATTAACTTGAGTAAAATCAACATCTTTCTTTAAAATGATGTTTACAACACCAGCTACTGCATCAGAACCATACTGAGCTGAAGCTCCATCTCTTAAGATCTCAACTCTTTCAATGGCAGCTGTTGGGATACTTTTCATATCTGTACCTACCTCACCTTTACCTGGTGTATCATTTACATACACTAATGCACTTTGATTTTTACGTTTTCCGTTAATTAACACCAACGTTCTACTTGGTCCCAATCCTCTTAAATCGGCTGGATCAAAATGTGCCGTTGCATCTGAGATTGTTTGATTAGTTGAATTGTAAGACGGCACTGTATATGTAAGCATTTGATCAATATTTGTTTGACCAGTTGCTTGAAGTTCTCTTACTCCTACATTATCAATAGGAACTGCCGAATCTAAAATTGTTCTCGGTTTAGCTCTGTTTCCTGTTAACACTACCTCATCTAATATTCCACTATCTTCTTCTATTACTATAGTAATACCTGAAGTAGCATTAACAGTTCTTTCCACCGTTTTAAAACCTATGGAAGAAAAAACTAATGTTGCTGGTAGCTTTTTAACATTTATGGAAAAATCTCCATCATCTGAAGTGCTAACCCCATTTGTTGTTCCCTTTTCAATTACATTGATAAAAGGAACACCTCGTCCGTTTTCATCTGTTACCTTCCCTGTTATTACTTGCCCCATAACTGGATAAAATAATAGCATAGTAAAGACAACTAATAGTCTGGTTACTAATCTCATAATTTATACGTTATTGTTATAAAAAAATTTAACACCTTATAAATATAATAATAAAAGCCTCAAAACTTCGTTATATACTCTTCAAAACTCTTAAAAAAATAATTTTACACAATTTTTACGTTTTTTTTAGGTTTAACCTTACTTTAACAATAGTTAAATTCTTAATATTGTAGTTTTGTTCACCAAAAATGCGAATTTAATTCAAACATATATGGATGTAGATGTAAGAGCTATTAATGAAAAAATTGAGCAGGAAAGTGCTTTTGTAGATTTACTGACCACCGAAATGAACAAGGTAATTGTTGGTCAAAAACATATGATAGAACGCTTACTTATTGGACTTTTGGGAAATGGTCACATCTTATTAGAAGGTGTTCCTGGTTTAGCAAAAACACTTGCTATTAATACGCTTTCTAAAGCCGTTCAAGGTAGCTTTAGTCGTGTTCAGTTCACACCAGATTTATTACCTGCTGATGTTGTAGGTACTATGATTTATAATGTGAAGGAAAATGATTTTTCTATTAAAAAAGGACCCATTTTTGCTAATTTCGTATTAGCTGATGAGATTAACAGAGCTCCTGCAAAAGTTCAATCTGCTTTATTAGAAGCCATGCAGGAACGTCAAATAACTATAGGAGATGAAACCTTTAAACTGGACGAACCTTTTTTAGTGATGGCTACCCAAAATCCAGTTGAGCAAGAAGGAACTTACCCTTTACCTGAAGCACAAGTGGATCGTTTTATGTTAAAAACAGTCATTGACTATCCTAAACTACAAGATGAGCAATTAATTTTACGTCAAAACTTAAATGGTAGTTTTGAAAAAGTAAACCCGGTTGTTTCTATCAACCAAATTATCAAAGCCCGTGAAGTTGTTGGGGAAGTTTACATGGATGAAAAAATTGAAAAGTATATACTAGATATTATTTTTGCTACACGTTATCCAGAAAAATACAACTTAGCCAAAATACAACCTCTAATAAGTTTTGGTTCTTCTCCTCGTGGAAGTATTGCTTTAGCTAAAGCAGCAAAATGTTATGCTTTCATAAAAAGAAGAGGCTATGTTATTCCAGAAGATGTTAGAGCTGTAGTTTATGATGTATTAAGACATCGTATTGGAATCACATATGAAGCTGAAGCTGAAAATATTTCATCAATAGATATTATAAATACAATAATTAACGAAGTTCAAGTCCCCTAAATAACGACATTGCAATAACCATACTCTACTACGAAAGAAAAAGTTTTATTAACCCCCTTAAATTATTAGCTATATTATGGTTTATAAATTAACAACGTACAAAACATTAACAGGAACAAAACAAATTTTAGAATTGCAAAAGAAAAAAAGAACAGAGGCCATTGTTTACAAAGGAAACCAACCTGCTTTTTTTGTAGACTGCTTTGATTTACAAACAGAATCAAACGTAAAAATGAATAGCTTAGTTCTTTGCCAAAAAAGAAGTATTGAAGAAGTAATTAAGGATATTAGTAAAAGAAACAATATTGATTTATCAGTAAAAGAAGCTCCCCTCTTCTCTATTGAAAAATCTTATGAATATAGAGAGGTGGAACTTCCCCCTTTACCTGAAAATTGGTTAAACTAATTAATGGACACTAAGGAGTTACTTAAAAAAGTTCGTAAAATAGAAATAAAGACACGTAGGTTGTCTAATCATATTTTTGGAGGAGAATACCATTCCACTTTTAAAGGGCGTGGTATGACATTCTCTGAAGTAAGACAGTATCAATACGGTGATGACATTAGAGCTATTGACTGGAATGTTACTGCTAGATACAATGAACCCTACGTAAAAGTTTTTGAGGAAGAACGCGAATTAACCATGATGTTAGTTGTGGATATTTCTGGTTCTGAATTTTTTGGAACTTCCCAGCAATTTAAAAAAGATACCATTACAGAAATAGCAGCTACACTAGCTTTTTCTGCCATCCAAAATAACGATAAAGTTGGTCTAATTCTTTTCTCTGAAAATGTAGAATTATTTATTCCTCCCAAAAAAGGAAAAAGTCATGTTCTACGTATTATTAGAGAATTGATTGAGTTTGATCCAAAAAGTAAGAAAACAAACATTAACGAAGCGCTTAAGTTCTTATCAAATGTTATGAAGAAAAAAGCTATTGTGTTTGTCCTTTCTGATTTTATGGATGATGATTATGAACGTACACTTAAAATTGTTGGTAATAAACATGATGTTACAGGGATTAGAGTGTATGATAAACATGATGAAAAAATTCCTAACTTAGGAATGGTATCTATGGTTGATGCTGAAACTGGTGAGGTACATTTTGTAAATACAAGCTCCTCTTCTATTAGAAACCAATACAAACTTAATGCTCACCGTTTAGCGGATTACTTTAAAAATACGTTTAGAAAAAGTGGTGCTGGAGTTATCAATACTCGTGTTGATGAAAGCTATGTAAAAAAGCTTTTAGGATATTTCAAACAAAAAGGATAATTATTGAATGATGATTTTTAAAATGAGATATACATTATTTTACATATTACTTTTAGCTTCAACTATCCTTAGCTATGCTCAATCATCTTTAGTTAAAGCAGAAATAGATACAACTAGTATCCGAATTGGTGAACAGTTTGAATTTAAAATAACGGTAAATGAAACCGAAAGCGTTATCATTCCTAAATTAGATAATTTACAAAGTTTAGAAGTTGTTGATTCTTTAAAAATAGATACCATAAACAATAAGCTTATAAAGAAATATATTCTTACAGGGTTTGATAGTGGTGCTTTTTACATACCTAGACAGCAAATCTTTATAAAAAATCAAGCATATTTAACCGATAGTTTATTAGTAAACGTAGCTACTGTAGCTATTGACACTACTAAAATAAAAAAATTCCCTATTAAAGGAATAAAAGGAGAACCTTATCAGTTTGATGATTTTAAGAGTTATGTATACTGGGCTTTAGGTGTTTTAGCTATTGTTATTATCTCTTTATACTTTGCTTTAAAACGTTCTGATAATAGTAGTACTGAAACATACATTCCTAAACTAGCTCCTTATCAAGAAGCTATAAGAAATTTAAAGCTTTTAGATGAAAAGTTGCTATGGCAAAATAACCAAACAAAACAATATTACAGCGAACTAACCAATATTGTTAGAAACTATATAGAACGTGAACTTTCAATTCCCGCTTTAGAGCGTACAACAAATGAAGTTATTGAAACATTACATGATTTTAACAATGCAAAATCTATAGTAACTGACACCAATACTATAGACAATTTACAGAGTTTATTAAAACAATCTGACCTTGTTAAATTTGCTAAATCTAAACCTATTGCAAGTGAAATTGAAGGGGATAGAAACATAGCTGAACATGTTATCAATAATTTAAAACCATTGGTAACTGAAGAGGTTTCTGAAACGAGTTATAGTAAACCCGTAACTTTGGTACAAAAACCAACTATTAAAAAAACGTCTACTATTTCAAAATTAATAATAGTTGTGTTATTAATAGCAACCATGTTGCTTTTTTCTTTTGGAATTTCCAAACTAATTAGTATGTCTAATAATTTAAAACCATCAATAGAAAATGTTCAATAATTTTGAATTTCATAGTCCAGAATTTTTATGGCTTCTATTGATTATTCCTTTATTAGCTATATGGAGTTTTTTAACTCGTAAAAAAGATAACGCTCATTTAAAAATAGGGAGTATTAAAGGCTTCACTATAAAAAAATCACTTTTATCTAAGCTCAAACCGCTATTATATGTACTAAGGCTTCTAGCCATAGCTGCTATAATAATGGGATTAGCTAGACCTAGAAATGTTTCTATTAGTAAAAAAACTAAAACTAACAGAGGTATTGATATTGTAATGGCAATTGATGTTTCTGCAAGTATGTTGGCAAAAGATTTAAAACCTAATAGGCTTGAAGCACTTAAAAGAGTGGCTACTGATTTTATAAACAGAAGACCTAATGATAGAATTGGAATTGTAGTTTACGCTGGTGAAAGTTTTACACAAACTCCAATAACAAGTGATAAATCAATTGTTAAAAGAACTATATCTGAAATTAAATGGGGACAACTTGAAGGAGGTACTGCTATTGGAATGGGATTAGGTTCAGCTGTAAATAGATTAAAAGAAAGTAAGGCAAAAAGTAAAGTCATTATTTTACTGACCGACGGTGTAAACAATACTGGATTTGTTGATCCTAAAACTGCTACAGAATTAGCTAAAGGAAACAATATTAAAGTATACACTATTGGGATTGGAACAAATGGAATGGCACCTTTTCCATGGACAAAAGATCCAAGAACTGGTAAGATTTCATTTAGAAACCAACAAGTTGAAATTGATGAAACTTTGCTAAAACATATAGCCAAAGAAACTGAAGGAAAATACTTTAGGGCAACTAACAACACAAAGCTAAAAGCTATTTATAACGAAATAGACAAACTTGAAAAAACCAAAATAGAAGAATTCAAGTATTATAATTACACTGAAAAATATCGTTTTTGGGTATTCATTGCTGGTATATTATTACTATTAGAATTTGTTTTAAAGAACACTATATTTAAAAGCTTTATATAATTTATGTATAAAATTGAAGAGCCAATATATTTTTACCTTTTTGCAATTATTCCAGTTTTAATTGTTGTTTTCCTATTGGTTTTATGGTGGAAAAAAAGAACGCAAAAAAAGTTTGCATCTCAAGAGTTATTAGTTAAACTTGCTCCAAATTCATCAAACTTTAAACCTACTTTAAAATTAATTTTCTTTTTACTTGGATTATCTTTTTTAATACTTTCATTAGTAAACCCTAAAATGGGAACTAAATTAAAAACAGTTAAAAGAGAAGGAGTAGATGTGGTTTTTGCTTTGGATGTTTCTAAAAGTATGCTTGCTGAAGATATCGCTCCTAACCGACTTGAAAAGTCTAAACAGATTATTTCTAAAATCATTGATAAATTAGGGAGTGATAGAGTAGGAATTATTATTTATGCAGGAAACTCTTATCCGCTTTTACCTATTACTACCGACCATGCCGCAGGAAAAATGTTTTTGCAAAACGCAAATCCTGATATGGTTTCGAGTCAAGGTACTGCAATTACTGAAGCTTTAAACTTAGCTAAAACCTATTATAATAATGATGAACAAACCAATCGTTTCTTAATTATCATCTCAGACGGAGAAGATCATCAAGAAGAAACAAAACAAATTGCTCAAAACATTACTAATGAAGGTATAAAAGTGTATACAATTGGGGTTGGCTCTGAAAAAGGTGGTCCTATTCCTATAAAATTAAATGGCTCACTTATTGGTTATAAAAAAGATAGAAAAGGTGAAACTGTAATCACACAAAGAAAATCTAATGTTTTGCAAGAAATTGCTGAAATAGGTAGCGGAAGTTATATTGATGGCAATAAAACTGAAACTCCCGTAAAAGCGATTGCTGACATCATAGCAAATGCTCAAAAAAGTGAATTTGAAACCAAACAATTTTCAGATTACAAAGACCAATTTCAATGGTTTTTAGCCATTGGTTTGCTGTTTTTAATTATTGATGTTTTCTTTTTTGAAAGAAAAACTAAATGGTTAAAGAAAGTAGATTTATTTAATGAGGAAACTAAAAAATAAAAAAATGAATATCCGTTATACTTCTGTACTTATCTTTTTATTTTTTCTAATTACTAATACTATAGTAATTCAAGCCCAACAGGATACATTAAAACTACATAGAGAGGCTCGTTCTCTTTTGCGTGAAGGTAACAAACTATATAACAAACAAAAATTTAACGAAGCTTCTATTGCTTACCGAAAAGCCTTAAGTAAAAACAGTAAATATGATAAGGCTAGTTATAACTACGGAAATACTTTATATCAAAATAAAAACTATAAAGAGGCTATTTCTCAATTTGAATTAACTGCAAAAACTGCAAAAGATAAAATTACAAAAGCTGAAGCATATCATAATATTGGGAATGCAATGCTAGAACAAAAACAGTATCAACCTGCTGTTGACGCTTATAAAAATGCATTACGTAATAACCCAAACGATGATGAAACTCGTTACAACTTAGCTGTTGCTCAAAAAGCATTAAAAAAAGAGCAACAAAATCAAAAAAACAATAACGACAAGAATAAGGATCAGAAAAACAAAGACGACAAAAATAAAAAAGATAAAGACAACAAAAACAGCGAGAAAAATAAGGATCAGAAAAAGAAAGACGATAATAAAGATAAAAAAGATCAGGACAAAGACCCTAAAAAGGATCAAGATAAAAACAAACAAAACCAAGATCAGAAAAAACAAAAAGATAAACAGCAACAAAAGCCTCAGCAGGGTAAAATGACTCCAGAGCAAATGAAGCAATTACTGGAAAGCTTAAATAATGAGGAGAAAAAAACACAAAAGAAAATGAATGTAAAAAAATCAAAGGGACGTAAGGTTAAGCAAGAGAAGGATTGGTAAAATGTTAAATTTTATCAAATCTTTAAGCATTACTATTTTGCATTAAAATACTTAAACTACTATTTTTACGGCGGTTAAAAATGAATAGCATTTTGAAATTTTACATATTATTAATTTTAAGCGTATTTTCTCTTAACTTATCAGCTCAAGAAGGTGTATTACAAGCTTCTGTTAGCAAAAATAAGCTTGGAGTTAACCAAAGGCTTCGGGTACAATTTACCATAAACAAACAAGGCGCTGATAATTTCCAAGCTCCAAACTTTTCTAATTTTAAAGTTGTTGGAGGCCCAAGTCAATCTGTAAGCCAATCTTGGATTAATGGTAAAGTATCATTCTCACAATCTTACACCTACATTCTACAACCCAAAAGTAAAGGTGAATTTAATCTTCCATCAGCATCCATTGAAATAGATGGAAAAACTATAAAGTCTAATACTATAAAAATTATAGTTTTAGATGCTGTTAAAGTACCTACAAATCCTAATGACCCAAACTATATTGCAGCGCAAAATATACATTTAGTAGCAGAGGTTTCTAAATCTAAACCCTATGTTGGAGAAGGAATTTATGTTGAATACAGACTGTATGTAAGTAGAAATGTAAATGTATATGATTATGCAGTTACTGAAGCACCTCAATATAACGGTTTTTGGAATCAAGAATTAAAAAGAGTAGACTCTAAAGTAAAAATGGGAACTTATAATGGAGAACGCTATCGATATGTAGTTCTACAAAAAACTTTATTAATCCCTACTAAAAATGGTAAACTTACTATAGATCCTATGAAAATGGATGTTGCTATAGGTGTTCCAACGGGTAGAGCAGACTTTTTTGGAAATGTAATTACCAAACAAGTTCGAAAAGAATTTGCTTCTGCTAAAAAAGTAATTAAAGTTAAATCACTTCCTTTAGATAATAAACCAGAAAACTTTAATGGAGCTGTTGGACAATTTTCTTTTGATGTTTCACTAAGCAAACAAATATTAAAAGCAAATGAGTCTTCACAAATTAAAGTAACCATTAATGGTAAAGGGAACTTAAAATTATTTGAATTACCAACTATTGAAACTCCTAAAGAATTAGAAGTATACCAACCTGAGCGTAAAGAAAATGTAAGTATTACTTCTACTGGGTTAAAAGGAACAATTACGAATAACTACACCGTTGTTCCTGAATATAAGGGTAAGTATAAAATACCTTCTGTCTCTTTTTCTTACTTTAATCCAAAAGAAGAAGTATACCAAACAATTACTTCAGAAGATTTATATGTTGACGTTTTAGAAGGTAAAGAATTAGTTTCTAGTAGTAATAATACTGTAACTAAACAAAATATTAAAGTAACTGGAAATGATTTTAGGTATATTCAAACAGATTCAAGTTTTAACTCTGGAAAACCTAATGATTTCTTTAACTCTATACTTTTCTACCTTTTTCTACTTCTTCCAATTATAACAATACCTATACTTATTTTCATTTATAAGAAAAAAGAAGAAAGAGACAATGATGTGTTAGGGAACAAACAAAGAAAGGCTGACAAACTTGCTAAAAAATATTTATCAGAAGCTTCAAAACAACTAGGTAATAAAGAGGCTTTTTATGAAGCTTTAGAAAGGGCTTTACATAATTATTTAAAAGCAAAACTAAAAGTAGAAACCTCTGACATTAGCAGAGAAAAAATAACATCTCTTTTAGAAGATAAAAACGTTGAGCCTACAACTATAAAACAACTTATAGAGGTATTAAATGATTGTGATTTTGCCCGTTATACCCCAATAGACAACGTACAAATGAATCAAGAATTTGAAAAAGCAAAACAAATAATTACCCAATTAGACAAACAGTTATAATGAAAAATATTGTTGCATTTTTACTATTGTTCACAAGCATTATTTCTGCACAAAATGCTAGTAATTTATTCAGTGAAGCGAATAAATTATATAAAGAGGGTAAATATCAAGATGCCCTAGATTTATATAAACAAATTGAGGATCAAAAAAGCTATTCTTCTGAACTTTATTATAATATTGGAAACTGTTATTATAAGTTAAATCAAGTAGCTCCCACAATATACAATTACGAGAAATCACTAGTACTTAACCCTCAGAATGAAGATGCTCAAAATAATTTAATTATTGCTAAAAGATTAACTTTAGATAGAATTGAAGAACTACCTCAAACTTTATTTCAAAAGCTAGACAAACAGTTTTTTCAACAATTTCATTATGAAACCTGGGCTGTTATAACTATTATTTTTTCTATTATAGCCAGTATTTTATTTTTACTTTTTTATTTCTCAAATATACCTTCTAAAAAACGATTGTTCTTTGTTTCTAGTACCGTTTGTTTTTTATTGTTAATTTCAGCTTTACTAATTTCTTACCAACAGTACAACACTACATCCAATAAGGTAGAAGCTATTATATTTTCAAAAGAAACAGCAGTAAATAATGCACCTACTATGAATTCTGAAGAAGTTTTTGCTTTACACGAAGGAACTAAAGTCCGTGTTTTAGATACCGTTGATGATTGGAATAAAATAAAACTAGTTGATGGAAAAATAGGTTGGATTTTAAATAAGAACCTAAAAATAATTCATAATTTTTAAGGGTTTATTAACATAAATAAGCCATTTATAGCTTATATTCGTGAATTGTAAAAAATTATGGGCAAATATATTTTCACATATTCTTTAATAGCTATCCTAACTACATCGATAGTTTTGCCTACTTATTTTAGCCTTTCAGAAAAAAAATGTGAAACTTCACTTGTTATTAATGATACTGAGAATGACGGTGATGAAAACATGAAAGAAGAGTTAGAATTAAAGTTTTTTTATAATAACAATATAATTTCTTCGTTTAAAATTAAAGAAAGTCACAAACCTGACTTATACTTCTTTAAAGTTTACAACTCTGTTTCTAAGAAATTAGATTCTCCACCACCTGAAAGTCTTGTATAAGAAAACAATCTTTATTGATTCTTTAAATCATAAAATAGCACTTAAGAATAAAATAAATTAGGTGTTAGCTACGTATTACAAAGCTCTTTGACACTAATTAGTGCTTGAGTTTAAATCATTTAATTAAAAGTTTATTATTAAATCATCAGCTAAAAAAGCTGATAAAATATTTTTGAATATGTTCAAAACAATTAAAAATGACATCCCCGCAAGTATTGTCGTATTTTTTGTTGCCTTACCTTTATGTTTAGGTATTGCTTTGGCCAGTGGGGCGCCATTATTTTCTGGTTTAATTGCTGGAATTGTAGGAGGTATTGTAGTTGGAGCCATTAGTGGTTCTAAAATTGGTGTTAGTGGACCTGCAGCAGGATTGGCCGCTATTGTATTATCTTCTATTGCTACACTAGGTGGTTTTGAAAACTTCTTAGTAGCGGTAGTAATTGGAGGTGTATTTCAAATAGTTCTTGGTTTTTTAAAAGCAGGTGTAATTGGTTATTATTTCCCTTCATCTGTAATTAAAGGAATGCTTACTGGTATTGGAATTATCATTATCATGAAACAAATTCCTTTCTTTTTTGGTTATGATAAATCTGTTGAAAGCTTTTCCATGGACGCTATAAGTATAGGTTCTACTGTTATTGGTATAATTAGTATTGGAATTTTACTATTGTGGCAACAAGTTTTAACTAAAAAATCTAAAATATTTCAGTTAATTCAAGGACCTTTAGTAGCTGTTGTAGTAGGAATTCTATTTTTTGTATTAACACAAGGTAACGAACAACTAGCTATTAATGTTAAACAATTAGTAAGTGTTCCTGTACCTGATAGTATTGATACATTTTTAGGTCAATTTACTTTTCCAAACTTCGGTGTAATTGGAAATAAAGATGTATGGATTACCGCTTTTACAATTGCTATTGTAGCTAGTTTAGAAACCTTATTATGTGTTGAGGCAACAGACAAATTAGATCCAGATAAAAATGTTACTCCTACCAATAGAGAGTTATTAGCACAAGGAGCAGGAAATATTGTTTCTGGTTTAATTGGTGGATTACCAGTTACCCAAGTAATTGTAAGAAGTTCTGCTAATATTCAATCTGGGGGTAAAAGTAAAATGTCTGCAATTATACATGGTTTCTTTTTATTAATTTCAATTATTTTAATTCCTACTTTATTAAATAAGATTCCACTATCAGTATTAGCTGCTGTATTATTTATAGTTGGATTCAAACTAGCAAAACCATCAACTTTTATAAATATGTACAAGTTAGGATGGAAACAATTTATTCCGTTTATGGCAACTGTATTGCCAATGGTTATAACTGGTGATTTATTGTTAGGTATTGGTTTAGGACTTGCTGTAGGAATAGTTGTGATACTTTTCAAAAGTTACCAAAATTCACATTTCTTACATATTGAAGATAAAAGTAATGGAGTTCACAAAATAAAAATGACTTTAGCTGAAGAAGTAACTTTCTTTAACAAAGGAGCAATTTTAAAAGAATTAGACAAATTACCTGAAAATACATATCTAGAACTTGATGTTAGAAAAACTCGTTACTTAGACAATGATATTATTGAAATTTTAGAAGATTTTGCTTTTAAGGCTAAAGAGCGAAATATTGATATTAAATTGTATTCAGAAAGAGGAATTGTAGAAAATCCATCAAGTTTTATTGACTTTTTCAAATTAAGGCCTAATAAAGCTGCCTAACCTTATAAAAATAACTGTGTTATTTCTTTTATAACACAGTTATTTTTTACTAACAGTACCTATTCACTAAGTAAGCATAAGAAGCCTACTAACTTTTTAGTATCTTTAAGTTCTATATTATCTAAAAAAATGAAACAACTATTTTCAAACTTAAAAGGAGACCTTTTTGGAGGTATTACTGCTGGTATTGTTGCGCTACCATTAGCACTTGCTTTTGGTGTAAGCTCTGGTTTGGGACCAAGTGCTGGATTATATGGAGCTATTTTTATAGCTTTTTTTGCTGCATTATTTGGCGGAACAGACACCCAAATATCTGGGCCAACTGCCCCTATGACAGCAGTTAGCATGGTAGTTATTGCTTCTATTATTGCTGTTAATGATGGTAATATTGAGCAAGCTTTACCAATTATACTTTCTGTATTTTTATTAGCTGGAATTCTACAAATAGTATTAGGCTTACTAGGTTTTGGTAAATACATTCGTTTTATGCCTTATCCTGTGGTCTCTGGTTTTATGACTGCAATTGGAGTTATCATTCTAGTTACTCAAATATTACCTGCAATTGGTTATTATGCCAAAGAAGACAGTGCTTATGTAGAAAAGTTTAAACCTATAGCTGAAGAAATCATTTTAGAAAATATTTTAAAAGATGAAGCTGGTGAAGGAATTTTGGTTCTTGAAGACTTTAAAGAAACTATCAATCGTGCTAATAAAATTACTCAAGAAGACATTATGAAAGAAGCTAAAACATTAGCTGGAAAAGAATCTTCTGGAGTTATAGGTACTTTTAAAGTATTGCCAAAAGCTCTTAAAAACATTAATCTTTTAGAGTTAATTTTAACATTGGCCACCATATTTATCATTTATGGTTTTAAAAGAATTACTACAGCTGTTCCAAGTACATTAGTGGCTTTAGTTGTTATGACTGCTATTGCTTTAATTTTTGATTTAAATTATAGACCTATAGAAGAAATTCCAAGTGGTCTTCCTATTCCAAATCTAGAAATTTTTACAGGTTTTAGCTTTTCGGCTATTACACCTTATTTATTTACCGCTTTTACGTTAGCTTTACTAGGAGCTATAGATTCTTTATTAACCTCTATAGTTGCTGACAATATGACTAAAACTAAACACAAGCCCGATAAGGAGTTGGTTGGTCAAGGAATAGGAAATAGTATTGCTGCTGTTTTTGGTGGAATTCCAGGTGCAGGTGCTACTATTAGAACTGTAGTAAACATTAATTCAGGTGGAAAAACAAAGTTATCTGGAATGATTGCTGGGGTTATGTTATTAATGGTTTTATTACTCATTGGTCCAACTGCTTCTAAAATACCTGCTGCTGTATTAGCGGGTGTATTAATTACTGTAGGTATTGGTGTAATGGATTATAAAGGATTAAAAGCTATTCCTAATTTACCTAAAGATGTAAAACTAGGCCCTTTTAAAGTAAGTTCTGAAGTTATTATTATGTTTGTAGTGTTACTTCTTTCTACTTTCTGGGATTTAGTATATGCTGTTGGTATTGGACTAGTGATTGCTTCGTTAATTTTTATGAAAAAAATTGGGGAAGTTACTGCTAAACGATCTGATGTAGTAACACTGAAAGAAGAAGCTTGGGATGATGAAAGTGAATTCCCTATAAATCTTGCTGAGGAAGTTTTCATTAAACATATTAATGGACCATTATTTTTTGGATCAACTAATGATTTTCAACAATTAGCAAAGCAAATACCTAAAACTGCTAGCGTTGTTATTATAAGAATGGGTAAAATGCCTTACATAGATCAATCTGGTTTGTTTACGCTAGAAGATATTTTAATCGATTTAGAAAAAAGTGGTGTGCGTGCACTTTTTGTAGATGTATTAGAGCAACCAAATTACATGATGGAACGTATTGGTATTATTCCTGATTTAATACCAAATGAACGCATATTTAAAACCTTCTCTGAATGTTTAGAGTGGGTTAAACAAAACATAAAAGACAAATATTAAAAAGAATTATTATAATGAGAAACACAGCATTATCAAAAGAATTACAAATAGATTTAACACCTACATCAGTATTACAAGATTTATTAGAAGGAAACCAACGTTATATTTCAAATAACTTAACTGCTTCAGATGTGACTTCATTAGTAAAGCAAACTACAGGAGGGCAATTTCCTAAAGCTGTAATTTTATCTTGTATTGACTCAAGAGTGCCAGTTGAAATGGTTTTTGATCAAACTATTGGTGACGTTTTCGTTGCTCGTGTAGCTGGAAACTTTGAAAATACCGATATTTTAGGAAGTATGGAGTATTCTTGTGCAGTAGCTGGAAGTAAGCTTGTTTTAGTATTAGGACATGAAAGCTGTGGAGCTGTAAAAGCTGCTTGTGATGGTGTAGAATTAGGAAATATTACTGCTATGTTAGATAATATTACTCCTGCTGCTAAAATGGCTTCTGAACAGGTTGAAGGTGTTGCTGACTCTTCTAATCCTGCATTTGTTGCTAAAACTGTTGAAAACAATGTTAAGTTAACCATTGAAAGAATCCGTGAGAAAAGTAAAATATTACAAGAAATGGAGGATAATGGAGAGATTAGTATTGTTGGAGGTGTTTATTCTTTACAAACAGGGAAGGTTACGATGTTATAAAACATATATATAACTTCATATTAAATAAAAAAGAGTTGATTCTACAATCAACTCTTTTTTAGTATTAGTACTATTCTTTTACTATTTCTAAAATCATATCTTGTGATTTTATAATATGTTTAAAGTATTTCTTTAATGCAAAGTATTCTGCACTATTATACAACGGCTTGTTTATATTCCACCTACAAAACAAGGTTAAAATATTTTTTTTAAAAGTTGAATTTATTATAAAAGTTCCTCCATTTTGAGGTAAAGCCATCGCTTTATTTTTAATCTCTTCCTTTATTTTGTATCCATCTGGTATTTTCAATGATAATACATATGTATTTTCTATTGGATAGCCAAAATCTACAGGATAATCTCTCTTTTCAAGCTTAAAAGGGTTTATTGTTTTTCTACTTATCAAATACGGATTGATATAAAAGCTTCCATCTCTATAAACATCCTCTAGGGTAACCGAATATTTTTCTTTTAATATTTTTTCAGGCGCTTCTATATTTTCAACAGTATAATCATCAACTTCTAAATACGGATATTTAGATTCAAATAAAGCAACTCTATCATCATAACTTTTATTTTTTAATTCTTCTCTTTTATCTAAAGCATAATATCCTCTTCTTGTAATAACAAAATCAGTTTTAACAGTACCATCTTCGTTTAAAACTAGTTTAGCTTTTGTATTTTTAAATGTTTTATTCTTAATATTAATTTCCTCCCAAAAACTTCCTTTTTTAAAATCTAATATACGTCCCTGCCCATTCAACGCCTGAAATTGTACCAAGCCAAACGGTAAATACTTATTAGAAGCATCTAAGTAATAAACTTCACCTTCAACTGTAGCTTTCACGAACAAATAATTAAAATCATTGATTATTGGATGTAATTTAGTGGGCTGCGCTCTATCTCTAGTAGCTGTTAAAACTAAATTACAATCAACTCCAATAGCTTTTAAAGAATTATATAAGGATAAATTAATATCGAAAATAGTTCCTGATTTATTTTCAAAAGCATTCTTAACTCTTATTTTTTGAGATGGCCAATACTTTCCATTCCAAGTATAGTGCTTTTTAATAAAATCAAATGCCTTTTTCGCTTTCTCTAATTCAGAACTTTCTAAAAATATATGCTCTGGCAACTTCTTTTTAAAAAAACTTTTTTTAGACCCCTGATTATCTAAAAAGTTAAAGCGTAATTTCTTATCAGCATCCTTCCAAGTTTTAGTATATTTTTCTATTCCTCTACTTGGGTGTGTAAACGATTTTAGCTCAAATACCAACTTCGATTTAAAGTTTTCTGCACTCAGCATATAATCTTCTTCTTTAAATGCTGGAATATCATCTAAACCGTACTCCAAAATTAAACAATCTCCGGTACCTATACCTGGCATATATAGACAACTCTTTTTTACAGAAGCATCATTCCTTTGTAATTTATGATAACCTATAATACGAACATTATATCTCCAATTCCCTAAAATTGATGCTGTAAAATCACTTTTAACTTTTGGTATATCTGACTGAAACTCCCAATCATCTATTTTAGAATAAGGAGAAGTTACTGAGTACACATACTCTATAACACTACCTTCCTTTATGTTGGGCATAGTAAATGTTTTTTCTTTCCATTTTGCACTCAACTCTTTTGTATAAACATTTGTATCTACCAAATGAGTTTTTGTAACCTTCCCAGATTCACTTAAATTATATGTTATTCCTTTTATATGATGTACTTTCTCATCTTTATAAAATGGAATACTAATAGTAGCTTTCTCAAATGCTTCTGCATTTATTATTTTAACTTTAAAATAATAATCTGTAGTCTTTTTATAATCTCTTCTTTCATCCAAATAATAATTCCCATGCTCGAACAAAACTACTGCATTGGCAAGTGTATCTTTTTCATATAAAGCCATTTCAACCTCCTCTCTAGAAACATTTCCTAACTTAGAAGATTTACTTTTTTGTGAGAAACAAATAGATAGATTGATACTAAAAATAAAGAGTAAGTATATCCTTTTCATTTTCATTGATTTAATTTCCAGCAAAAATAAAAACCTTGGATCAAATTCCAAGGTTTTATTTATAACAATATTTATCTTTTTAATTATACTACACTTTTGGTACTAACATGAAACTCTTCATAAGTTTGTAATAAACTCATTAGTCCTGAAACCAAATCTTGTGTTTCAATTAATAAACTAAAGTAAAGCGTGGTGTTTTTAGGACTTGTTTCATTTGTTCTAATTCTGTCTACTTGTTTTTCAATTGAATCAGAAACATCTTTTAATAATGCTCTTTTTTCGTCTATAATTTGTGACAAGTTATCAAACTCTCTACTTTCAAAAGTTTTACTAATATCTTCTAATAATTTAGACAAGCTATTATCTATATACTTTAGATCTTTAATTTGTTCTTTTTTAAGATTTTTATGGTTATTATGAACGTGCTTAAAAGTAGATCTAGAAATATAACTAATAGATTGTGCTACGTCTTGTAAATACCCTAAAATTAAAATATAAAATCTACTTGCTTGTACAGATGTTTCATCTAGAGATTTTATAAAATAAAATACACCATCTTTCAAACTATCTATTTCGTCATTTAGCTTCATTACGTGTTTGTCTGTTTTACGTAATTTATTTAAATCATGATTTGCTAAATCATTTACCACATTTGAATATAATTTGTTAACTCTTTCAGCTACTCCTGCAATATGATCTGAGCTCTCATCAATCACCCCATTAATAGAAATCAGTTCAGCTCTTTCAACAAATAATTGCTTTTTTTCTTCTTTCGCTTTCCTAGAATACATAATACTTGTTCTAGTTAATAAACCAATAACAAGCAATAATAATACTGGTATCATTGAAATATGCCAACTAATTAAGTAAGCTACTATTCCTGCTGCGGTGAAAGCCACTATAGCTGTTAAAAACCAACCTCCTACTACATTAAATACTCCAGCAACTCTATATACGGCACTTTCTCTTCCCCAAGCTCTATCTGCTAATGAAGTACCCATTGCTACCATAAAGGTTACATAAGTAGTTGAAAGTGGTAGTTTCATAGAAGTGGCAATAGATATTAATACACTAGCCATAATAAGGTTTACGGAAGCTCTAACTAAATCAAAAGCAGGTAATTCATATGTTTTATCTTTTGGTAATTTTATAACTGGTTTTTCAAATTTTGAATTGATATATACTTGAGTTCTTTTAGGTATTAAAAGATTAATTCCTTGATTAGCAAACATTGCTAATCTAACTACAGTTCTTGATAAATTATTTGGTTGAAACTTCTCTTGACCTTCTCCTTGTCTTGATAAATTAATTCCAGTTTCAATTACAGCTCTTGCCTTCTTCGATGTCCATAAAGTAATTACCATTATTAAACCTGCAGCTAATAAAAGTAAAGTATTTGATGGTACTTTTTTAGCTAAAACCCCCATTGAAAACTCATTAGCACCTAAACCAGAAGCTTGCCAAGCATCATAAGAGTTTAAAGCTGCAATAGGCACACCTATAAAATTAACTAAATCATTCCCTGCAAATGCCATTGCCAAAGAAAAAGTACCTACAGCAATAATGGTTACTAATATATTAACCTTAAAAAACTTAATAAGTGCATATGAAACTGCTGACCATAAGGCAAAACTACCTACTACAATAGCCACAGAGTTTCCTTCAATGATTCCTTTCAGGTTTCCATAAAAAGGTGTTCCTTTTAGACCTTTTATAATTATAAAATAAGTAATAGCAGTAATCGCAAACCCTCCAAATAAAGCATTAATATACAATGGTCTTTTTTCAAAATCGAAAGAATAAATAACCCTTGAAAAGTACTGTACAATGGCTCCTACCGTAAATGCGACTACGACGGAGAGTATAATACCTAATATAATTTCAATGGCTTTTTTATCGTTAATATATGACCAAATATCTGCAATTGTTTGTGTATCACTAGCTGAAATTTTAATTAAAGCTATGGCTACAGCTGAACCTAACAACTCAAAAACAATCGATACTGTGGTAGATGTTGGCATTCCTAAAGAGTTAAAAACATCTAACAATAAAATATCTGTAATCATTACAGCCATAAAAATGTACATGATCTCCTCAAACATAAACATGTTTGGGTTAAATATACCTTTTCTGGCTACTTCCATCATACCACTAGAGGTAACTGCTCCAAAGAACACACCTACGCTGGCAATAATCATTATAGTTTTAATAGGAATAGCTTTCGACCCAATTGCCGAATTCAAGAAGTTTACTGCATCATTACTAACTCCAACAACTAAATCTAATATTGCTAATGCCCCCAATGCGACTAGCATTAAAATAAACGGATCTCCCATTCTATGCTTTTAATTTAACCCGACAAATTTAAGAAAACACAGTTGATATATAATATTATTTTAATGTTATGAAAATAATTTTTTAAATATAATCCGTTATATTATTTGGTCCTTCTAACTTTGTTCTGGTTATCTGCATGGTTCCATCATGTTTTGTTAACACGTGCCACTTTATTAAAGTTATTTTATTATCCTCAATTTCCAACCCTGTTATGCATCTTGGATGTACACAGCTCCCATCATTAAAATGTGGTAATTCATTCTCTGCAGGAAATCTAGGTCTGTGTGTATGGCCAGTAACAATCATTTGATTGTTATTTTCTTTTATCCATTTTTCTAATCTTCTTTCTACTTTTATTAACCCTCTATAGTTTTGAGCTGGACTAGTTGGATCTTTAATACCAATTATTTGCAATGGTCTCCATAATACTCTTACCAAAAAAGCACTGAATCGCCAAAAAAGATAATTAAACCAATCTGCTTGATGTCCATGTAGTAAAAATATAGATCTCCCATCTTCTTGTTCTAATCGAATAGCTTCCGAGAATGAAGCTCCAATCATTAACTCCTTTTCTTTATCATCCGAAGTATCATAGTAATAATGTAGATTTTTTTCAATGTTTTTAGGGTTTCTATAATCCATATCATGATTTCCCCAAATAAAATGAAGCTTTCCTTTCTCATGAAATTTTTTCAACAACAAATAGATATCTTTATTCGCATTAAAAATTGCTTTAAAAGAATTCTCCCATAGTTCATCTCCATCTCCCAACTCAATATAAGTGAACTCTTTTTCTAAATAATAAGACATTGCATAGTGATAAATTTTTCTATTATGAGAAAAATCATCTGCAAAACTATTATCTCCTCTATGACAGTCTGAGAATAATATATATTTTGATTCAGATGACAACGGCAGCCTTTTTGCATTCTTAAAAGCTCTAGTTATTCTGGTATTAGAAGACATTGTACTTTTTTTGATGGTATAAATATGCAGATTTTTTAATTATGCGCCTATATTTAGTTGAATATCTATACTATTAATTCCTTTCAATTGTATTGGGAACACTTCAATAGTTACCGAAAACATCTCAACCGCGTTGGGAATATTTACAAATTACAAAAACAATACATTATTTAAAAAAGGCATTAGAAACTCATCATAAAACACTGATTTAGAATATTTTTTCATTATTTTTATTCAAACTAAACTAAAATTAATTTTTTAAACCCCTTCAAAATGAAAAAAAAGTATTTTTTTATCACGTTGTTATTGCTATGCCTAAACTTTTCTACCATCTACAGTCAACAAAAAGAAATGTTTTATGGAACTATTGAAACAAAAGACGCTGTGAAACTTAAAAAATTGTCTCCGCAAGACATTATGATCCTCTCCTCCTCCAATGGTTATAGCGCAGTAAAACTTAGTGAAGATGCTGCAGAAAAATTACACCACATGATTCTTACACATGGGCCTGGTTTTATTTATGAAAACTCAAAAGAAGATGCCATTAAAACTATTAATGCGCTTCAGAATAGAAGAAAAGGGCAAAAAAGAGGCTCTTTTTCTATTAATCAAGATCAGGTAGTTAAACAACACATCAACTTGGTTAACAATATGAATATTGCTAATCATATTAAAGAGCTTGAGGGCTATGGTACTAGATATCATACTACCCAAAGTGCTAAACAGTCTGTGTTAGATTTAAAACAAAAATGGGAAAGCATGGCTACTAATCGAAATGATGTTTCTGTAAGAATTGTAAACCATAACAGTTCCAGTATGCCTTCTGTAGTTATGACAATTACAGGTAGTGAAAAACCAGATGAGTTTGTAATTATTGGTGGGCATATTGATTCTATTAGCCCTGAAAGAACAACGAATGCTCCAGGAGCAGACGATAATGCTTCTGGGATTGCTACTATTACAGAAGTAGCAAGGGTATTACTTTCAACCAACTTTAAACCTAAAAGAACTATTGAATTCATGGCTTTTGCCGCTGAAGAAATTGGTTTAAGAGGCTCTAAAGAAATTGCTCAAGACTACAAAAGCAGAAACGTAAATGTTTTGGCTTATGTACAGTTTGATATGACCAATTATAAAGGTTCTTCAAATGATGTTTATGTATCAGATGATAGCTATAACAGTAGCTCTTTAAATGCTTTCTTAGTACAATTAATGGATCATTATAATGCTTCGGGTACTCATAAATTTACTTATGGATATACTAGATGTAACTATGGTTGTTCAGATCATTATAGCTGGGCACAACAAGGCTATGAGACGGCCTTTCCTTTTGAAGCTACTTTTAACGGATCTAGTCCATACATCCATACCGTTAACGATACTTCTAGTCGTTTTCCTACAGCAAATGCAACTCATGCTGCTAAATTTGCGAAACTCGGTTTGGAATTTTTAATTGAAGTTGCTAAAAGTCAAGGAACCTCTGAACCGGTTACTTATTGCGCTGCTAAAGGGAATAACGTTTCTGATGAGTACATTCAAAAAGTAGCAATTGGTAGTATTAATAATCGTTCAACAGCTCAGACGGGTTATCAAGATTTCACTAGCTTATCTACTGACTTACAATTAGGAAGTCCGCAAACAATTACAATTACTCCTAAATGGACTGGCAGAAAGTATAACGAAGCGTATCGTGTTTGGATTGACTACAATCAAGATGGAGACTTTGAGGATAATGGCGAGCAAGTTTACAGTAAAGGTGCTAATCAAGATGCTTCAGTTAGCGGAACATTTACCGTTCCATCTAGTGCTAAGTCTGGTAAAACACGAATGAGAGTTACAATGAGGTACAACACATTACCTTCATCTTGTGGTTCCTTTAATTATGGTGAAGTTGAAGATTATTCTGTTAACTTAACTAATGGTAATAATATTAAAAATAATTCTTGCAATGCTCCTATCTATAATCCTTCTGTTAATTATTCTTCTGGAGATAAAACATTATATAACAATATTATTTATGAAAGAACAAACAGAGGATGGAATAGATTAAGTGTATGCTATAATCCTAGAGCAAGAACAAACACTCATAAAGTTCTAGTAAATGATAATGAGGTAGTATTATTTGCGCCTAATCCTGTAAAAGGAAATCAATTGTTACTATATATAAACAACGAATTATGGCAAAATAATGCTGTTATTATTAATGATATGAACGGAAAAACTGTTGCTAAAGTTGAAATGAGCTCTGAAAAAAACACTATTGATGTTTCAAATATAAATGCAGGCATCTATTTTATTTCTTTAGAAAATACAGATAAGAGATACACTCAAAAGTTAATTAAAAATTAGAAAACTTTTACACACAAAAAAACCGAGCTTTGAAGCTCGGTTTTTATTTATATAATAATTAGTATTTATTATTTAACAAATACTTTTACATCATCAATCATATAAGAACCATCTAAATCAGTGTCAGTACCAGATGCAACTGATTTAAATGCTATATGTAACTTACCTGTATAACTTGATAAATCAATCTCTCCAGAACCTTGAAATGCATACCAACTACTATCTTTAGTAGGTAAGGTAGCTGTTAATTTTGTCCAAGTAGCAGTTGCAACATTAGTTCCGTCAAAATTAGTAGAAACTAACACCTCTAAAGTATTATTATCTGAATCACTTACGTGATGTTGAGCTGCTTTAAAAGTTAAAACTTCTCCATCTTGCGCATCCATATCAATTGCAGGAGAAATTAACCAACCTATATTACTAGCATCTCCAGTTCTAAACCCACTAAACTCAGCATAACCATTTCCTCTAAACTCTTGCTCAGACCATAATTCACCACCTACTTCAGCAATATTGATCCATCCATCAATATTTAAGTCTGTATTATCTTCTGCTGTTTGGAAATCTTCACCAAAAACAGGATCACATCTTTGCCCATCAAATTGAAGTGCATCAGGAGTATTTACTATTGCTACTAAGTTTTCTGCTCTAAAGTCTTTTGTTAAAACAAACATCATATCTCCTCTTCCTTGAGGTACAATATTTGATTTAAAGCTAGCAAAAGTACTTGTTTGTAAGTTCATTCCTAAACCACTAGCACATTCAGTGAAAGCTCTTAAGCCGTCAAAACTGTCATTAGCTTCTCCAGAAAAAGTTTTAACTAACTCTCCTTTTTCAAATTGAGCTCCTTCAATCTTAACAAAAGTATTAATATGATCTTCTTTAATATCAGCTACAGAGATTAAAGTAGGTACAATAGTCTCTTTAGTAGCAGAAGCAAAAACATGTTTTGCAACTCTTGGTTGAATTACCTCATCTACTCTATCACCAATTAATTGCCCTAAAGTAAATTTACCAGGAACATCGTTATCAAAAGCAATTGTTCTCTCTCCATCATCATAAGTAACCGTTAACCCATCTAACACTACGTATACTTTTCTCCCAGCTTCATAAGATTGACTTAAAGAAGTATTATCCAATAAAATTTCGATACCATGAGTAGGTTCAGATGGTTTATCTTGAATAGTTAATTTCTTATAAAAGTTCCCTGTAGCATCACTAGAAACTACATATCCTTCAATTACAGCTAATGGCGCTGCATTTGGAGCATCTGGGGTTGGGAATGTATAGACTAACTTATTATTACTATTAAACTCTTGCTTTAAAGCCTCTTTAACTGCTTTTATAGTTGAGTTTGCTTTAATATTTGGCTCATTAATTTCTGTGCTAGGCAATGTAAAATCACCATCTTCTACACACGATACTAACCCTAAGAAAAGAGTTAATAATGCAATGATATTTAATTTATTATTTTTCATGATTTTGTATTTCGTTTTATTAGAATCTATAATTTACATTTAAAAAATAAGTAGCACCTCTTGCGTACCAATACCTATTACCAAAAACTGGAGTATCTAAAGCACTATCATCTCTTAATGATCTGTAATTTGCATTTCTAGATGCTTCAAAACCTCCTGTTCTATATTCTGTATCAAATAAGTTAGTTACACTCGCAAAAATACTAATGTATTTATTATCTCCAACCTTCCATGATTTCCCTCCAATTAAATTTACAGTGTTGTAATTATCAAACTTTTCTTGCTGTAATAATCTTCTTGCAACTGCAGGATCATAATCTCCAAAAGTAATTCCATTTGGATCTTGTGTAAAACTAGCTGTTCTTAATATTGGTGCAGCGTCTACATACACATTGTCAAAGAAGTTAATAGTAGCTCCTACCCACCAATAATCAGGATCACGGTATTCAAAACCTACCGAATAAGTTGTTTGTGGACCAGCTGCAACTTTGTAATTCTTTAAATTAGCTTCACCATAATTCCTTGTTCCATTAATAGGACTAAAACCTGAACTCTGAAATTCTAAACTTTTACTTACATCTGTACTTAAAGTTACATTTGGATTATTAGTGTATGTATATTGACCATAGTTTGCAGCACCTTTTAATTTAATAGTAGGTGTTACTTTAGCTTCAAAAGCAAACTCCGCTCCAAAATGTTGCTTATCAACACCTGTCATCGTTTCTTGAAATAACGCTTCTAATCTTAACCCTTGAGCAAAGTAGAAACTTACATCTGTAGCATCCTGAATTTTTGTATAATATCCTGTTAATTTAGAGGTGATAAAAGGAGTTCTTACAATATAACTTGCATCCGCAGTGATTACTTTTTCTACTTTTAAATCTTCAACAATATTATTTGTTTCTCTAGCATTATAGAAAACATTTCTTAATAAAGGCGCTTTAGTAATGTATCCTCCATTAAAATCTAATAAATGACGTCCTGAGATTTTGTAAGTAAAACCTGCTTTTCCACTAAAGTTTGTGAAGTCAATTTTATCAGATAATCCTAATGAGTTATTAGCAAATGCACCATTTTGATATAAACCTTCTCTTTGATGTGTTGTTTTATTTACATCCGCTGCTACATAAAAATCTACTTTATTATACTTGAACTGTGCTTGAACAAAACCATTTAATACTTCGGAGTTTAATTTATAATTATATCTAAAACGATCTCCAACTTTAACAGACCTGTATGGGTTTTGCAAATCATTTTGTCTTTCGTTATCAAATTCAGCAAAACCATCAATATCTAAAAACTTTTCTCCACCTAATAAATCTAACATATAAGCAAAGTTTTCAGATGAAAACTTAGAATATTGCGCTTTAGCATTTAATGTGATATTATCGTTCAATTGTGTATTTAAAATTGTATTCACATTAAACTGCGTATCATCGTTTCTATCTTCGTATAAAACATAAGAAGAGAATCCTTCATTTGCTGACCTTGTATTCGCTCTGTATAAATCACTCCAATTTATTTGTCCATCATTCACAAAATTTTGTTGTACTTCATAAACTAATGGATTCCCTTGTCTGATAGCATAACTTGGTAGCTTTTGATAATAGTCTGCTGAAGGATTACTACCTCCTAAATCTAAAACATAAGGGTTTCCTGTATTAGAATCAATTCCTCCTAATTTATGTCCTCCAAAATCTATACGACTATTTCCTGTTTCTCCAAACTGGTATCCCACATTGGTATTTAAACTTGTATTTTCTGAAATATCCCAATAATGACTTAACATTATTATTGGTTCTTCAACTCTTTTAATACGAGAGTTACGGATTTCATCTCCTTGATATCCCCAATAAGAATTATACTTTCTCCCTTTTAGATTGAACACTTCTTCAGTATTTGAAGAAGATTTACCCCTTCTATTTTGTGCGTTAATAGCCGTAAAGTTTAAGCTATGATTATCTCCCAACTGTTTTTCAATAGAGAAAAATATAGAGTGCGCATTATACAATGTTCCGTCGGTATAACCTTCATCTGCATATCTCTTACTACCAGAAGCTGCAATGGCCCAACCATTTTTTAACAAACCAGAAGCATAGGTTGCCATTAAACGATGGTTATAACTTCTATTAGATGAAGCGTAAGATACTCTACCACCTTTTCTATATTCTGAGGCACGTGTACTAATATTTGTAGAACCTAAGGCTCCACCAAAAGTATAGTTAGATGGTGCTAAACCGTTACTAAACTCCTGATTACGCATTACATCATTTAAACCTCCCCAGTTACTCCACTGTGGTCTTCCATTGTAAAGTTTATTCATTTCAATTCCATTCATCAAAACTTTACCATTATCAGAATCTAAACCTCTAACTCTGTAAAATGAACCACTCCATTCAAAAGCTGCAAAGTTTAAATACGTGTCTCTACTAGCTTGCAATAAACCTGAAATGTTATCAGCAGCACTAGTATCACCACTTAATTCATCATCTGTAATAGTAATAGTACTTAAGTCTTGATCTTCTGATATATCTTCATACATCATAATCATACCTAAATCTACTGTTTTACCAGACAATTCAACTGGAAAGTTTTGGGTTTCATACCCTTTTAATGAAATAACTACAAGTTGTCTTCCTTCTGGTACATTTTGCAAAGTAAAACTACCGTCCCCCGATGTAGTTTGTACTATATCCGCATCTTTTACACTAACAGAAACACCTTGTAGAGGTTTTTCAGAATCGCTATTTATAACGATACCTTTTACAATGTTTTGTGCACTTACACTTAAACTAAACATAAGTAGCATAAACATTGTTACTCTAAAATTTCTCATAAAATACTGGTTATAAAATATTTATTTAATCCCCTTTCGTTAACCCAAAAGGGAGGCAAAATTACAAAAACCAAAACACTTTATCATTAAAAAATTGTTATGTATTTAACAATAATTGAATTTTGGTGTATTTTTTGTATTATTTTTGCGCAGTAAATTTAAATAAATGAAAAAAACTATATCCTTTCTAATATTAAGCCTAATGTTATCTTTTTGTTATGGACAAAAGAGCGGCAAACAATTTAAAATAAGAACTGTTGGTTTTTACAATCTAGAGAACTTATTTGATACTGAGAACGACACTGAGAAAAACGATGAAGCCAGTCCTATTATGGAGCTAGAGGGCGATAGAGAAAAAGTTTATAACGATAAATTAGACAAGTTAAGCTCTGTTATTGTTCAGTTAGGAAAAGAGAAATCAAATACAAGTCCAGCTATACTTGGTGTTGTTGAAGTTGAAAATAGAAAAGTTTTAGAAGATCTGGTTAAAACAGAAAAGTTAAAAAAGAAACGTTATGAAATTATTCATTTCGATTCACCAGATAAAAGGGGTATTGATGTAGCTTTATTATATCAACAACGTTATTTTAAACCAATTCATTATGAAGCATTCAACCCAAATATTTATAATGAAAATAAAAAAGTTTATACTAGAGACATATTATTAGTCTCTGGTTATTTAGACGATGAACTAGTTCATGTAATAGTAAACCACTGGCCTTCAAGAAGAGGTGGCGAGGCTAAAAGTAGACCTTTACGTGAAAAAGCTGCTTATAAAGTAACTCAGATTATTGAAAAGATTAAAGAAACCGATCCTAATCCTAAGGTTATTATTATGGGTGACTTTAACGACGACCCTATTAATTCTAGCTTTAAAAATAAATTAAAAACAAAAGCTAATAAGAAGAATGTAGCTAAAGGGGAGATTTACAATCCTTATGAAGACATGTTTCGTAGAGGTTTTAACACTTTAGGATATAGAGATAATATTAATTTGTTTGATCAAATTATGTTTACTTCTCCATTACTAGATAAAGGGAAAAAAGACTTTTCTACTTATAAAATGTTTAAAGCAGGAATTTTTAATAAACGTTTTTTAACTCAAAAGAAAGGCAGATACAAAGGATATCCTTTTAGAAGTTTTTCAGGCGGTAAATATACGGGAGGATATAGTGACCACTATCCTGTGTATTTATATTTAATCAAAGAGAAAAAATAAACTAAAAAAAGCTGCTTAACGCAGCTTTTTTTTAGTTCGTAACTACAGCTCTTTTCTTTTTTAAATATTCATATATAATCAACAAAACTAAACTTACTCCAAATAATGGTAATACTATAGCAACAAGCCCTATTAAAACCACAAAAGCAGTTGATAATTTAAACCCTTTAGAAACTTTAGGAACTCCAAAATCATCTTTAGGTTTTCTATACAAGTAAGAAATAATTGCTGCAAGACTCATGATTGTCAAGACAATTGCTATTCCAAACATCAACCACCAATTCCAACTTCCAAATTGACCTTGATGAAAAGCCATTACCCACATTCTAGCCCTCATTAAAACACCTACATCACTCCATACATGTGATTTAATTAAAGCTCCTGTGTATTGATCAAAATGCAACATTTTTCTAGCTCCTAAATTATAGGTCTCATTTGAAACACTAAAAGTACTTGCCTCAGACTTGGGTAATCCTATGGAAATAACTCCTTCTAAATTCTGTTTTTTAGCTATCAAAAACATATCATCTAACGACAAAGGTTTTTCACCTACTTCTGATTTCAAACCTCTTCCACTCCATGTTTTAGGATACCCTGTATTGGTAACTTTTTGCACCCATTTAAAGTTCCCTCCAAAAACATCTGTCCAAGGCAAACCTCCAGCTAACGTTAACAACAAAAGAAGTGACATCCAAAATCCCAACACAGCATGCATATCTCTAAACAGAATCCGTTTACCTTCTTTAAAACGAATGGTAAAAACCCCTTGTATTCCTCTTTTGAATGGCCACCATACATAAAGTCCTGTTATAATCAATACAATCATCCAACAAGCTATCAATTCCACAATCTTAGTTCCTACTTTCCCTCCTAATAACTCACCATGCAACTTCCTAACCGTATACATCCAAGTACTTTTTGGCGAAAAGCTTCCTATAGCGTTACCTGTATACGGATCTACGAAAAGAGAACTTTTATGGCTAAATCTTCCTGAAACAAATTCAACTCCCATTCCTTTTTCGTTTGGAATTATCATTGCAGTAGGACGTTTTTTCATATTCTTCTTAGCAGCTTCCCACTGCTTTTGATATGAAATAAGTTTTCCTTGTTTTTTGGACACTAACTGCGCTTTACTCTTAACCTCTTTTTCTACCTCCGGATTAAACAAATAAATAGCTCCAGTAATTGATAAAACCAACACAAAAGGCAACGAAATAATTCCCGCTAAAAAATGCCACTTCCACAACCATTGGTTGAGTTTTCTGTTTTTCATGACTTAAAAATTTAAAAACCCCATAAAAGAATTTTATGAGGTTTTAGATTCTTTAAAATTTATATTTTACCCCAAAATGAAATGCCCTAGGGTTACCTATACTATACGTATTTGCTTTATCCCATCTACTATAAGAAGCTCTGACAGCATACAACTTATTAAAAACATTCAATGCTTGCCCCCAAATCTCAAAGTTTTTCCATTCAAAATTAACTCTAAAATTAAACACATGATGTCCTGCATAAATTGAAGTGCCTAAAATATCATTACCCGAACCATCGACACCAATAATTGCTTGACCTTCAAAACTTGTATTGTATTTACTTACTTGCTCATGCTCTATAGCCAATAATAAATTAGTTAATGGTTTATAAGTTAATGTTGTATTTGCAATATAATTTGGAGCCGTTTGCATGTCTGTATTTGAATAGTCTACATTATTGTCAAAAAAAGATAAATATTTGTGTGTAGCATAACTACCACTGTAGTTTACATATAAATTATCTAACAAATTATACCTAACCCCTAATTCAATTCCAGTTGAACGCGTTTTACCTGCATTCTTTTGCACAAAATTCCCATTATCATCTCTAATAGAAATTAATCGGTCAATTCCATCTAATTGATAAATCGCCAAATCAACTTTTAATTTAGACGGCACTATAAAATACCCTCCTATTTCATAATTATGAAACTTTGCTGGGTTTAAACTAAATGCTTCTCCAGTTTTATTCTTACCATTTCTAAACAATGTTCCAACTTGTGGTGGTGTAAATCCCTTAGAGTAATTTGAATACACTCCTGAATTTTTAGATATATTTAAGTTCACCCCTAATTTAGGAGCAAAATTTTCATATGAAATTCTAGTATCACTAACTCCTGAATTCCCTTTATCTAAATTATTATAATCATAGGTAAAAGCATCATAACGTAATGCTCCTGTAACTTTTATTTTTTCTAATGGCGATATTTCAAATTGAGCATAACCAGCGTGGTTAAAAATATCTGCCTCATATTTTAATATATAATCTCCATTTTTCACTGAATAACCCGTATTTTGAGCAGTATTAACATCAACAATTACATCAATATTCTCTGCCTCATAAGTTTGGGGAGAAAAATCAGTGGTAGCTCCTAAAATCAAACTTGCATTGGCAAAATTAAAATTCATTTTATGCTGAATTAACCCAACATAACTCTGAAATTTATTGGAATTAACTTCTCCTTTTCCCGTTCCATTTAAAACTCCATTTGTTCTATTTTGTCTTACTCTATATGAAGGAATTTGATTCATTTCATTATTTCGATACAAGAAATTAAATGATGTTTTATTTTTTTCATTCCATGCTTTATCTAATGATGATCTAAATCTAAAAGCTTTAGCTTCACGTTGTGTAAAAGTTTGATTGCTCTTATAGTCTCCGTCTGAATAATTTTTCTCTGAAATAGAACCTGACATATCCGAACGATAATCTATAAGTGTAAAACTATTTACCCATTTTAAATTTTCTGAAAAGTCATTTACATTTTTAAATGATATTGCCGTTTTCTCATAATCAGAATGTCCTACTACTCCATTATCTCTTCTCGCATGGTGTCCTCCCACATAAAATCCATATTTTTCGTTGACAGTAGTAGATGCTTCTAATTCATATCTAGTAAAACCTAAATCATTAGCTTGCACACTCACAGACCCTCCAAAATCTTTTTTAGGATTCTTTGTAATAAAATTAAAACTTCCTCCAATAGCTTCACTTCCATAAATACTAGACGCTGGACCTTTTAAAACCTCAACTCTATTGAAAGTAGTATTATTCATTTCTAATAAAGCATTATGATTAAACACAGCCACGGGTCTTATAGGTAAACCATCTTCAATATATAAAAACAATGATTTGGTTGATATAGGCGATCTTGTTGCCATAAAATGTTGTTCATTACTTGAAGCTTTTGACGTACTCATAAAAACACCTGGCACTTGATTTACCAATTGCTCAACACCAAATGCTTTTGTTTCTTCTATCTGACTAGCAGTTAATAAACCTATTGAAGCTGGAACTTCTTTTCTTTGCTGCACTTCCCTACTTGCCGATACTACAATTTCTTCTAGATTTTCAGTGGCAACACTTAAGGTAATGATTGTTATTTTTTTTGGATTTAAAATTATATGTTTTGTTTCATATCCAACCATTGACACTGTTACTTCTCCTTTTT